>JAITCL010000103.1 GCA_031283105.1 Treponema sp. | reverse complement strand
AAATAATAAGCATACAGAACATCGGCTTCATGGGAAAAATCAAGCAGTCGTTGACGTAAAGCATGATATTCAGGCAGTTCCATATCTTCCACATTGCGGTATTTATCCAATTCTTCAGGGCTGATCAAATTAGCCAGTCTTCTACTCTCGGCAATCAAACGTTGTTTAATATTGTATTCCATAGTACGCATGGAAAAAGAGATAAGCGAATTGGCATAAAAAGATACAAGCAAAACAATGATAAAGGATATGATAAACAGGATTGGAATAATGTTTTTCCTGCCATGTTTTATTGTTTCCCCCATATTATTTTAGTTTGTATTTTTTTCAATATGTGTTTATTCAAACCATAATACAGGCCGCTTGCTGTTACTGTCCCACTTCCAGGGTGCGGCCTCGCTTGTTCCGAACTTGCCTGACCACCCGGCAGTGTTCCGCCACCAGTCAGCCGCTTCGGCGGCAGCCAGCGTTGCCGCGCCGCCGTTCCCGCCTGAAAGGACATTGTCGCTGCTCGCGGAGCCATTAACCGTCATCGCACTGTTGGCGTAGTTGTTGTCAAGCGTTCCGAACGAAGAGCCTACGCGGAAAGTACCGCCCATCATCACCCCGCTAAGATTCACAGGGTTGTCGCCTGAAACGGACGGAGAGAGAGCAACGCAATAGCTGCCCGTGGTCTTGAGACTGCTGGAACCGAATATACTGCCTGAATAACCGGGGATACCGCCGGAGGAGGCGCTTGCCGTTATAACGCCCGATGCCCGGCAGTACCGTATTGTTGCCGCGGCGCAGTATCCGGTAATTCCTCCCGCGTTAACCGATCCGCCCGAGGTGTTTGTGATACTAACGTTTCCGGTGGAGTAACAATTCTCAATCTCTACAGATACGTCCTGTCCGCTGCCGGCAGCGCCGGCTATACCTCCGGCGCTAGCGGCGGAAGGCCCGCTGACAGTTATTATTACGGAGCTTGCTATTCCCCTGATGGATGATCCGATATCGGCAATATCACCCGCCACAGCGCCGGCATATTCTACGTTACTCCCGCTTACATTCACTGTGCCGGTAAGGATGAGGTTTTTTACCGTCCCGGCATTATTAAACCATCCGGCGCCTGCCGGAATAGTCCCTATCCCGCCGCCTATAGCGGCGAAGAGTCCTGCACTTTGATGGTTTCCGGTAATGTTCAGGTTCACGGTATGACCGTTGCCGTCAAAGTGCCCGATAAAGCGTTTATTGGAAGCGTTTCCAAGAGGTTCACTGATGCTTTCCGTTCCAACAAGATCGGCTTCAAGCCGGTAATACTTTCCGTTCGTGCCTACTCCTCCGCTTATCGCCATAAAGTCCGCCTTACTGGAAATGCGGTAAGGGTTGGCGGCAGTTCCGCCGCCGGCTGGTTGGCTGCCGCCACCTGGGGTATTGGTATCCCTGCCATTGGTGCCGCCGGTTGAGGTACTGCCTCCACCGCCTGATGTATTGGTTCCGGTGTCGCAGCCGCCAAAAACCAAAGTAATGGTTACGGTGAAAACTGCCAAAATAAAAGCTATAAACTGTCTTTTCTTCATAATCTTACTGACCTCCTTCAATCAGTAATTTTATTTTGGATAAGGAAAATTCATTTGTATATTCAACTAAAGTATGATTTTTATAAAAAAATGGGAAAAACATCATACGAAAGGATGATTTTTATAAATACTATAGGAGAAAATCATATTAAAGGTGTATTTTTTATTAAAATATTATACTATAAAGCGAAATGAAAATGTCCCTGCCATTGCCCAGGATTACGTCATTTTTGTCTTTGGTATGTATTTTTACGGGTATGCAGTTAGCTTACGCATTGACCGACTTTTTGCCTTCGGCTCCCAGAGGAAGGATGCTGTGGGTATATCTGTTGAATTTTGCGGGGATTGTTTTAAGCGCGGTTCTCTGCCCCCTTTTTTTACCGTTGCCAAAAACTACAAGCAATAAAAAACCAGCGGAAAGCATGAAAAACAGGTATATACGCCCGATTGGGTTTATTCTAGCGGTAATTCTTACCCATTTTGGTATCCGGTCAATGGGCGTGGACGCATGACTTGGCTCTTCCGGCTTGATTCTTTTTGGTATGGCGATTACTGCGGGTATGATGTATCCAATGGCTGCCGGGCTGTTTTTTCTTACCTGGACTGATGAGGGAAACATCACAAAACAAGTTTGCGGCGGCGAAAACCGGACGAACAAGTTTTGCCCGCTATTTTTTACCATTGCCCTCATGGGCGCTGTTATAGCGCGTAATTATTTAATGACGCTGTTGAAAACTGCCGATCCGTACACGACTGTTGCCATTGTGTTCAACATTGTTAAGTGGTGTTTTGCGGGAGCGGGGATAAGCGCTGTTATGTGCATTATCTTTTTGACAAAGGATACTATATCAGTAAATCATTCCACTTCCCTCCAATCACTTCCTGTAACTGACTGGAAGGTGATTATACGGCTGGTCAGTCTTTCGGCTATTTTTCATTTTCTTAACGCGGGGCTGGAATCGCGGCTACAGCCTGTGGTAAACCTTAATCCGCAAGCTTTCCGGCCGTTTATTCCGGCGGTGGTAATTGCGGTACTGTTATGCGCTTTACTGTCGGGGCGGTCTATGCGCCGTTTTTTCCGCTGGTATCTTCCCGCGGTAGTTGCCGCGTTTATTCTTCTTGCCTGTCTGCCGTTGTTTGATGAGTCCCGCTTCAATATGTTGATAGGCACTCTTGCGTCTATTGTTCATTTTTCAATATGGGTTGTTTTTACTGCCGCGGTAATGGAACATTACGCCGGAAGATTTTGGTTTTACGGCGCGGCGGCGGTGATTTTGTTTACCAACGTTTCTTCTATCGCCGGCTCAATATTAACCGGCCAATTTTTACCTAACGGCAGGGAATACACGGTTTTGTTTATACTGGTAACAGCTGCCGTTTTTACACTTTTATCTTTTAGGGTGTTATTTCCGAAAACGCCGCCGCAAATTCCTCTGTCTGCAATAACGGAGCCGGTTCAAAAAACGGCTATTCCGGTTAATCTTGAAAATATTTTCCTGGAGCATGGACTTTCCAAACGTGAACGAGATGTCGCCGATTTACTGGTGAACGAAGGGTTGGGAGCCGAAGAAATTGGAACACGCCTTTGTATTTCCACAGCTACCGCCAAGAGCCATATTGCCAGCATTTACCGGAAATTCGAGGTGAAAAAACGCGGCGAGTTTATGGCGGTGTTTGTGAACAGGGAATAAAAAGGAATAAGAAGAAAAGAAAAAAAGTGTGGATACTTAAATAACTTCCAATTTCACCGAATACCTGAAATGGCAGTTTTTTCGCCTCTCCCGCTTAGTTAACCGCCCGCGTCCGCGCTTATGAACGCCTATGATAAAAAAGCAAACCACGCGATGGTGTCACCACTTTTTTTGCTCCGTCGGCATTTCACCAAAAAGCGAATAGCGCACCCTCCGGTAAGCGGCTGGTGCGCTCTCTAATAAGGCTCCAGAGGGTACTCCGGTAAGCCTTTTCAGCTTATGGAAATATAGAGTATAAGACGGTTATTTTTGCTTCTTATCTCTTATTGATCATATCACTCTTTGTGTCTTCGTGTGAAAATTTATAGATGAATTTTATCCATAATAAACGCTTCGTAAATATCGAAAATTACAGGATCTATCTTGTGTCTTTTCTCGATGAATTCCGAGCGCATCAAAGCAAGCGCTTCCGTCTGATTCACCGGCTCGCGGTAAGCCCGGTTGGGATCAGTTATACTGTCGTACACGTCGACAATTTCCAGAACCTTGGCGGGAAAATAGGCAAGCGCCCGGTATCCCAAAATAGGCTCAAGTTCGTACGTAATGCAATACTCCTGTTTAACATCGGGATACTCTTTTTTATACTGTTCAAGATAAGCGCGGAAATATCCGTAACCTGAAACGTCACCGTAGTATTCATGATGAAATCCCGTAATAAGGCTGGCTTCAACAGGGTAATTTGTTTTGTTCATGACTGATTTATAACCGATTTTTACATGCTCGATTACAACGTCACGGTTATATTCCGATTCGCCCTCGTGATACTCCACCGCGGTGGCTTTTCCTATATCATGAATTAAAAACCCGACGCTCCATTTATGAAAAAGATCAGGCGGTATCGCCGCCATGCCCTTGTAGAAAACACGCTCAAGGGTAAAATTCCCCGGGGGAATGTGGGGAAGCAGGCTTTGATAATATTCACGGTACTTCGCCGCGAAAGAAATCCGTATTTTATTTATGGCGCTTGATGATGAGACAAGTTTATTGTAATATGAAAGAAAAGCAATCCCGTTCAGGAACACCCTGGTCATATGCTGTACAATTGTACCGTTTGATTTTTCCACCAGTTCGTTCACCAGCTCGTCGCTGAATACATCCTCGGAAAAAAGATATGTCGATGATTTTACCATTTCATGCGTTGAATCCACCAGTTCCTGGGTTTGTTTTTTTGCCTCATCATCACCCAAACGCATCGCTTCTTCCAGCGCGATATGGTTAATAATCGCGGCATCGCTCGTGGATTCAACAAGGGCTTCGGCGATTATTTCCCTGTCTCTCGCTTTTTTCACGAATAAATCGTTTAACTTTGTTTTTTGCAGATTAAGATGGCTAATTTTTTGTTCGGTTGACATTGAGGCGATATCGTCATATTTTTTGCCAAAACCCTGATCTTTAACCGTCTGTTTTGTAATTTCCGGTTTTGATTTTTTAGGCTGTTCTTTTTCCCAGTTGCCGGGTCTGGCAACCAGTTTTTCCTTAACTTTATCCAGATCTATACTGGAAATGGAATATGTCCAACCGCCTCCCTGCTGCCAGAACGCGGTTTTGTTATTATACATAACTTTAAACGGCATTTTGCGGCTTTTCGATGTATCCTGATTAACACAAACTACGGGAATATCATCCTGCAGCATGATATCAACATATTCCCTGCTTAACCCGGCATTATCCCCCTGTGATAATATTTCTTTTAGCGGTATATATGTCTCTTTGCCTGACAAAATATTTACCTGATCTTGTCCATTATTTCCGTTATGACTTTATCAGCGTCTTCGCGGGATACCTGACAGGTGCCAACCTGGCGATGACCGCCGCCGCCGTAATGAAGCAGCATCGAGCCGACATCAATAACAGCGCCTCTGTTAATAATGCTGTAACCTATTGTAATTGCCACATTGCTTTTATTTTTTCCGTCCACAATCCAGATTGAAATATTCTGCTCGGGGAATAAGGTATAGAGCAGGAAACGGTTACCGGCATAAATCGTATCAACATTACGAAGATCGACGACGATGGTTTTACCGTCTGTTCTGGCGTACTTCTTTATCATATCCTTAAAAAGATCTGTTTGCTCGTAATAAAGATCCAGACGTTCCTTGATATCAGGCATCAGGAGAATTTCGTCTATTGTTTTTTCGGCGCAGGCTTTAGCCAGAATTTTCATTAACTCGTAATTGCTGATTGTGAAATTACGGAAACGTCCGAGACCGGTGCGCGGATCCATGATAAAACCAAGAAGAATCCAGCCCCTGGGATCAAGTATTTCGCCCGAGGTAAGGTTGCCGGAATCGACTTTATCGACATAATGTATCATTTCAGCAAAACACCCGAATTTAGCGTCACCGCCGTAATATTCATACACCACACGGGCGCAGCTGGGAGCGGATTTGGAAACACCCTCAAAATAAGCTCCCCCGCCCAGACGCTCGCTTTCGCTTGAATGATGATCAAACCAGAGTTTACAGCCCTTCATATATGGAACATTTGCCAAAATATCATTATCGGATACATCAATAAGTCCATCCTGAATATCTTTTGGATGCACGAATTTCCAATCGTCAATTAAGCCCAAATATACCAAAAGGGCTCCGCAGGCAAGACCGTCAAAATCAGATCTGGTTAATAATCTCATTTTATCATTCCTTATATGTATATTATAATACAAAATTGGAAAAAATGTCTACAAATTTTACTATTTGTAATCCGGTATATAGACCGCCGCCTTCCAAACAGGCATAATTGCAATATGAATATAAGCTTTATTATCCAATTCATCATCCTTGTTCTTGTTTTAATCCAGTTTATCTTTATAATTTTACTGCTAAATAAAAACAAACAGAACCCGCAGGAGCAGATTCTTCATAAACTCCTTGAATACGATAACAGGCTCGATAAAAACGAAGCGGGTATTCGCAATGACCTGGAAGTAAAATTCGGGCAAAACCGCGGTGAATTAACCAGTTCGCTTATGAAGGTTTCTGAAAATCTGTCGTCCACAATTACGCAATTTATAAGAGTAGTTGATACGAAAATTCAGTCTATCCAGGAATCTATCGCCGCATCGTCAAAAATTAACCGGGACGAGCTTGCCTCTTCACTGCGGATGTTCGAGGAAAAATCATCATTAAAAGTCGATGCTCTGACCAGAGAAACAAGGGAAGGGCTTGAAAAGAACCGCGGCGCAGTGGAAAAAAAATTAACCGAGATTCAGGAAGGGAACGAGAGGAAACTTGAAAAGATGCGGGAAACTGTTGATGAAAAACTGCAGAAAACACTCGAGGCGCGTCTTGGAGCTTCGTTCAAACAGGTATCGCAGCAGCTGGAGCTTGTGAATAAAAGCGTCGGTGAAATGCAAAACCTCGCTTCTGATGTCGGCGACCTGAAAAAAGTCATGACTAACGTCAAGACTAAGGGCGTTCTTGGCGAATACCAGCTTGGCGCTATACTTGAGGAAATACTGCATCCCAATCAATACGATAAAAACGTTAAAACAAAAACCGGCAGTAACGACATTGTTGAATTCGCGGTGAAAATCCCCGGCAGGGAAAATCCTGATAAAACGATATGGCTGCCAATCGATTCAAAGCTACCGGCCAACGCCTATGAAACGCTTGCTGACGCGTATAATGACGCCGATAAAAAAGCGGTTGAAGACGCGTTGAAGGTTTTCGCGCGCACCGTTAGAAATTTTGCCAAAGATATCTACGAAAAATATATCGACCCGCCAGGTACAACCGACTTCGCGATTATGTTCCTGCCCTTTGAAGGCGAATACGCCGAAGTGGTACGCAATCCCGGACTGCTTGAAGGTATCCGCAGGGAATATAAAATAATAGTAACCGGGCCTTCAACGCTTGCCGCTTTGCTAAACGCCCTGCGCGTGGGCTTTAACAGTATCGCTGTCGATAAAAACACAGGCCTTATCCGTGAACTGTTAAGCGGCATTAAAAAGGAATTTGGCAACTTCGAAAAAGTACTGGTAAAAGTAAAGGATCAAATTGATACCGCAAGCAATACGCTTGCCAAAGACGTAGGGGTGCGAACCAGAGCCATCAACAAGGCCCTGAATAAAGTCGAGTCCGTACCGGACGACTCGTCCGGTCAAAAACTAATAACGGACGCCGCCTTTGAATTTGACGATACTAATTAACGCCTGACTACCGGAGAACCCTGACCTTCACATCGCTAATCATGGATTTTTCTTTTTCCGCGCCGGGGCCGGTATACTCAACGCTAACCGGGGCGGCTGCCGCGCCCTGCCCTGCTCTGAACGGCGCGCGGTAATAAACCTGGTTATCGTTACGGAGAGTTCCTTCCAGTATTAAAACATACGCTCCCGCAGGAACCGCCGCGCCCTTACTGTCCGTGCCGTCCCACCGGCAGATGACATTTCCGTTTCTCGGAGTCGCGGATGTTACCGCGTCGACCTGGGATTTTGAAAAACCGGAAAGGCCGGATTTCTTAACCCATTGCGGAACCGATGACGGCCTTACTTTATATCCGCCGTTAGCAGTATAACGCGTGGCGGAAAGCGTCTTTATATAATTGCCCAGCGCGTCTTCGATCCAGACCGCGTACTGGTTACTGGCTGAACCGCTCTGACGTGTAAAAGTAAATGTTAATTCCGCCGCTTGCGCCGCGGCGCCCGTTAATACCAGTATAAAAAGTGAAAAAAACATTATAAAACGTTTCATAATAATCCCCTGTGAATAAACTATACCTTGAATGTCTTAATATGGCTATATATGCCTGAATACTTAAATGTAGAATTTTTTTTTATGAATAATTAGGTTGATTTTTAACATAAAAAAAGAAGCCTGACCACATTCTAACCCGGATACTCCGGGCAGTGGTCAGGCGCCTTTCCGAGAGACGTCTCTTATTTATTTATTGTAAGAGCTGTAGAACTGCCTGACCTCTTTGATTGGCCTGCGCCAGCATAGCTGTACCTGATTGTGTAAGGATCATGTTCTTGGTGTAGTTTACCGTCTCGTTCGCCATGTGAGTATCACGTATGCGGGATTCAGAAGCTTGCATGTTTTCAGCGCCAACATCAAGGCCGCGTACTGCATGCTCAAGGCGGTTCTGATAGGCGCCAAGATCAGCTCTTTGCTTATTGATGATCTTCAACGCTCTGTCAAGGGTTCCAATGGCACGGTTGGCATCGTCCGATGCGGACAATGAAATAAAAGTTTCGTCACCGACATTGCGGATACCAATACCCTTCGCTGTCATAGTGCCGATAAACACCTGTTCTCTCTGATCCATGTTAGCGCCGATATGGAGCCACATGGACGCTGTAACCACGTTTTCGCCGATGGGCCTGCCGAAGCGGCCAGTTAAAAGATTCATCCCGTTGAATTGCGCGTGAGACGCTATTCTGTCGATTTCGTCAACCAATGCTGAAACTTCAATCTGGATGTACATGCGGTCTTCTTCGGTATAAATACCGTTAGCCGACTGTACCGCCAATTCACGGAGACGCTGGACAATATCTTCAGATTCCTGCAGATAACCTTCAGTAGTCTGAATGAATGAGATGCCATTCTGGGCGTTTGTAGACGCCTGGTTCAAACCACGAATCTGCGCGCGCAATTTTTCAGAAACTGCGAGTCCCGAAGCATCATCACCGGCGCGGTTGATGCGCAGTCCGCTCGACAGTTTCTCCATATTTTTATCCAGGAAAGTCTGGGTAACCTTGAGGGACCTGTCGGCAAACATTGCACTTAAGTTGTGATTAATTATCATATATTCACTCCTTTGGCTTTTCCGGCGCCGCCGTCATCGACGGGTTCGCGCCGCGGCTTCCATGCCTGATAAAAAACTGTTTCACAGCTTTTTATCCTGGAGTTTTCTCTTTGAAAAAACTCCGGTTTAAATTTTTTTGCGGATATTTTTAAAATATCCATGTGCCACTATTTCCCAAAGGGAAACAGAACCCTCGACCCACCGTTCCCGGAAGGGTGAGGATGTCCGGGAATACGCCTGATTATCCGACGGATACGGCTACTTCCGGCAAGGAACAATTCTTCGGAGAAACTCCGTAAAATTTTCCTACTTCAATATAAATATCGGAATATGAAAAATTAGCTTTAGCGGAAAAGTAATATCCGCAATGAGTATTTTTACCATCAATAATACTTACATAACGCCTTCTACCATTTTCCGGTTTTTCAATATAGAATATAAAATATGGACACTCCTTATTCACAGGTAGAACTGATACGCGAAGTTTTTCATTATCAGAGTAAATTTGAAGGTTCTACAATGGTTTTTAAAATTGACTGTCCCGTCACCGAAGATCCGAATTTTCCCGGTCTTGTAAAAGATCTCGCCCTACTCGCGAAAACCGGGTTTAAGGTGGTCATTGTTCCCGGAGCAAAACAAAATATCGACGCTGTTTTAAAGCGGCATGACATTCACACATCCTGCACGGCAAATACGGATTTTCCGGTACGCGTAACAACTTCACAGGCGATACCATTTGTCGAGATGGCAGCCTATGATGTAGCAGGCCGTTTTATGACTTTACTGTCCGGCAGCCGCGCGGAAGCGCTTATCGGGAATTTTGTAAGAGCGCGGGGGCTGGGCGTAAAAGACGGCGTAGATACGGAACACACGGGCATAGTTGATAAAATATACGCCGATTCGCTTGAAAGGGTTCTCAACCTTGGGATGGTTCCCATTCTGCCCTGCATTGGCTGGAGCCCCTCGGGAAAACCCTACAACGTGCAAAGCGATGAAATCGCCCTGGCGGTTTCATCAGCCCTAAAAGCCGAGAAATTATTCATTATATCAATTCATGATGAATTAAGGGCGGATTTCTATAATTTGCCTGAAAAGCCAAAAACAAGGCCGGACGGCAGGCTTGACAGGCTTACAACGCAGGAAATCGAGACATTAATCGCCGCTAACGGTAATTTAAGCGGGCGAAACGAGAATGAAACCGCGTCCTGGCAGCATTATCTGCGGGAGCTAAAACTCGCGCGGCGCGCCAGCCGTTCAGGGGTTCACCGCGTACATATCGTTGACGGCAGGGAAGAAGGCTCCGTTCTTAAGGAACTATTCTCCAATCTCGGGGTAGGGACAATGATTTACGCCGACGAATACGATTCTATCCGCAGCCTTCACACAAACGATCTTCCCGATATATTAAGGCTGATGGAACCGCTGATGCAAGACGGCATTTTGATACGCCGCAGCGCGGAACAGATTCAGGAGAAGAAGGATGATTATGTAGTTTTCGAGATAGACGGCACTATCCACGCCTGCGGCGCCCTGCATGACCGTGGTGAATCGCAGGCTGAAATCGCCGCCATCGCGACAGACCCCCGGTTCAGCGACATGGGGCTGGGCAGGCGCATTGTCGGCTTCCTGATTGAAAAAGCCCGGAAAAAGGGGCTGGAGCGCGTTTTTGTTCTAACCACCCAGACACAGGACTGGTTCGAGAGCCTGGGCTTTAAGGAAGCGGGCGTAGAGACGCTGCCCGAACAAAAACGAAAAGTTTACGACCGCGCGCGAAACAGCAAAGTTTTCGCGCTTAAGCTGTAATGCAAAGAACCGCAGCCTATTCAGCCCTTGTTCTGCACAGCCGCCCCGCCGGTGAAAGCAACCGCGAAGTATATTTACTCACCGGGGAAGAAGGAATAATAAAAGCGACAGTTTTCGGCGGCCCGAAAAGCAAACTACGCGCCCACGCGTCACCCTTTAATTCGGGGAAGGTATGGGTCTACCGCAACCCGGTGAAAGACAGCGTTAAAATCACCGATTTTGACATCCGCTGCTGGCGCCCCGGACTGCGCGAACTCTACGACCGCTCCATGACGGCCGCCGCGATAACGGACACAGTACTCGCCACCCGCGGCAGCGGCGGCTCCTGGGACACAGCCCTAAACCTTACAGCATCGTCCCTTGACGCGCTTGAAAACGCTAACGAGGAATTATGCCCCCGCCTGCTTATTCATTTTTTATGGCAATGGCTGTCCCTGTCCGGCCTGCAGCCCCGCCTTGAAACCTGCGCCGCCTGCGGAAAAGCCGCCGCAGATTCCCCCCTTTGGCTGGACATCCGCGAAGGGGACGCATTATGCGCCAACTGCGCCCCGAAGGAACCATCAGTATTACTGCGGATAGGCCCGGGCAGCCGCCGCTGGTTAGACACGGCAGGCCGCCTTGAACCGGCGCGGCTTTACCGCTACACAATGGACGGCAAATCCCGGCACGAGGCGAAATCCCTAGTCTGCGCCTTACTGAACGCCGCACTCGGAAAAAAACTCGCAAGCTGGGAGTGGTGAAGGCGGTATTGGCTCACCGGAATTCTTAAGATATTATTTCCGCCAATTGTTTTTCTTTCTTTATTTGCCGGCCTTTGACATTATTTCAGAGATGCCTGTAATTCCGGGCTTTTTCCCGTGCTGATACGCCTGCCGCCTTCATACGCCGCGCGCGCTCCTCCCATGAGATACCGCCAACAGGATGCCAGTTGGTAATTTCCTACGGTGACAGGTTAAACAACCCGGCAACAGCTGAATGTTTTTTTTACGCTTCTTTTACCCGTTCAGGGGATAAACCAGTACCCTTTACTTGCGCCATAATAAATTTCCTTTTCTTCGGGAGTCGCTTCCCTGGCCGTTATTATACGGATTTTTTCAGCCCTTTCAGTATAAACATCAGTAAAACCTCTCCGGCCATACCAAGGGTTTGCCATCTGTCTTCTGTTCCACTGTGGGCTTCATCATATTGCTCTATTCTAAAAGGATCGTCAAATACTTTTTTGACCGTTTCCAAATCAATTCCGTGCTTTTCAACATTGAGCCGTTCCTTTTCGGAATACCATTCAAAGACAAACATCCTGCTCTAAATATACTATATTATTAGGTATTTTGAAATTATTGAAAGTTTACGGAATAACCGTGTTCTGTATTTCGCTCCAGGGGTTTGTACTTAAGCGCAAAACTTCCGTACTTAAGCCCCAGAGGCCCGTACTTAAGCCCCGAAGGCCCGTACTTAAGCGCAAGGCTTCCGTACTTAAGCCCCGAAGGCCCGTACTTAAGCGCAAGGCTCCCGTACTTAAGCCCCGAAGGCTCGTACTTAAGCGAAATAGTTTCCCGACTAGGAATGAAAGGCTCCCGCCTAAGTGAAAATGGCGCAGACCCGGGTCTTAAGCACTCAGACCCGGGTCTTAGTCACGCGTACCCGGGTGCGGGGCTCGCGTACCCGGGTGCGGGGCTCGCGTACCCGGGAACAGGGCTCGCGTACCCGGGTGCGGGACTCGCGTACCCGGGAACGAGACTCGCGTACCCGGGTGCGGAACTCGCGTACCCGGGCGCGAGGCTCGCGCTTTACAAAGAACAGGCGGTGTTTTTGTTACCTGTTCTTTGTTATTTGCCGGTTTTCTTCTGGTTTTCACTAGAGTTGTTCGGAAACTTCAGTTTCCGAACAACTTCCTTATAAAAAAGCATTTTTGCAGGGTTTAAGCCCGCTTAAACCCGAAAAAATGCAGGACTTGTAAGACAACTAACCGAGTTGCCTTACAAGTCAACTATTTAATAAATCCTGTTACTTCCATGCCGGAATAATTTAACCTTGTATCAAAGCGCACGGAACCTGATAAGCCGCCGGTGTCGTTTCCAATTTTATTCACGCCTCCCCACCACATATTCACGGACCCATCCAGATTAATAATTTCAATAAAGCATCTAAGGTTCCATATAGAATCGCTGTAAGTTACTGTCCATATAATATAATCTCCGGCTTTTAAAGTATGATTTCTTGTTGTTGTTACCGCATTAACAATTCTCAGCGTCTGCAGTAACCCTAAATTGTCAACCGGGGCATTTCCGGCTACGGTAAATTCATCATAGATGGAATCTGTATTAAGGGCGTTATTTCTAACACTGGGATCCGACACACCATATACATAATCAACGTGTTTAATTTTTCCTGTCGAATAGTCTTCTCCCTTTATATCGGGAAGATGCAATACTTCATTAACCAGGTTATAGCCATATAAGTAACCAGAACCATGATAGTAATAGCGTACAAGGACACGGTGGTCATTATACTCAATATCCCATTTATAATAGTCATTGTCCTGCAAATTAAGATTGCTCCTGATAACATCAAAGTCAAACCGGAATGATGAACTAACTGGCAAATCCGAATCTATTTTTATCAGCGTATAATCCAATGTTTTCATAAGCGCGTCTACAGCGTCCATACGTTCCCTTGTACCTAAATTTTTATCAATATTACCGTTATGGTACAGAAAACCCGCGTCCGCGGCTTCCTTATATGACGTGTATACCGCGGGTTTGTTAACACTGTCATCATTATTTGACAGTGACAGGCCTGGTAACTGCGTACCGTCATCCAGTGTAATAGTACTCGTTATCTGAAAAGCGGCTTTATCGTTCGATATGGCGCCGGTAAAGGTATCCTTTCCCGAGTCCGGTTTAAAAGTATACGTTCCGTCAGCGGCGATATTCGTAATACTTCCCTTGCTTATAACTCTCCCGCTACTATCCCTTATCTCGTACTTGTCGCCGCTTGCCGGAATATACGCGGCCCTGCCTGTGTTTTTAATTATGCTTAGTTCATAACCGCCGCCTTTAAAAATAATTTTCTCGCCCGCCGGCGGCGGCGCCGAGCCTGATGTCGTGCCGTTATCGCAGGAGGCTAACGCTATAAAGAGGACGAGTGTAACTGTGAAAATGATTTTAATTAGCGAAAGTAACGGGGGGGGGGGTTAATTACAAATTTACTGTTTTTCATGTCTTTTTCCTTATAAAACAAGATTTTTCGCCCGTACGGGTTATGGGGGATATTATGGCATTTTTGGTATTTTATTGCAAGGGGTCTTGCGGGAAATTTTCGGGGGATAATACGCCTGCTACTATAACAGAATTCTTATGTTGGTTATAATAAAATAACAGAGGTAATTATGGAAGCTTTGAAAAAGAATCCTTCGTGGAAGGGTCGCGGTGGACCGGTGGTGCTTGTCATTATGGACGGCGTGGGTTACGGGAAATACAGGGAAGGCGACGCGGTCGTCAATTCCAAGATGAACGCTCTTGACGCGCTGACGGCGAAGTGCCCCCATACCAGGTTAAAGGCGCACGGTACGGCGGTGGGGCTGCCTTCCGACGACGATATGGGGAACAGCGAAGTGGGCCATAACGCGATGGGCTGCGGGCGGGTGTTCAGCCAGGGGGCGGCTCTTGTTTCAAGGTCGATTGAAACCGGGGCGATGTTTGAAGGGGAGGCATGGAAGGAGGTTATTTCCAATGTTTCTGGCTCGGGCGGGGCTTTGCACTTTCTGGGACTTTTCTCTGACGGGAATGTCCACAGCCACATGGATCACCTGAAGGCGATGATTGAACATTCCAAAAAAGAGGGTGTGAAGCGGGTGCGTGTCCACGTTCTTTTTGACGGGCGGGACGTGGGGGAAACAAGCGCCCTTGAGTATGTCGATCCTTTTGAGGATTTCCTGAAAGGTTTAAATACGGACGGTTTTGACGCGAGGATTGCCTCCGGCGGCGGGAGGATGTGGATTACGATGGATCGTTACGGCGCGGACTGGTCAATGGTGGAGCGCGGCTGGAACTGCCACGTTCTGGGGGCTTCACGCCAGTTCGCCTGCGCGAGGGAGGCTGTCGAAACATACCGCAGGGAATATCCGGGCGTGATTGATCAGGACTTAAAGGAATTTGTTATTGCGGAAGGCGGCAGGCCGGTCGGCACTATCGAGGACGGGGACAGCGTAATATACTTTAACTTCCGCGGGGATCGCGCCCTTGAAATCACGGCGGCTTTTGAGGCGGACAATTTTGACAAGTTTGACCGCAAGCGCCGCCCGAAGGTTTGCTATTCGGGCATGATGGAATATGACGGTGATCTGCACGTCCCCGTCCGCTACCTTGTAAGCCCGCCTTCAATAGACCGCACTATGGGCGAGTACCTTGCCGCTTCCGGTATACGGACGCTGGCTATTTCCGAGACGCAGAAGTACGGGCACGTTACTTATTTCTTCAACGGAAACCGCACTGGCAAGTTTGACGAAAAACTTGAGGATTATGTTGAGATAAAAAGCGACGTTATTCCCTTTGAGCAGCGTCCCTGGATGAAGTGCGCGGAAATCACGGATCAGGTAATCGCCGCGATTGGCTCGGGCAGGTACGATTTTATCAGGCTGAATTATCCGAACGGCGATATGGTCGGTCATACCGGAATATACCAGGCGGTGATATGTTCGATGGAAGCGATGGATATACAGCTTGGCAGGCTTGTTAAAGCTGTGGAAGAAGCCGGAGCGGTAATGCTGGTTACGGCGGATCACGGCAACAGCGACGATATGTTCGAGCACGACAAGAAAACGGGCGCGGTATCATTAAAAGCGGACGGTACCCCGAAGGCCAAGACAAGCCACAGCCTGAATCCGGTTCCCTGTATCATTTACGATCCGCGGTACGCGGGCGAGTATGAAAATGATGCCGAAGGCTCGCTGAACGAGGGGCTGGGTATCAGCTCGGTAGCGGCGGCGTGTATACATTTACTGGGGCTGCTTCCCCCAGATGATTATGATAAATCGATACTGAAGCTTAAATGACGGTCTTTTATGGCGCTGATGCGATGCGTTCTTTCTTCAAAAAACAATCATTACCCAATGCGGGATGTGCGAGGGGTCTTGTCCGGGCTTACACTCCGAACGGCTGGTTCCCGGTAAAACCAGTTAAGCCCTTTTTCTTACAACTTGCCCTCCTGGTTATTTTCACGTTTACTTCCTATTCCGTTTCGGGCGCGGACGTATACGCGGCGGGGACTTATAAAGACGGCGGCGTCCGCACAGCCTGTTACTGGAAGAACGGTACAAGAACTGACACGCAGTCTGTTTCGGATTCTTACGCTTATGCCATAGCGGTAGAGGGAACTGACGTTTATATGGCGGGTGGTTATGTAGACGGTGTTTCCAAAGCCTGTTACTGGAAAAACGGTACAAGAATAAACCTTCCCGCAGGCGAATCGTCTTCCATCGCCTACGCGGTAACAGTCGCGGGAGGGCTTGTGTACACGGCGGGGTGGTATTATGACGGCGGTGTCCGCAAAGCCTGTTACTGGAAGGGCACGGCAATAACGGACATACATCCCGCTGAAGCTTCGGACGCTTCACTAGCCGCCGCGGTAGCGGTCGCGGGAACGGATGTTTACACGGCGGGCTGGTATACGGGCGGCGGGGTTTTAAAAGCCTGTTACTGGATAAACGATATAAGGACGGACATGAATTCGTATTCCAATACCGAAACCGTGACAGACGCGGGGGATTCTTTGGGCGGCGGCGCAGGCGGGGCCTATTCCCGGACTAATGATACAAGTACAAACCTTAATTTCAATTTATCTACCAATATCAGCGCGATAACGGTCGCGGCGGGGGTCGTTTACACGGCTGGATCGTATTCATACAGCGGCAACAGCAAAGCCTGCTACTGGAAAGGTACGGTAAGAACGGACCTTCACACCGCTTCGAACGCGGATGCCGCTTCCATTACAACCGCCGGAGCGGACGTTTATACGGCGGGGTATTATACGGACAGCGGCGTTATCAAAGCCTGTTACTGGAAGGGCAGGGTAAGGACGGACCTTCACGCCGCTTCGGTATCCAAAGCCTACGCGATAACAGCCGCCGGAGCGGACATTTACACGGCGGGATATTATGAAGACGGCGGTGTCAGCAAAGCCTGTTACTGGAAAAGCACGGTAAAAACAGACCTTCCGGTTCCCGCCGGAGCCTCGGAGTCCTTTGTTTACGGTATTGCGGTAACAGATTAACGCGCCGTACTTTGTAATATTTCTTTTTGAATATAATCATAAATTTTTTACCCGGATAAAGGAGAATCAGAATTCATATGCTATTTGCGATGAATTTTTTGTCTATTGGCGGCTCTGGAATGTGTCCTGGCGGCTTCAGTACACGTACTTACGGTTATAGTGCGGGTATTTACGGCCCCAGAACACGTACTGACAGTTTTAGTGCGGGCCGGCTGCTTTGATACGCGTGTAAGGGGAACAGCTTTCCTGTGCCATAACAGGCATTTGCCGCCGCGCCGTTTCATCAATTATAAGTATACATAAGCCGGTAAATTCTTTAATATTAGTATTGAATTTACAAGGACGGATAATGGATAAACTGCGGATACTTATTCCGAAGGGAAGAATTTTTGATAATGTGGCGGCTCTTTTCGCCGAAGCGGGGTTTCCCCTCGCTCTGGCGGATCGAACCTACAGGCCGGCGCTGGGCGTGTCATGGCTGGACGCGAAAATTATGAAGCCGCAAAACGTGGGCGAACTGCTGGAACTTGGCAGCCATGACGCTGGCTTTACAGGTATCGACTGGATAAAGGAAAGCGGGGCGGATATTGACGAGATAATGGATCTTGGTTTTGATAAGGTCCGCATAGTTGCCGCCGTTCCAAACGATTACGATGACGCGAAGCTCCGTTCGAAAAAACTGGTTGTCGCCACCGAATATGTTAATCTGGCGAAAGTATGGCTTGAAAAATCAGGTTTTAATTACCGGATACTGCGTACTTACGGCGCGACAGAAGTCTTCCCGCCGGATGACGCGGATATGATAATCGACAATACCTCGTCCGGGCAAACCTTGAAGGATAACGGCCTTCGCGTCACCGGCGTGATTCTTGAATCGTCAACGCGTTTTGTCGCATCCCGCGCCGCCCTGGCCGATACCGGGAAACGCCGCCGCATAGAGGAACTTGCCATGCTTTTCCGCGCTGTTCTTGACGGCCGCGACCGCGTAATGCTTGAAATGAACGTCCCCGAAGACCGTTTCGAGGAAATCATTAACGGCCTGCCCTCCATGCGCAGCCCGACAATTTCGCCGCTTTACGGCGAAAGCGGCTTTGCCGTAAAAATAGCGATAAAAAAACACGAAGTGCCCGATATTATCCCGCGCCTTAAAGAACTCGGCGCGCTCGATATTGTCGAGTACGATTTGCGAAAAGTGGTGCCGTAAAAAAGGAAAAATTAAAATGAAAAGATTTGCCGAAATTTCCAGAAAGACCCGCGAAACCGATATTACTGTCAAACTGAATGTTGACGGAACCGGTATCGCGAAACTTGATTACCCTGTCGGGTTTATGTCCCATATGCTGAACACGTTCGCGCGCCACGGTTTGTTTGATATTGATATAAGCGCGAAAGGCGATCTGGAAGTTGACCAGCATCATCTTGTTGAGGATACCGGTATAGTTCTCGGGCAGTGTTTCGCGAAAGCGCTTGGCGAAAAGCGCGGTATCAGGCGCGGCGGAAGCTGCCTGTTCCCGATGGACGAGTGCCTCGCGAGAGCCGCTGTTGATATTTCGGGGAGGCCGTTTTTATTTTTTGACGGGCAGTTATCGGGAGCGCCTTTACTTTCATCATCGCAGGGCCTTAATGTATCAAACCCGGCTAATTATGAATTTCAAAAGGATGTGGTTGAAGATTTCTGGCTGGCCTTTACGAATGCCGCCGGATGCAATCTGCACCTGGAAATCATCCGGGGGCGAAGCGATCACCACAAGATAGAAGCGCTTTTTAAGGCTGCCGCCCGCGCCCTTCGCGCCGCCTGCGAGATTGACGAGCGCGTAAAAAATTCAATTCCCTCGACTAAAGGTTTGCTTCCCGGCTTTGATTCGCCGGGAGTGCTAGTATGAATTATTACCATAAGCCTTTGCGGGATGAATTCCGGAATAATGGGAAGTAATATATGATTGGTGTAATTGATTACGGCGCGGGAAACCTCGGCTCTGTCATGAACGCGCTCAAGCGGCTTTCTGTTCCGGCGCGTTTTGCCGCCGGGCCGGAAGAACTTTTAATAGCGTCCTCGCCGTTTGAAAAAATAATTTTCCCGGGGGACGGACATTTCGCGACCGCGATGGCATCAATAACCCGGTCTGGTTATTCACAGGCGATAAAGGAATGGATACAGGCGGACAAGCCCTTTTTGGGAATCTGTATCGGCTTACAGTTGTTGTTTGAAACTTCCGATGAAGCCCGAAACCGGCACGGCGAAGCCGTGTTACCGGATAATGCGGCACGGCCAGATTCCGGTGAATGTATTGATGAAGATAGCGGTTTTTTTTTAGCAGACCCGGCAGGCTCTCCGTCTGTTTACTGTAGTGAAGTACGCGGACTTTCGGTGATACCTGGAACCGTGAGGCGTTTTCCGGGGCGCAAAGTTCCGCAGATTGGCTGGAATCAGACTACCGCGCGGTCCGGGTCAAAAATCTTCCGGGGCTTAAGCGATAACAGTTTTTTTTATTATATACATTCATACTACGCCGACCCCTCGGACGATTCGGTGCGCGCCGCGCAGACCGAGTATTATGTCCGCTACTGCTGCGCTGTGGAACGCGGCGCGCTGGCGGCAGTGCAGTTTCACCCTGAAAAATCCGGCGCGGCGGGGCTTGTCCTTTTACGAAACTGGACGGAGGAATAGAAAATGCAGGCAAAGCGGATAATTCCCTGTCTTGATGTTGACGACGGCAGGGTTGTGAAGGGCGTTAAATTCAAGGGGATTCAGGATGCCGGAGACCCGGCGGAACTGGCGCGCCGTTACAACGAAGACGGCGCGGACGAGCTTACTTTTCTTGATATTGGCGCTTCCTACAAAAGCCGCGCTACATTGCTGGATGTGGTGCGTAAAGTAGCCGCCGAAGTTTTTATCCCCCTGTGTGTCGGCGGCGGCATCCGTGTAATTGACGACATGCGGGACGCGATGAACGCGGGGGCGGATAAGGTTTCGGTCTGCACTTCGGCTCTGAGCCGCCCCGAATTATTGCGCGAAATGGCAAACGCCTACGGCAGCCAGTGTGTCGTGCTTTCGATAGATGCAAAGCGCGTTGAAAACGCAAGCGGCCTTTGCTGGCACGCCTTTTCCCACGGCGGCAGAACCGACACCGGCATTGACGCTATTGAATGGGCGGTTCGCGCGGTAAAACTGGGCGCGGGCGAAATCCTGCTCAATTCAATTGACGCGGACGGCACCGGCGGCGGCTACGATTTGGAACTGACCCGCCGCATTCTCAACGCGGTACCGGTTCCGGTAATCGCCTCAGGCGGCGCGGGGAATTTGGATCAAATTGCCGAAGTTTTGCTCAGTACCGCTTCTTCGGAAATGGGAGCAGTTGCGCCTAACGAAGCGCCGGGAGCGGATGCGGCGCTGGTGGCGTCGCTTTTGCACTTTGGGAAAACGAGTATTCAAGAGATTAAAAAACACGCGGAAGCAAAAGGCGTGTGCGTTAGGTGGTAAGGGAAAAATGGTCATTTCATCAATCGACATACAAAACGGCAAAGTTGTCCAACTCAAGCAGGGCGAAGAACTGGTACTACAACGGGATAACGCGCCGGAGCTGGCGGCGGAATTCGACCGTTACGGCGAAATTGCGGTCATAGACCTTGACGCCGCGATGGGGAAGGGAAGCAACCTTGAAATGATAAAGCCGCTTTTGCGAAAAGCCGAGTGCAGACTAGGCGGCGGCATCAGAACGCCCCAGCAGGCGCAAGAATTGGTCAGTCTGGGGGCGCGAAAAATAATCGTCGGTTCCGGCGCTTTCCGCGATTCTGCAAGAAAAGGGGCGGGAATTGCCGGCGGGGAGTTTGCGGTAAATATTCCCTTTCTTGAAGCTATGTCGCAGAAAATCGGGCGGGAGCGGCTGATTGTCGCCGTTGATGCCCGCGCCGGGGAAATTGTCGTGGACGGCTGGAAAACCCCCACCGGGCTTAATCTGGTGGAAGCGGCAAAAGCAGTCGAACCTTTTGCGGGCGAGCTGCTGTTTACCTGCGTTGAGCGTGAAGGCACCATGACGGGCATCGACCTTGCCCCCGTGCGCAAACTGCGCGAAACTGTCTCCTGCCAAATTACCGTTGCCGGCGGCGTTTCAACGTTAGCTGAAATCGAAGAAATCGCCGCCCTTGGCTGTGATGTGCAATTAGGCATGGCTTTATACACTGGAAAAATAAATCTAGCGGACGCTTTTGTTCAATCTCTCAACTGGAAAAAAGGAGAAATACAACTCCCTAGGGCGGCAATGCCGTCCCCCCACTCCCTACTCCCCATAATAGTTCAATCCACCGACGGCCAGATAATGATGACCGGTTTTACCGACAAAGAAGCGTTAGCCGAAACTTTTAAGCGCGGTAATGTATGCTTTCACAGCCGCACCCGGAACAAACTCTGGATGAAAGGGGAAAATTCCGGCAATGTGTTAAAACTTGTTCGGTTGCGGGCAGACTGCGACCGTGACGCGCTTCTTGCGACAGCAGAGCCCGCAGGCCCTGTCTGCCACACCGGCGCGTGGTCATGTTTTGCAACTAACCGGTGGTATACATTGCCATTTTTGCAGAACATAATACAGGAGCGTTTTCGCAATCCCGCGCCGGGTTCGTATACCGCCACCCTTGACGATAATCTTGTCCGTGAAAAAGTTATGGAAGAGGCGAAGGAGCTTTGCGAGGCGAAAAACAAAGATGAAATTATATGGGAAGCGGCTGACCTTCTCTATTTTTCAACCGTGCTGATGACAAGGGCGGGAGTCACTGTTCAGGAAATTCTTGACGAACTTGACCGGAGGCACAAAAAATAATGAGTGAATTTTGGAACAGCCGCATCAAAAAACTTTCTCCGTATGTACCCGGCGAACAGCCGAAAGACCGGCAAATAATTAAACTTAACACCAACGAAAACCCTTATCCGCCTTCTCCGAAGGTTATAGAGGCAATCAAAAATGCCGCAGGGGAGCGTCTTCGACTGTATCCCGATCCTGAATGTGCCACATTCCGAGAAGCCGCCGCCGCCCGTTATGGCGTAAAGCCGCAACAGGTTTTCGCGGGCAACGGTTCTGACGAAATTCTGGCATTCGCTTTCGGGGCTTTTTTTGAAAGCGGCGAAAAAGCCGCTCAAATACTTTTTCCCGACATCACCTACAGTTTTTATCCTGTTTACGCCAATCTGTGGGATATTCCCTATCGTACCATCGCGCTTGCCGAAGATTTTTCAATAAATATAGCCGATTATAAAATCCCTTTAGGCGGCGGCGGCACCTGTGGTGGTGTAATATTTCCCAATCCCAATGCCCCAACCGGGGTGGCAGTCACGTTAGACGATATTTTGTCTCTTGCGGAATTTCTTGAAAAACAGGAAAAAGTCCTTATTGTTGATGAAGCCTATATCGCATTTTCCGGCGCACCTAACGCAAAATCGGCGGTTCGTTCTATTAACAACCATCCCAATCTGCTTACTGTGCATACGCTTTCAAAATCCGCATCTCTTGCCGGTTTGCGCTTTGGTTTCGCCATCGGTAATGAAAAACTGATTGAAGGTCTGTGCCGTGTGCGCGACTCGTTTAATTCCTACACCCTTGATTTTCTTGCCCTTACCGGAGCTGCGGCTGCGGTTTCCGACACGGCCTATTACGATGAAATCACCAATCGCGTGATTGCCACACGGGATAGGACAGCGGGGGCTTTGCGCAATCTTGGCTTCACTGTGCTGCCATCATCGGCTAATTTCCTTTTTGTAAAACCTCCCCGTATCAGCGGCGCGGAATTGTTTGCCGCATTACGCCGGCGGGGTATTTTGGTACGGCATTTCAACAAAGACAGAATTGCCGATTATCTGCGGGTCAGTATCGGAACGGACGAGCACATGGATAAAGTTCTTGAGGCGTGTAGAGAAATAATGAGCAATTAACAATGAGCAATGAAAAAAGAGAAATGAGGGAAAAGATATGAGGATTGTTCAAAGCGGAGAATTTGATTCGTATTGGAAAAGCTGTGCGGCGCATAAAGATGATGATGCGGTTGAAACTGCGGTAAAAGAAATTATTGCCGCTGTGCGGACTGAAGGGGACGCGGCTGTCAGAAAATTCGCGTCTCAATTCGATAAATCTTCTCCTCATCAGCTTGAAGTTCCCTTTTCCGAAGCGCAACGCGCCCTTGAACAGTTACGCGCAAATGAGCCGTCTCTGACAGAAGCGCTTGAGCTTGCGGCACAGCACATACAACGCTTTGCGGAAAAACAGAGGGAACAATTTGCCCATTTTGAATTTGAAATGGAACCGGGTCTGGTTACCGGCCAGCGGGTAATTCCGGTTGAACGTGCGGCAATTTACATTCCCGGCGGACGTTTCCCCCTGTTTTCATCAGTCCTTATGTGCATGATTCCCGCTTTGTGCGCCGGTGTGGAAGAAGTGATACTTTCATCTCCGCCAACGCAGGACGGGTTACCCGATAAAAAAATACTTGCCGCTACGGCTATAGCCTACAAAGTTACGCATAACAACAATGTTCGCATCTTCGCTATGGGCGGCGCACAGGCAATCGCCGCTCTTGCGCTGGGCACGGAATCTGTCCCCCGCGTTGACGTTATCGCGGGGCCCGGCAACAAATTTGTCGCCGCTGCCAAGCGGCTCCTGTTTGGCGAAGTAGGGATTGATTTTATCGCCGGCCCCACCGATGTGCTGATCATTGCCGACGGGCAAACCGCTGGCGGCGGTATTGAAAAAGCCGCTGATCTTGCCGCGGCGGACATGCTCGGTCAGGCGGAACATGACCCCGATGCCCGCGCGCGGGCGCTGGTTCCAAATAAAGAACTTGCCGAAAAAATTGCTGTAGCTATTGAACGAAGAATTAAAACGCTGTCAACGGAAAAAACCGCCCGTGCTTCTTTGGAAGCGGGCGGCCTTATCATCGTTTATAAAACACCGGAAGAGGCGATCCGTATCGCCAACGTCATCGCGCCGGAACATCTTGAGCTTCAAATCGCCGATGCGGACAATTGGATTCCCCGGCTCAAAAATTACGGTTCGCTGTTTATCGGCAGTCTTTCCGCCGAAGTCCTTGGCGATTATTCGGCGGGGATAAACCACACCCTGCCCACGTCAACCAGCGCCCGTTTTACCGGCGGCCTGTCTGTCCGCCATTTTCTTAAAACAGTTACCACCCTGCGCTGCGCCTCGGGCGAAGGTTTTGAAAAAGCGCGTAACGCGGCGGAAATACTTGCCCGCGCCGAAGGGCTGGAAGGTCACGCGCAGAGCGCGGCGGTAAGGAAAAAGGAATAGGTTATGCCTCTTTACTTTCCGTTTTTTTGCCGCGCTTTTGAACATTGAGAAGTTGTTTTATCTGGAGCATGATATATTCCCTGAACAGGGGGTCAAGCTCCTTGTAAATCTCAATCAGTTGTTCCAGTTCAACATCGGGAGTTGGGCCGGAAAACATTTCTCCTTTTCCGGTCAATAGCCAATCTTTATTGACATTATATTTTGTTGCAATTAGTTCGTAGATGCGCTCGTTGGCTTTTTTGAGTCCACTTTCTATTTGGGCGTAGAAACCTTGAGAAAGAAAAATACCCCGGCAAAAAGCCCGTTGTGACAGCCCCAATGCTTTTCTGGTGGCCTTTATGCGGGCGTTTATGGAAACTTGCATCTATTCCCTGTCTCCAAAATACCATAAAAAACCCCCTCTAACAATATTTTAATCATCTATTCGTAAAAACCTTGACTGTTTCCTAATAAATCAATACTATGATTTCATAGATATCTTATGAAAAACGAGGAAACAAAAGAACAGATCAATGTGGAACTTTTTCGTTTAAGTAAAGGTTTTAAGGCATTGACCATTGATTACCAAAAAGGGGTGCTGAAAACGGCGCGAGGGCTTTTAAGAATACAAAGGGCATACAAGATGATGCTTTCGGATAAAACCCGAACACATGGAGTTTGACTCCGCAAAGCATCGGTAGGGTTAAGGGAGAGAACGGCTTTGGTTTCAGACGGCATAAGCAGAATAAAAATTTCGATTTTGAATATGTCAGCGAGTATGTCCCGCATATTGCCAGGCAATTTTTATGATTAAGATACGGAATTATTTGCAATTGCTCAGGGTTAGCCACTGGATAAAAAACGTCCTTGTCTTTATTCCTTTCTTCTTTGCTGTCGGCCTCTTTAACGGCCCGCTTGTTATCAACGTGGTTTTAGGTTTTATTTGTTTTTCTTTATTGTCTTCAATCGTTTATATTCTTAATGACATTCGGGATATGGAAAAAGACCGTCTGCACAGCGCCAAATGCCGCCGGCCACTGGCATCCGGGGAAATACCTGTGCCCCATGCGGTTATCGTTATGGCTGTTTTATTTGCGGCATTAATTGCTCTGCTGGTTATGTCGCGGGTCATAGGGAGCTATCTGTACAACCTCAAGTCCATTGGATTGCTGCTGCTGTATATGCTGATAAATATCGCTTATAGCTGGGGGCTAAAAAACATACCGATTGTTGACGTCACCATACTTGCGTCAGGATACGTAATCCGGGTTCTTTTCGGGGCGTTGATTATTGGGGTCGATATTTCTATATGGCTGTATTTGGTGATTACGTTTGGCGCTTTTTATCTGGGGCTGGGGAAACGCAGAAATGAGATAATTGGCAATGAAAAGGGAACCAGGGCGGTTATGAAATTCTATTCCCATAATTTTTTTGATAAGAATATGTACGTGTGCCAGACGCTTTGCGTGGTCTTCTATGCCCTGTGGAGCATTGATTCCGTGACTATAGAAAGATTCCATACTTCCGCGTTTGTTTATACTATACCTGTGGTATTCATTATACTTCTGAAATACAGCCTGAATATAGAAACAGATACCGATGGGGACCCTACTTCGGTTTTATTAAGCGATAAAGTTTTATTGCTGTTATGCGTGACATATATTATATGCGCCTTCTGCATTATCTACTTAAACAGGGCTGCCCCATGAACGTATATGATTTTGACCGCACCATTTATAATGGGGATAGTTCCGTTGATTTTTATTTATTTGTTTTATGCCAGAAACCGTATCTCATTGTTTTGCTGCCGCTCCAGGTCTGGGGGATGGCTCTGTATATTTTTGGCATTTTTTCTAAAGAGCTTATGAAAGAAAAGTTTTTTGTTTTCATGCGTTTTATCCCGGTGGAAAAAACGGTTTTATGCTTTTGGGATAAAAACCGCAAGAAAATAAAATCATGGTATATACGGCAAAAGCAGGATGCCGATGTAATTGTTTCGGCATCACCTGAATTCCTGCTTGAGCCGCTGGTATGTGGTTATTTGGGCGTTTCTTTGATTGCTTCAAAGATAGACCCCTACACATATAAATTTACAGGAAAAAATTGTCATTGCGAAGAAAAAGCTGCGCGGTTCCGCGCCATGTATCCAACTGCCGTTGTTACAAAATTCTACAGCGATAGTTATACAGATGCGCCTTTGGCAGACATGGCAGAGCAGGCGTTTTTGGTACAAAAAAATACCATCACAAAGTGGGGAAAAACATGAAAACCATTTTATTGATCATGGCCAGCGTCTCATTGAATGCCAGTGCGCAGTTGTTAATGCGTACAGGAATGCTTAATATTGGGAAAATTAATTTTTTCTCATCTCTATTAAAAATACTGCCAAATATGCTAGCTAATGTTTTTCTATGGCTATCGCTATGTTGTTATGGAATAAGCATTGTTACATGGATGATAGTTCTTTCCAAAGTAGAGGTCAGTTTTGCCTATGCTTTTTCAAGTTTTGGATTCATTCTTGTAACAATTATGGGGGCTATTTTCCTGAAAGAACAGATTTCAACATTGAGGATAATAGGCATTATCATTATATGTATAGGAGTTATTCTGGTTTCAAGGAGTTAAAACATGAAAGAATTACTGAACATAAAATCATTGCATACTAAAATAATATTTTTATTTTCTGGTATCGTAATGACAATATTACTACATACCGGAGGGATAAAAAGTTTAATCGCTGGCGTTTTATTTTCTTTTTTAATATGGTGTTTTTTATTATTCAGATATAAGATACTTGAAAAAATTCTTGATAAAATCAGTAAAAAGCTGATTATAGCATCAATAGTTTTTTCTATTGTATCAGTATGCTATTGGTGGTTTAGTAGTCGATATTATAGGCATTTTAATGATTTAGATAATTTTATAATGGAAAAGGCAAGATATTACATTGAAATTCCGTTACTTTTTGGGAAAATTCTCTCTATTCTTATCAAAATAGGTGTGATTGCATTTGTTCCTATGGCTTTTTTTGTTGTTTGTCTTTTTTATTATTTTTTTCTTGGTTTTCTTTACAAGCTTGGATATCATCTTGTTACAACACTCGAAAAAATAGAAAAAAGATATATTGTAATTACTAGTACAATTATAGCTATTTTAATAGTTGTGATATTTAGTATCTCAACTATTTTTTATGGACCAACAATAAACGGTAATAAAATATCAAACGATGTGGTTTACACTCTTGATTCTCCAGCACTAATTGATACGAATGTATATGCAAATATTGCGGCTCCTGAGAATGATATACGACAACCCCTATTTGGGGTTTTTGCATTACCGTTTGGAATTACATCCTTGATTTTTTCAAAACTACTATTTTTTTTACCAGACAGTTATGCAATGATTATAACTATAGTACAATCCATATTACTACAAATTTGCATAATCCTGCTTGGAAGAATAATTGGATTACGGGGCATAAAAAGCATAGCTTTTTATTTGCTGATGATGTTTTCTTATCCTTGTCTGCTTTTTTCGCTTGCACCTGAACAATATATTTTTTCTATTTTGTGGCTGATTCTACTGCTTTATTTATATCATATAAAATTCTATGATAATATCGAAAGCGGGTATACTATATTGTATATAGCGGCAACAGGTTCATTACTAACAACAGGTATTTTATTCCCTTATATATCTAACCGTAAAGGTTGGGAGTTAATAAAAGTAATAGGAATTACAGGAATTATATTTATATTCACACTTGTTATTTTTGGGCAAACTGATGTTTTATGGCATAGTATTTCATCTATTAAGAATTTGATGCGTTTTGCGGGGGGGGCAATCAGTTTTGGCAATAGGCTTCTGCAATATTGTAATTTTGTTTCGTTGTGTTTTGTGAAATCTCCTGTTTATTTTGATAATACAAATGGTTATGTAACATACCAACTTGCGCCGATTACAGCATTAAATAGTTTAGGACTGGTCTTGCTTGTGTTTGTAATGGTAAGTTTTATTCTGAACCGTAATAACAAATTTGCACGAGTTTGTATTTTTTGGATAGCTTATTCATTTATAATCCTTTGCATAATAGGCTGGGGAACAATGGAAAACGGTCTTATACTCTATACTCTTTATTTTGGGTGGGCATTTGTATGCCTTATATTTATGGGGATTGAAAGAATAATGAACAGATTACCGATAATAAAATATTTTATATACGTTTGTTTTGTCCTTTTTCTTGTCTGTGTCAATATACCTGCAATATATGACATTATAAGGTTTGGTATAATGTATTACCCTGTTACTAGATAACGATCCACATCGCCCCTGACACTTTGGGAAGCTACAAAGTAATAGGCGATGGTTGTACTGGCATTATGGTCGATGTCCTGAAATACGCTATCAATAACCCCAGTATTCTGAACGAAGCCACAAGGTGAGGATATTTTACCGCAACTATTGCAATTTATATATTTTAGCATATAAAATTATGCACTATGTTTATAAGAAATGATCCTTACCCCATCTCCCCCATAGAAAACCACCGCCGGCGTGAAAAGGGCGTTCTGGTGTACCCCGTGTATTCGCGGCGTTCCGGCGGTCTTTCGGTGGGGATTAACCTTTTTCCCGGTCAAAAATGCTGTCCCTTTGAATGCCCTTACTGCGAAGTGTTTCCTTTTGCGGCTGACGTGGTGTTTTCCTGCAAACAAATGGAGGAAGACTTGCGCGCCGCCGTTGCCGCCGCACGGGAACAAAATGTGCCGGTTAAGGATATTTGCTTTTCCGGCAACGGAGAGCCGTCGCTGTCCCCTGATTTTTCCGCGGCGCTGAAACTGGCGGATCGTATCCGCCGCGAAATGGTTCCTGCCGCTGAACTGGTGCTTATAACCAATGGCGCGGGGCTTTTGCAGCCGGGGATTTTTTCCCTGTTACGAGATGCCGCCGGTTCTTTTGCATTAAATATCTGGCTCAAACTGGATGCGGCAACTCCCCAGTGGTACGAAAAGATCAATCGCACGGCAATTCCCTTTGAAAAACTTATTGCAGCAATTAAAGAATTTGCCGAATCTGCTCCGGTGACGATTCAGACCATGCTCTGCACCGTGGACAGCAAAGGCCCGACTGATGAGGAAGCTCAGGCATGGGAAACTTTAATGCTTGAATTGGCGGCAGCCGGCAATATTCGCAAAGTACAAATGTACGGCAAGGCCCGGCCTGCGCCGGAAGACCCAAAAACAACAGCGCTGCCCATTGAATATCTTGAAAAGCGGGCCGAATCCCTGCGCCAGGCGCTTGTGGCGGCAAATATTCCGGTGGAAGTGTATCCCTGAAATTGGTTGACTACAGTTATCCAACTACAGTTGGCTGCGTTTTATTTTTTTGGTAGTGGTCATCTCCATTGGTTTGTCCAAAACGGTTGTCCGCTCAATCCGTTGATAGGGGAGAAGCCGCTGATTTACTTCAAGAATAATCTTGTCGATGCGATCCTTCATCTGCTCTTTGGAAGGGGTATCTCCGTTTTGATCTTTGAATTCCGGGTTGGGGAAAACAAGCGCCTCTATAATTTCATTCTTTGATTTTTTTTCGAGTACAAAGGCCCGTACCAAAATCTGTTCGATTTCTTCAAAAAGCTGGAACTCGTTTTCAATTTCTTCGGGGTAAACATTTTTGCCCCCCTCGGTAACGATCATGTTTTTCGCCCTGCCGGTGAGGTACAGGTAATTTTCACTGTCCATGTAACCCAGGTCGCCGGTTTTAAGATAGCCGTCAGCGGTAAAAGCTGCGGCGGTTTCCGCCGGCATGTTAAAGTAACCCTTCATTACCATGGGGCCATTAACAGTCACTTCGCCTACGCCCCGTTCATCGGGGTTCAGTATCTTCATGTCAACGCGGGAGCAGGGCCTGCCGACGCTGGTTTCTTTGTAATGCTCAACGGGGTTAATCGTAATGATGGGTGAAGTTTCAGTGAGGCCGTAGCCCTGCACAAAATCGATGCCAAGCTGGTTATACTTTTTGAACACGCTGGGGGCAAGGGGGCCGCCGCCGCAGATGCAGATTCTTATCGAAGTAAGGCTGGCCTTTTCCAAAATAAACCCAAACATTTTTTTGCCGGGATTTACCTTAAACACTTTTTTGATAAGCCCTGAAATGCCCATCAAAAAAGAAATCAACCCGTAGACAATGGGGCCTTTCCCTTTTATCCCCCGAAGGACTCCGGTCAAAACTTTGTTGAACAGCATGGGCACGCCCAGCAGCATGGTGATTTTTCCTTCTTTCAATTCCTTGAGCATTTGACTGGTTACCATACGTTTGCCAAAAACCAGCTCTGCCCCGACTGCAATAGTCTCAATAAAAACCGCCAGCATGGTGTAGGAATGGTGGAGGGGAAGTATCGCATAAAACACGTCGGTATGATAAATAAGGAGGGGAGTCCCCTGGGCGAGATAACAGTCAGAGACGATATTCCGGTGGGTCAGCGTAACCCCCTTGGGATTCCCCATGGTTCCCGATGTAAACAAAATTGCCGCAATGTCTGTTTCAGCGGCTTGCTCAATATCTGCTTCCGGCCCGTCTAAATTATAGATATACGTTCCAATACCTTTTTTAAGGGAAATCACTTCGGCCAGTTCGCCGGGTGATTGCGCGTAACGATCGTGTTTTTCTTCATCAACAAAAAGTATTTTTACCCCGGCGGTTTTTATCAAGAGATCAATTTCATCTGTTTTAAGCTGGTAATCAATGGGGACAACAATAGCCCCCGCAAAAAGAATTCCGAGGTAGGCTACAGCCCATTCAGGACTGTTTTTACCCGTTACCGCAAGGCAGTCGCCTTTGCGTATGCCCTTGCTGTGCAGCCAGCGGGCAAGCGACTCAACGCGCTGCAGGGCTTCGGTGTAGTTCAGGCTGACCCGGTCAGGCTCGTAAACGGTAAAGCATGACCGCTGAGGATAGCGGGAAACGGTAATTTTAAACATTTCCGGCAGCGCCGGCCATTCGCCTGAAAATGCCTTTCCCCGGTAATCATTCAAAAAGGCCCAGGGTTTTTCAGTATACGGAACACTCATACAGCCCCCTGAGGAAATCTACCACTCATTGCCGTTTATGTCCAGAACTGTTATAATGGTTCTATGAATAGAATATCCGCCGTAATGGCGTTTCTTGCGCTGTTTTTTGTCTCCTGTACCGCACAGATTAGCGGTTCCCTGAAAGGGGACGGGCAGGCGGATTTACAGATTTACGCCGCTCTTGAACCAACCATGACGGGACTCATTATGAGGCTCTCCGGCACAGCGCAACCGGACGCGCTGATTCTGGACGGCCCTGCCATAGCCGCCTCCATGTCATCGGCGCCGGGCGTTGCTTCGGTTTCATTGAAAAACATTGCGCCGGCTGCCATTCAGGGCCCGGTACAGATTTCGCGGGTTAGTGATTTTCTTGCCAGAGGTAAAACCGGCAATAGAACGCAGGCTTCGAAAACTCCCAACTTTATTGTTTTTCAACAGGGTTCCGCTGGAGGCCGGTGTGTCGTTAATGTTAACCGTAATTCGGGGCCGGAGATACTTAGCCTCCTTTCCCCCGAAGTGGGCAATTATCTCGCCGCTCTCATGGCCCCGCTGGCAACCGGCGAAGCATTGACCAAAGCGGAGTATTTGATGCTGGTCGGTTCCGTTTACGGAAAAGGCATAGCCGATGAAATTGCGCAGGCATCTATCCGCACTTTTATTGATTTCCCCGGTACGGTACAAAGCGTCAGGGGCGGGACTTTTTCCGGCAGGAGGGCGGAATTTGCAATTCCCCTGCTGGACCTTTTAGTACTTGAAAAGCCGTTGATTTATGATGTAATGTGGAAGTAAGTTGAATGTTTGCAGGGGAACTCTGGCGTTCTGTAGAACGCCGATGAGTTGAGAAGGTAAAACCTGACCCTTTGAACCTGTTGGTTAATACCAGCGTAGGAAGCAAATGATGGTATCGCAAGATTGTCAGGCGCTTTCCTTGGTATGGGGAAGCGCCTTTTTTTAGGCATTAGGAGGAAATTAGAATGAAAACAGCGCTCAGTATCGCGGGGTCTGATTGCAGCGGCGGCGCGGGCATACAGGCTGATTTGAAAACATTTTCGGCGCACGGCGTTTTCGGCATGACGGCGGTTACTTCGGTTGTCGCGGAAAACACATTCCGTGTAATTGAGTATCAGGATATTCGCCCTGACATTATCGGAAAGCAGATTGACGCAGTGTTTGAAGACATTCCGCCCGACGCGGTAAAAGTTGGAATGCTTTCATGCCGCCCAACCATGCTGGCTGTCGCGGGAAAACTGCGGGAATGGAAGCCGCGCAATGTGGTTATTGACCCGGTTATGTACGCGAAAAACGGCGCTCCTCTGATGGAGATGGACGCTATCAGTACGCTGATTAAAGAAGTTGTACCGTTAGGCGATTTGATAACGCCGAATATTCCCGAAGCCGAAAAAATGTCGGGCATGACCATTAAAACGCATGACGATATGCGGGAAGCGGCGCGGTGTATTTTCGCGATGGGCTGCCGCGCGGTTGTCGTTAAAGGCGGACACTTCGACAGTAACGCGGGAGACGCGACCGATATTTTATTTGACGGGGAAAAATTTTATGAATACCCGTCGCCGCGGATAGATACCAAACACACCCACGGAACCGGCTGTACGTTTTCTTCGGCGATTGCTGCAAATCTTGCGCTGGGATTTACGGTTCAGAAAGCGGTTGAAAGCGCAAAAGCGTACATAAATACGGCAATTATCCATGCGCCCGGACTGGGAAAGGGCAATGGGCCGACGCATCATTTTTATGCGTTATACGAAACTTATTTCAGAGAGAAAGAAAATGTCTAATCCCTATGCCGTCCTGTTGAACAAGGTGCGGGAAAACAAACCGCTGGTGCATCACATTACCAACTATGTAACGGTGAATGACTGCGCCAACATCACTCTTGCTATCGGAGCGTCGCCTGTAATGGCGGAAGCTATCGGCGAAGCGGCTGATATTGCAGCAATCGCGGGAGCGGTGGTTTTGAACATGGGGACGCTCAATGAGCGTACCATTCCGTCAATGATTGCCGCCGGAAAAGCGGCTAACGCAAAAGGAATTCCCGTTGTGTTTGACCCGGTAGGTGCGGGCGCTTCAAATTTACGCAACGATACCGCCGCGTCTATAATAAGCGCGGTAAAGTTAAGCGTAATCCGCGGAAATATCTCTGAAATTAAATTTGTCGCGGGTTTAAGTTCGCAGACAAAGGGAGTAGACGCTTCGGACAGCGACATCGCCGGAGCGGGCAGCGCAGGTCTTACCGCGCAGGCGCTGGCGCGGAAATTGGGCTGTGTGGTGGTGATAAGCGGCGCTGTTGATACCATTTCAGACGGCGCAAAAATTGTCTATGTGGAAAACGGGCATCCCATGCTGGGTAACTTGACCGGCACAGGCTGTATGTGTTCATCGCTTATCGGCTCTTTTTGCGCCGCCGCGCCGGATGAACCTTTTGCGGCAGCGATTGCCGCCATGCTGTGTATGGGCATCGCGGGTGAATTGGCTTACGAAAACTCAGGGCAGCGCGGGAACGGCAGTTTCCGCATCGCGCTCCATGACGCGATAAGCCGCATGGATGCCGCGACCCTTGAAAAAATGGCGAGATACCATGAAGAGTAACATAGATTACAGCCTGTATCTGGTGACAGACCGGAAACTTATGGCGGCTAACAGTATTGAAGAATGTGTGGAGCAGGCGGTTTCCGGCGGTTGTACGGTGGTACAACTCCGGGAAAAAACCGCTTCCTCGCGCGAATTTTATGAAACCGCCGTACGGGTGCGCAAGATTACGGCGGATCGCGGCGTACCGCTGATTATCAATGACCGCGCCGATATTGCGTTAGCGGTAAACGCGGATGGCGTACATATCGGGCAGGAGGATTTGCCTCTTGAAATGGTGCGCCGTATAATGGGAAAAGACGCCATTATCGGCGTTTCGGTAGGCAATGTGGCCGAAGCCGCTGCCGCCGCCGCTATGGGCGCTGATTATCTGGGCGTGGGCGCGATGTTCGCAACCGGTACTAAAACAGACGCAAACCTTACCGGTATGGATGAACTGCGCCGGATACGCGCGGAAATCAAAATCCCTATTGTGGTGATTGGCGGCATTAACAAAGACACCGTGCCGCTTTTTGCGGGAACAGGAATTGACGGAATAGCCGTTGTTTCCGCTGTTGTTTCCCAAAAAGACCCCTGCGGCGCGGCGCGTGAATTGAAAACGCTGTTCAAAAACACAATGGGCGTACAATGAAGGCATATAAGGCGTATATTTTTGATCTTGACGGCACCCTGCTTGATTCAATGGGCGTGTGGAATCAAATTGATGTTGATTTTCTGGGAAAGCGGGGAATCGCCGTTCCGCCCGATTACATGAACGCTATTTCGTCAATGACCTTTCATGAAACCGCCGCCTATACGATTAAGCGTTTTGCTTTATCGGACAGCATTGACGGCCTTATGCGCGAATGGAACGACATGGCGGCATACGCCTACAGCCACACAGTGCAAATGAAGCCCTATGCCAAAGAGTACCTTATGACGCTGAAGGAGCGCGGGCTAAAATTGGCGGTCGCAACTTCCCTGTCCGCTGAACTCTGTGATCCCGTACTGCGTAACAACGGTATTGATACTATGTTTGACGTTATTTGTAACACGGACGAAGCGGGGCATGGAAAATCACGCCCCGATGTTTTTCTGCTTGCCGCGCAAAGAACCGGCGTACCAGTCGGCGGCTGCCTGGTTTTTGAGGACATACTCGCGGCGGTAAAAAGCGCCAAAAGCGCCGGCATGAGCGTCTGCGCCGTGTATGACAAGACATCGGCAAACGATTGGGAAGAAATAAAAAAGACAGCGGATTACGCGATTGATGATTTTCGCAGTGCGCCGCTGCCCCCGGGCTGAAAGCCCGTGGACTAATATAATGAGGAGGAGTAATTATGTCATTTTCAAGAGGTTTGAAAGCAAAAGCGGCAAAGGTTTGGGAAGAAGGTTACCATCACCCATTTGTGCAGGAACTCGGAAAAGGTACGCTGGACAGGGAAAAATTTAAATTTTATTTGCTGCAGGACTACCAATACCTGCTGCAGTACGCAAAAGTTTTTGCCATAGCCGCTGTAAAATCCGATACGGAAGAATTGATGACGCGCTTTTCCACAATACAGCATGCTATCCTCGCAAATGAAATGAATTTACACCGCGAGTATATGGCAGGCTTTGGCGTAACGCGGGAAGAAATGCTTTCCGTTAAGCCTTCGCTGTATAACAATGCGTACACCGCCAATATGCTCGCGTTCGGTCAAACAGGCGGTTTGGCGGAAATTCTTGCCGCTGTCTTTCCCTGCGCGTGGACATACGCCGATTACGCCAAACGCCTGAAAGAGCAGTACGCCGATGGTCTGGACGGCAACTTCTATAAAACATGGATCGAGAATTACGCCAGCGATGAATTTTCGGATTCTTTTGAATGGTTCTACGACGCGCTTGATAATCTCGTTTCAAACATGACAGACAAACAGCGTGAAAAAATAGCGGAAATTTTTATCTCCAGCGTTGAATTTGAATACCTGTTTTGGGATATGGCGTATAAGCGGCAAATGTCATACTAACAATATTGCCCACATTATTTGTACTTCTCCATAACATCGGCATACAATTCTTCCAGTCTTTTCCGCAAAAACTTTACCGCGTAATGTTTGCGTGAAAGAACGGTATTAACCGGCGTATGGGTTTTTTCCGCAGTTTCTTTTACCGAAAAATCCAGCAACTCGGTCATCTCAAAAACTTCACGCTGTTCTTTGGGCAAATCGGCAAGGGCTGTTTGTATTTCCTCAAAAACCAATGAGCGCAGCATTTCTGTTTCCGGCGTTGCCTCTTTGCCGTAAATAATGTCCGCTATCTCGTCAAAAATGTACTCATCGGTATCTTCATCGTATAACGCGGGTAACGGTTCATCTTTTTTCTTTTTATGATGGTCAATTATTCTGTTGCGGGCGGCGCGGTAGAGCCATGCTGAAATATTTTCTATCGGATTAATGATATTATCCACGCGGCTGAATTGATAAAACACATCCTGTAAAATATCCTCCGCGTCTTCAATGCGGCTGACCCGTGAACGGATAAAATTTAACAGCCGCTGTTTTAAACTTATATATATTTCTGTCGCTTTATCCGCCATACATTTCCAATTCTACCTGTTTTTCTCCGATTGCGCAAAGAAGAAAGTCCCAATGATAAGGCATAGTATCGTCAACGTAACAATAACGGCGCAGTTGATAAAAGGATTAAACATTACTACGCTGTCATATTCCGGCGTCCCTGCATAAACCACCGACCGCATCAAATCAAGACAATAGGTCATCGGCAGTATGCGGCTAAAAACAAAGAGGGCTCCCGATGAATTATTAATGGGAATAATCGCGCCCGAAAGAAACATTTGCGGCATGATGATGAGCATCACGGCGAGGTTTGCGGCTTTTTTGTTTTTTATAAGCCCGATGATTATCATCGCAAGCGCTCCGCCGGATAAACACATTAGCGGCGATAAAGCGAGAATCAAAAGTAATTTGTCTAACGGCAGTGTTATGCCCATAACCAATCCGACAATCAAAGTTCCCGCCATGCTGAATATTGCCGCAAAGCCGGAGCCGAGTATTTTCCCCATGATGAGCGAATAACGGAAAACGGGCGATACCAGCATCTCCTGAGTAAAGTCTATATCATGATCGTCCACAAG
>JAITCL010000096.1 GCA_031283105.1 Treponema sp. | reverse complement strand
GGAAAGATACTTGCCCCCTTCATGCGGGAGCAGATGTGTTTTCTGGAACAGCCGTTTCACATAACGGAAAAAGACAAAGAACTGCTTTTGTCCGTCAGCCCGTCCACTATCGACAGGCTGCTGAAAGCGGACAAGAAGAAGCTCGCCCTCAAAGGGAAAAGCGGGACAAAACCTGGGAAACTGCTGAAAAAGCAGATTCCCGTCCGCACCTATTACGCCGACGCCGACAAAAAGCCCGGTTTCTTTGAGATTGACACGGTTCACCACTGCGGAACCTCGGATTCAGGGGAGTTTTGTCTTACCCTTACCGCCACCGACGTGTATTCAGGCTGGACGAAACTGTGTCCTACGCTCAACAAGGTCCATAAATGGGTCTTCCAGGCCCTGCTGGACATCAAATCCTCCCTCCCTTTCCCCCCTTACGGGCATAGACAGCGACAATGGTAGCGAGTTTATCAATTCAGCCCTGCTCAAATGGTACCGCGACGAGCGTCTCCAGTTTACCCGCTCGCGGGCCTACAGCAAGAACGACAACTTTTTTGTCGAACAGAAAAACTTCACCTGCGTCAGAAACTTCATGGGCTATTACCGCTTCTGCGCGGCGGCGGAGAGGGACGCCCTCGCCAACGTCTGCCGCTCCCTTTACCCTCTGTTGAACTTCTTTATGCCCACCGTCAAACTTATAAACAAAACAAGGGTTGGTGCAAAAATAAAAAGGTGTATGATAAAAATGTTATCAGTCCTTAACAGCGGCTTTTGGTTTCGCCGGATCTCTGCGGTGAAATTAAGGCGGAACTGACAAGGCGCTTTACCATGTACGATCCGGTGAAGCTCCAGAGGGAAGTCCACAATGCTGTTGATGCCCTGGTGTCGCTGAACAGGGTTGTAAATTCTGAAGGGGGGAATGCCTTCGCCGTTTCCGCCCTTCATGCCGTCTGACTATAGTTAGATTTTTATTTTGAGGCATCACGGAGGTACTCATTTCACAGCCAATATACACAAAATCTGTTGGCTTATTTTCATAAAATGAATTTTTTATTTGGAAAGACAAAAAACCGTGCCAAAAAATTGCCAAATTTTCTGTATGGAAGGTCTCTGTAGAGCATCTTAGGATTGCAAAAAGCATCATAAGGCACTTGACATATTTACAAATTTATTTTATAAATATGCATAATACGGCATCATAAAACAATATGGTATATCATAGGATTCAGAGTGGGAATAAATTGGCTTCTGTAAATCTGTTGGCTCAGCCTTAGAAGGTTCGAATCCTCTACTCCCCAACCTGCCCGTAAGTCTTTACGTTGTATAGAGTTACGGGATTTTTATTTTTAAGAACTACCCCGCACGGGGCGTTCTTGGCCGTAATGCGTTCATCAGTGGCAGATTCTCGGTTTTCCGGCGCAAAGGCCGGAGGTTCTTTTATGTCCAATAAAAAGACAAAAAAGGCGGATACCTCCCGGCGGTATCTACTAAAAAGACTACCGAAGCCGAGGCAATAGAAACCGCCTTCAAATGGATGCGGGAGAGCTGTCCCGTCCGGGGCGGCAACATCGGCGAGAATACGGTCATGGCACGAAAAAGAGAAAAGAAGGAAAAGGATAATATCGACTTCAGGGGGCTGCCCCGGGATGAAGTAGCAGGGCAAGACGGGTTACTAAAACAGTTAACTGGAAAGATACTCCTATGGACTTTAGTCCGAGGGCTTTGGATAGCGGAAAACGAAGGGGCGGAATTTTGGACGGGTGTGTTGACCGGGCTTAGAAACTACGACACTTTGAATATTTATGCTGGCACTTTCTGCCTGACGCTTAACTGAAAACCAAGATTGTCCAGGACTTTGGCAACGGAACGCATTATGAAGCCTTATCATTCCCCATATTCCCATCTCTTTTTATCCGCGCTCCATTTCATTATTAGACTATTGCCAGATAATAGACTATCAAAAATCGGATGTAAAAAACTATCCAGCAAACCCATAACATCAGACAGGGCTAGCCCTGTCTGGTTTAGTACCTTTTGAAAATACCGCCAACGCATCTGAATATCGTTATCGTCAGCAAGCTTTACAATCCGGGCAAAACTATCCGGGCTTATATTGGTTTTACGGTTCTTCAAAGTCTCAGATATGGCAGATGACAGTTTTTCCCCTTCAAAGTCAAAAGTAAGCGCCAGATAGTATATATCATAAAAATCTTTCATGCGTCCGGTCAGTTCAAAACGCTGGAGTATCGCATCTAACTTTTCCGCAATCGTGCTTTCAAGGGAATAGGTATAAATACCAGGCGCTTCATAGCCTTCAAGCTGGGGCTGAATAATCCGCTTTTCAGGCTTTGGGAGAACCACATCCCCAATGCCAATATCCACGCTAAAAGGCAGGCGCACTTTTTTTATGTGGCCGGTAATCTGACAACTTATACCGCGGTACTCCCGCTGGACGGCTATCGGCGCTGATTTTCCCGCTTTAAACAATACTGTCTCATTAAGGCCGGTTGGAATTGCAAGGATTTCCGCTATTACCTTGTCTATTCTCTCCGGGCTGTTATCAAGCCGACGAAGCATGAAGTCTATATCAACCGTTGACCTGCTCTTGAAATTGGTCAAAGTATAAATAAAGAGACCGCCTTTCAGGATAAAGTTTTCCGCATATGCGGATTTGGAGAGCCGCCGTAAAAACTCCTCCTGAAAGAAAAGCCGTAAAATCTGCTGATAGCTGATATTGGCGGCTTTAGCCTTGTTTTTCAGTTTTGCCAATAGAGAAGCCCCTAAGTCTGCGTGTGCAGGACGTTCAGCCATTAAAGCCACACCCCCACAAGGTTTTTTGCCGTATCAGTAACCCGCAGGATTCCGGCATATTCCATCAGGCGGAGAATACTCTTTGACGAATCATTGACATACGCACGAATCGCTTTATTAAAGGTTTCCCGGTCCATCTTATTTCGATATCGGAGGCAGTCGCATATTGTCCGTTCCTTGTCGTAGATGCGTACCGTATTTCCGTCAATATCGCCTGAATTAAGCCCGACATCAAGCAGAGCGGGTTCCACAAAATAAGGATGGACAAAAGGGTAGTCTATCTTGAACCTTGACTTTCCCGAATCCTTGCTGACGGCGATATGCCATGCGGAAGGCGTCCGGTCGCTGTAGCCGTGATAAAAGAGGGCGGTGTACATATTCAGGATGCCGTCCGGGAAAAGCTGATTGATGAGCCGGGCTTCACTGGGATTATCCTCATCCAGCCATTGATAGTAGCCATAGCGGACTTTTTCAATATAGCCGTCAGAAACAAACTGCCGCAGGTCTTTGTAAAAGATTTTTTGGGCATAAAGCTCCCTGGTACGCAGAAGCCCCCCATGAGTATCAAAAAACTGTTTTATATCTTCAGCCGCTTTCATCTTCATTATAATGATAATGATTATTGATATTGAAGTCAATACATCTTTTGACGCAATAACAGATATAGCGGATAAGGTTGTAATAGCATAGCCTTGTCTTATTATCCGATTACATTCATTGTGAACTTATATTGAATCCCCATTTTTGCGTCCGCTTGCCATCGCCTTAGCAGCCTCAAATACAGTCTGCTTTTTGTAATCATTGTTCCATCGGTTTATCCCGATGTAGTCGAAGATGGCAGCCCTAGTGTGCCGGCAGAACCGGTCCAACTGCTCCAGACAGGAAAACATCCCATTCCCGCTGCCGCCGGGTGAAGCGATAAGAAGAACCTGCTTGCCTGAAAAAGCCGGTTTCTTGTCCCGCTGCTTACCCCAAGGCATATCAAACTCACAACGGCGCAAACGGTCAAAAAAGCATTTAAAGCTTTCCTCAGCTTCACCCCAATAAACAGGAGTGATGAAGCAGAGCATATCGGCTTCATGCGCTTTAGCTTGCGCTTCGTTAAATCCGTCATTCCCAAAAGCGCAAGAGTGTTTTTCCCGGCACGTTCCCCAACCGGTTCCGCAGACATGGCAGCGTTCTATTTTCGTAACATTCAGTACGTCAACAATCGCTCCGCCGGCTTCCGCTCCTTTCTTTACTGCCTCTGTTACCGCATGGCAAAGCCCGTCCTGTTTTGGATTGCCTGTTATTATCAGGTATTTCATAATGCCCTCCATCATAAGGAATAGTACCATAATCATGGTTACTATGAGCAGGAGCTATGAGCAAAACCGAAAAATTCAGCAAATTTCACAAGATGTCAGGAAGTTCCATATCATAAATGTTTGACAAAAAATCCAGTTTTTTCTATAATAATAACGGTATTTTTACTTAGTTGAATGCTAGTGATATGGAAGTGGCTTGAACTGTAAATCTGTTGGCTCAGCCTTCGAAGGTTCGAATCCTCCACTCCCCAAAGTGAGCTAATTCCTTATGTCGTAAGGAATTAGCTGTTGTTTATTAAACGATATAGGTTTTGGTTTCAAACAAAAAAACTGTCACCCGGCGCGGCCACAGGAACTAAAATGCCGGCCTGACAATTCTACATCTTTCAAAAATTATAACTCCATCACTGGCAATTCCTTTACAAGAACCTTGAATAATAACATTATCACCAACATTAAATAAATGACGAGTTAAAGTATCAAAATAACAAACAATAATTTTGTTCCAAATAAAATTATTGTTTTCATCGCGTTCCCCAAAATAAATATTTGATTTATTTTTAAATGGAATATTATCTTTTGCTTGTTGTTTAAATATTATTTCACCAGTAATCTGAAAAATTTGATTTTTATATATTGGCGGCAATTCTTTATATTCAGAAAATTTTATTATCAAATCGTCAGATGTTGTATACAGAATATCGTTATTATGACTACACCCAAAAAAAATAAATAATACTGTGCATTGAATAATTTTAGCTATAGTAACATTTATTAAAGGCCGATGTTTTAACATTTTACTTTCCTCCATTTTTTTTAACATATTCATAAAAATATTCCTGGTTATTGGCTATACTGGTTTTACCTTAACTGCCATCCTAATACCTCTATAGTAAAGATACCAATCTTTGAGGATTTAGGCAAGAAGGACGGCTTTTTTAAAAGAAAATCAATGTTTTTCACCTTAACTAGTGGATGATGGGGACAGTAAATCCATCCCTAGGATTCGAATAACGCCCGGATGTACACGCGAAACATTGAGCGGACTTTACATCGTTAGGTGTAACATGATTAGGCGCGTTATCCCCGAACCGCCACCCCCTTCCCTTTCGTTGTGTATCGTGGCATAATGATACCCGCAAGGAGTTCCGCATCATGGCAAAGTATCCCTTTGAAACCATCGAACCCAAATGGGAACAATTAAACGCACACGCAGTGTGTGGATGACCAAAATCCAAACGTTCCGGCGCCGGACAAGTCATCCATGACGAGTAAAATGAGGCCGACCCTATGTCATTACTGTAAGCGTTGCATTACTGGGCCTACGCCATGTTACATGGTAACAAAAACGCCCTCACCGGTTCGGGCGTATTTATTGGGCGGGATTTATCCAGCCGTTTGCGCCGCGGCGCTCAACGGTGCACGGCGAAGCCGTGTGGACGAATAATGCAGCATAGCGTGGCGCTAAATAAAATCCCCATTTAGAATAAGTGCGCCGAACCTTTAGGTGAGGCAGTGCGCTCGGACTAAAGCGAGGTATGTAGCAAGACCTCTTTCATAAATGAAAACTGTCGGCTATTTTCATTTATCCCCAAATATCATATAATTCATTTATGAAGTACCCTTTTGAAACAATCGAACCTAAATGGCAACAATACTGGGCTGATCACCAAACATTCAGGGCGGTTGAAGACAGCGCCTTTCCCAAAGACAAGCGGCGTTATGTGCTTGATATGTTCCCCTACCCTTCCGCGCAGGGGCTTCACGTCGGCCACCCGGAAGGCTATACCGCCACGGACATCTACTGCCGCTACCTCCGCATGAACGGCTACAATGTGCTGCACCCTATGGGCTTTGACGCATTCGGCCTTCCCGCGGAAAATTACGCGATAAAAACCGGAACCCACCCCGCCGTTACCACCGCGGCAAATGTTGAAATGTTCCGCACGCAAATAAAGGCGCTGGGTTTTTCCTACGATTGGAACCGCGAAGTCGATACATCAAACGAGGATTACTACCGCTGGACTCAGTGGATTTTTCTGAAACTGTTTGAAAAGGGCCTTGCCTATGAAGCGGAAAGCCCGATTAACTGGTGCCCCTCCTGCAAGACCGGCCTTGCCAACGAAGAAGTGAAAGACGGCCTGTGCGACCGTTGCGGCGCCAAAGTTACCCGCAAGCGGATACGTCAGTGGATACTGAAAATTACCGCCTATGCCGAGCGCTTACTTGCCGATCTTGACAGTCTGGACTGGCCGGAACCGGTCAAGCTTATGCAGCGCAATTGGATTGGCCGCAGCGAGGGCGCGAATGTTACCTTTACCATTGACGGCCATAACGAAGCCATTGAGGTTTACACCACGCGGCCCGACACCCTGTTCGGCGCAACGTATATGGTGCTTTCGCCGGAGCATCCATTAGTTGAAAAAATCACCACCCCTGCACAGAAACAGGCGGTAAGCGCGTATATTGAAGCGGCGGCCCGCAAGAGCGATCTTGAACGCACCGACCTCGCCAAAGAAAAAACCGGCGTATTCTCAGGCGCTTATGCGGTCAATCCGGTGAACGATACAAAAATACCCGTCTGGATAGCCGACTATGTGCTGATTTCTTACGGCACGGGGGCGATTATGGCGGTTCCCGCCCACGATGAACGCGACTGGGATTTTGCCAAAGCATTTAATTTGCCGATTGTGCAGGTTGTAGCGAAAAAATTTGACGCTGACGGAAACTATGCCCATGAGCCGCCTGAGTGTACTATAGCAGACGGCTATTCCGTCAACTCAGGCACCTTTAACGGTTTACCAACGGCGGAGACCAAAAAGCGCATAACGGACTGGCTTGAAGAAAAAAGCATCGGCAAGCGGGCGGTTAATTACAAACTGCGGGACTGGATTTTCAGCCGCCAGCGCTACTGGGGCGAGCCTATTCCGGTGGTGCATTGCCCCCAATGCGGCATAGTGCCGTTAGCTGAAAGCGACCTGCCCCTGAAACTGCCGCAGGTCAGCTCCTATGCGCCCACCGGCACCGGCGAGTCTCCGCTGGCGGGTATCACGGAATGGGTAAATACTACCTGCCCAAAATGCGGCGGAAAAGCGCACCGGGAAACCAACACCATGCCCCAATGGGCCGGTTCCTGCTGGTACTACCTGCGCTACCTCGACCCCTACAACGATACCGCCTTCGCCGCGCAGGACAAAATCAACTACTGGCTGCCCGTTGACCTCTACGTCGGCGGCGCTGAACACGCGGTACTGCACCTGTTATACAGCCGCTTTTGGCACAAGGTTCTCTATGACTGCGGCCTGGTAAATACCATCGAGCCGTTTCAGCGGCTGATCAATCAGGGAATGATTCTCGGCGAAGACAACCAGAAGATGAGCAAGAGCCGGGGCAATGTAATCAACCCCGATGACATTATCAAAGAATACGGCGCCGACGCCATGCGGGTTTATGAAATGTTTATGGGGCCGCTGGAAGTGAGCAAGCCCTGGAATACGGCGGGCCTGGTCGGCGTATCGCGTTTTCTGGAACGGCTGTGGATGATAGGGAATAGGGAATGGGGAACAGGATGGGGTTTCCGCCGAAGACAGGGAACGACTGACCAAACTTCTCCACCGCACGATTAAGAAAGTCAGCGATGATACGGCAAGCCTCAACTTTAATACCGCCATCAGTCAGATGATGATCTATTCAGGCGAGCTTGCAAAGTTAGCTGAAATTCCCCGCAGTTTTTGGGAACCGCTGGTCATTATGATCAGCGCTTACGCCCCCCACCTCGGCGAAGAACTTTGGGAAAAACTGGGGCATACCGAATCCGTGTCCGTCAGCCGCTGGCCGCTTTACGATGAAGCCTTAATCCATGACGATGAAGTAACCGTGGTGGTACAGGTGAACGGCAAAATCCGCGACAAGTTTACCGCCGCCGCCGGAACCGCTTCGGCAGAACTTGAAAAAACCGCGCTTGCCCTGCCGGGTATTCTCAAATGGACAGGCGGGCACACCGTAGCGAAAGTTATCACCGTGCCGGATAAACTGGTAAATGTGGTAGTAAAATAGGCGTTTATCAGGGTGGCAGCATTTTTTAGTTTTTCACATACGCACATAGTATGTAAACCGGCACAGGGAACAGCACCGGGGCTGCCAAAACAGATGGGGGAACTCAACGGGTATAAACCCAGCCAGCGAGGCCGCCGCGGGGCAGCAGAAACCTTGTAGAGTCCGCCTACGGAGCTACCCAGCACTTAAATACTATGCGAATCGTGATACTACGAATTCTTATTTCATTTAAGTGCTGGGCTTTTACTGTCCCCACTGTGTTACTGTTTCTCGCAATCTCCTCCGGCGGAGAATTCCAAATGTTTCCGCTGCCCCGCGACAACCCTGCTGGCCGGCTTGTACCATCATAGGGGGCAACCCCGCACTGTCTCCCTGTGCCGCCTTATTCCACCCTATAACCGTAAATGCTGCCACCTGTGATGGTAGAAGACAGTCGGAGGGTGCGGGCGAACCTCCTACGGTGAGATTGTAGGTACTGGTAAGATGTATGCCCAATAAAGTAATTTGGCGCACTGACGGCATTCTAAAGAATGCCTTGCATTTGTGCAGATTGCGGCATTTATTGGTGCTACAACGTGCGGCATTATTCATCTACACGGCTACGCCGTGCTTTTAGTTGTTGGGGGCTTTTGGAGCAAACCTTATAGGCAGCCGCACAAGCCGTTTCCGCAGGAAATGGCTTGTGCGGTGCTTGTTAGAATTGCCCCCAAGTAAAATTTTTAGGCATACATCTTGATCACTTCTACAAGCGTTTCCGCCCGCTGCTGGCGCTGTCTCCTGTGCCGATTTACGCGCTATTGGTGTGTAATATAGTAAAGCAATTGCTGTTGCTCTAACTAACTTGATAAAGTGTAATTTAAGGCATAGACTATACCCATGTCGGACGCATTGTTACAAGAAGACATAGAGAACCAGCCCTGGACTTATGCCGATTACAAGGCATGGGAACTTAAGCCGGGCGAGCGCTATGAAATTATTAATGGTGAAGCCTACGCCATGTCCGCGCCCAATGCCTTTCATCAGGCTATGCTCATGGAATTGGGCAAACAATTTGCCGTCTTCCTGACGGGTAAGCCCTGTAAAGTGTATCCCGCGCCCTATGACGTGCGGCTTTTTTATGAAGAAGATGAAAGCGATGACACGGTAGTACAGCCCGACCTTTCGGTTGTCTGCGACAAGGAAAAACGCGGCAAGGAAGGCTGCCGGGGCGCTCCCGATTTTGTAGCGGATATTCTTTCGCCGTCGAATACGGCAATTGAAATGCAGAGAAAATTCAATGTCTACCGTGAAGCGGGTGTGCGTGAATATTGGGTGCTGGACGGAGAATACAAGACCCTTACCGTTTATCTCTTTGAAGGAGAAAAGATAATCAGCCGCAGTTACGGTGAAAAAGATACCGTACCGGTTGCCGTACTTGACGGACTCGCCATTGAACTGGAACCGGTCTTTACGGAGTAATGGTGACAGACACTTTTTTTGACAATATCATTCACATGGTTGAAGCCTGCCTGGCAGAAAATCCCTGCGCTGTTGAAGTCCGTTATAACGAACCAATGGCCGCTCACAGTACTTTCAGGGCGGGTGGCCCGGCAGACTGCTGGCTGAAACCTTCCGGTGAAAATTTTCCCGCGTTTGCCGCCGCGCTGCTTGCCGCCGCTCGCGCCGGACATATACCGGTTTTTGTGCTGGGCGGCGGGGCGAATATTCTGGCCGCGGACGCGGGCATTCGGGGGATTGTGCTGGACACCGGCGGCTGGGCGGGAGAAACGGGACGGCGGCAAGAAGGAATTCTGGAATTCCGCGCCGGGACAAACATTGACGCAGCCGCTGAAATTGCCGCAGATGCCGGGCTTTCCGGTTTGGAATTTCTTGCCGGTATGCCCGGCAGCATCGGCGGAGCGGTTTGGATGAATGCCCGCTGCTACGGGCAGGAAATCGCCGACGTAATAACCGAAACGGAAGTTATCGACTTTTCCGGTTCAAAGCCGGAACGTTTGCGGCTGCCCGCCAACAAAAGTGAATTTAGTTATAAACACAGCCCTTTTCAGGGCCGCGATGTATTAATTCTTTCCGCATCATTTCACCTAACACCCGGTAAAGAACAGCAGATTCGCGCCCTCATGGATTCCCACCGTAAAGACCGTGAAGCCAAAGGTCACTACCGCTACCCTTCCGCCGGTTCGGTTTTCAAGAACAATCCGGCTTTCGGCAAGCCGACCGGACAAATCATTGACGAGTTGGGTTTATGCGGACTGCGCACAGGCGGCGCACAGGTGGCCCCCTGGCACGGCAATATTATCGTTAATACCGGCGGAGCTTCCGCATCGGATATCCGCACCCTGATTGACGAAGTTACCGCACGGGTCAAAACGGCGGCTGGTTTTGACCTTGAGCCGGAAATACTGTTTATCGGGAATTAAAAAAGAATTTTTAACCACATAACCGAATAACAGCGCCGCGTTAAGCGGCGTTGACCGAATAAATGCGACCGGTTACCGCGCACAATGAAAGCCACTGCTTACAGAAATGCCGGCTACCTTTAGGTAGCCGAGTGCGCGGAGAACACGGAGGAAGAAGAGGGGGTGTGTGTTTATGATGATGGGGCGGCGACATACCCCGTTTCTCCGGGTGTTTCAGCCGCATACAATGCCTGGGGCGCGGAAACAAAACTATCCGCTTCAAATTCCCTCATCTCGTCATCGGTTACTAAACCCAAACGGTATCCGTCTTTCACAATTTCGTGGCATATT
>JAITCL010000064.1 GCA_031283105.1 Treponema sp. | reverse complement strand
GCGCCGCGTTAAGCGGCGTTACATTGAGTAATGCGACCGGTTACCGCGCACAGTAAAAGCCACAGTGTACGATAAGGCCGGCTTGCTTTAGCAAGCCGAGTGCGCGGCGGGAGACACGGCCCTTCGACAGGCTCAGGGAGCGACCTCAATCCGGTCACTGAGCCCTTCGACAAGCTCAGGGAACACTTGTCGAAGTGACCGAAGCGCCGAAGCGCCGAAGCCACCATTCCCCATTCCCTACAGCCGTTCAATGGTTTCTATAGGGAGGCCGGTAAATTCCTGAATTTCACTTAACGGCCGCCCCGCGTTTTTCATTTTGCGGGCAATTTCCAGGGTGCTTTCCTGACGGCCTTCTTTCATGCCTTCCGCTATGCCTTTTGCATGGCCTTCTGCCATGCCCTTTCTCATGCCTTGCCTGAGACCTTTCTTCATGCCTTCCCCGATGGCGTAGTTCATGCTGCTGGTATAATCAGATAACGCCATTTGCCGCCGCTCGTAGGCGCGTATCGCTTCCTTGTCTCCGGTCACGTACACCATCCGTTCGTTCGCCGTTTGTATCGCGCTGTCCATCTTTACCACCTCCGCTAGTAATTCAGGCGGGCTTTTTTCGTTGAACCATGCCATCCACCGGCTCAACGGGTCGTTCATCACGCCCTTTTTAACCGCCCGCCTGTATTTTACCATATCCAGAAAATGAATTTCCAGTGCGTTGGTCAGGATAATGTCCGGGTCGCTGTCCTCCCGCAGATGAAACCGCGTGTGGAAATTTTCTGACGGAGAATAGTCAAAATCAACAATGTTGATGGCTATGACATCGGGCAGTTCACCGTAATCCTGCCCCGCTCCCAGACTCTCCGTGTATTCCTTACCCCAGTAAAACAGGCTGCGGCGGTCCATATTGTACTGGTTGCGGATTTGAACCTCAATATTGACTCTGGTTTTACTCTGGAGGACGGCGCGTACGTCGAGGACGCTGGCCTTGTCGCCGATGACTTTCGGCGTAAAAGATTTGTTTTCGATAATGTCCACGGAAGTGAAGCAATCCGCCCCGGTTTTACCGAGGACAGCGTTCAGGAATCCGAGTAATTGGACTTCATCGCCTTTTTCGCCCATGATTTTGTAAAACAGGTAATCATTAAGCGGGTTGTGACGCTGCCGGAGCAATGGTTGCTCAAGCAGCTTATCTTGAGTTTTCATATACTATATAGGGTAGAAAGTGGTAAAAAGCATTAGTGGTTTGGGAAAAAAAGTGAAAAATTTTTATCACGGAGGGGAACTCGGTCGCTTCGACAAGGGGTACCCTTCGACAGGTGTTTCCTGAGCTTGCCGAAGGGCTCAGGGTACCACCCTTTGTCATCGGTCACTTCGACAATCTCAGTGACCAAGTTGCCCTCCGTGTTCTCCGCCTGCCTGTACAGGCAGGTATCCTCCGCGGTTAATAAACTTTCTGTAATCCGCTACATACCTCCCTCTGACCGCAGCGCGGACGGCGAGCTAAAGCTCACCTCCTTTTACTCATCTTGGTTACCTTGTCCGGCGCTGGGGCATGATAAATTCACTCATTCACACGGCTGCGCCGTGCTTTACGTGCCCCCCTTGCTATGTTAATATATACGGGGGGATATTATGAAATACAAAACCAGCGTTCTGGTTGAGCGGTTTGCCGGAATTCTTTCCCAATGGCCCGGTGTTGAGTGCATTACCCTGAATGAGGCGGCTTTGCCGGATACTCTTGACCCGTATTTTGCCCTGATTCTTGATGTGTTTTGTTCCGGCCCCATCCCCGGCGTTCAGGAACGGTGCCGGGTTTACGGCGGCGATGTAGCGGCTTTTGAGAGTTCCGGCCAAAACGAAAAAGACCGGTTCCTCATCGGCGACATTCCGGTGCGGCTGGAATATAAATTGATTGAAAAAACGGAAGAATTGGTATCCATTGCCGATACCAAATTGGATTCCCTGTGGCTGATTAAAGATTCGGGAACCTATGGTTTCTACCGGCTGGCCAATGGGGAAATTGTTTTTTCCCGCAGTAACTGGATACACGATATACGCAAACGCCTTACCCGTATCGGGGACGCATTTTGGGAGAATATGCGCGGGGCGGCCCAGTCAAAAATGGAACATTTTCTTTCCGATTTGGGGGCGGCTTCTTTTCAGGGCGATGAATTTCACTATCTGATAGCTTCAGCCGGTTTTATCAAGACCGCCTGTCTCGTTCTGTTCTGCATTAACCGTCATTTCGAGCCTTCGCACCGAGCCTATTACAAACAGGCGCTGGAACTGCCGGTGCTGCCCGTGTCTTTTCGCGCCAAACTTGAAAATTTTCTGGGCATTGGAGCGGGAGAGGCTATGGAACGAAAATTCGCCCTGGCCACATTGATAGCCAGGGATATTGTTGTACTGTAATGATTTTTGGGCGTTTAACGGCGAAATTATTATTAATAATATTGACAATATTTATTTATTCATGCGGGCCGAAGTTACGGCCTGTTTTGTTTCTTCCGGTACGGGGGACAAACCCGATTCTGTTCGGTTTAAGCCGCGAGGCTGCCGAAGGATTGATGGATTTTTCCCGGCCCAAAAAACTGGAATACCGGTTTGCGGCAGCTCCTTCTTTTCTGACAGATGAGCCGTCATCTTTTGAAATAGAATATTCATTGACCGGGGAACAGCGGCTTGTTCTGGAAACCGGAACTCATTCCTGGGTTTTGCCGCAGATGAGCAATTTTGGCGACAGTGTTTTTGACGGCGTATTTCATTACGCCATTCCTGCAGATGATTTTTTTCCCGAACATTTTAGCATTGTCCCGGCGGACGATGAAGGTGAAAACCGGACCGGAAAAGGCGGCCATTTGCAGATTCATTCCATTAATTTTACGGAACGGTGGTATGGTTTTTACCGTGTGCAGAATCATATATATGCCAGTCCCTTTGTGTCCCCAAGGCCGGAGGATTCCGCATGGGTGATTGATCCGCCGCCGGCGGCCATGCCGGACGGCTTTTTTCCGGCATTGTCGGCGGATTTACTGCCGGGAAAAGAAACCGTCATTGACGCGGGAGGCCGCCGTTTTATTTTTTCCCCACATTCACCGCGGCTTGTTATCCCCGCGGGTATAATTGCGCCTAACATGGGGATGCTGGTCTTGCCGGGGGATCGTATCAATTCTTTTCGCCTTGTCTACGCGCAGATTGCTCCGTTCCCCGCGCCCATTGCGGTGGATCCCGGCATGGTTCTTGCGTGGCCGGTGGAACACTGGCGCGACCGCCGCTATGAAGTTTTTCGCTGGGATCGCTTTCCCTCATTGCTGATATTTGACACTGCCGATTATGCGGTACAGGACAGAATGTTAAAACGTCTGGCTTTTTTTGTTGAAAAGGCCGGCTTTCGGGGGAGGCTGGCCCCCGATGAAGAAATAACGGAACTGCACGGCTGGAATGCCCACGATTACCGCGCGGAAGACCTTGCCCGTTTTTTTCAGGCTGCCCGTAAAGAAAATTTTCCCCTGCTTGCCGAGGAGCGCGAACTGGAACGCATACTTTTGAACGCGGGCATAATACAGGAATCCGGCGCGGGCATACAGGCGGGAGAGGGAGGGATCATTTCTATTTCACGGGAATCGGAGTCGTACCTCCGTTCCCTGTTTATGGCGCACGAGGGATTCCACGGACTGTTTTTTATTGATGAAGAATTTCGCGTCTTTAGCCGCGGCCGCTGGCAGCAGCTTCCCGCAGATGCGCGGCGTTTTATCGTTTCGTATTTTAATTTTCAGCATTACGACACCGCCGAAGAATACCTGTTGGTCAATGAATTTATGGCGCATCTTTTACAGCAGCCGGTCTCTCAGGCGGGGCGTTACTTTGGCCAAACCCTGCCCTCCCGCATTGAAAATGGCTGGCGGCGGGCGGATCTTCCCGCGAAGGATACATCTTCCGGCTCATGGCCAACCCTTGCGCGGGCCTTTACCCGCGAGGCTGATGCTTTTTCCGCCTATGTTGGCAGTCGCTGGGGCCTTGCCGCCGGCAGGGTGCATTTAGTGACGGTAAGGCAGCCATAGATGCCGGATGCGTTATTTACCGATGCCCATTGCCACCCTTTTAATCTTGCACAGTGTTTTCCTGCCGCAGAAGATGAACGGCGGCAGTTAGGTGTCATGTGCGCCGCCAGCGCGACTACTATGGAAGAATTTACCTATTGCGAACAACTTTCCCGCGAGGCAGATGCCGCGCCGCCGTTGCTGCCCTGCTTTGCCGTACACCCCCAAATGCCGCAGGCAATGTCAGCGGATGAACAGTTGGCGGCGCTGGAAACGCTGGCAGCCCAGGGGCGGCTTGCCGCGGTAGGGGAAACCGGCTTTGATTTATACAATGCCGCGTTCAGGGAAACGGAAAAGATTCAGGACGCGTTATTTGCCGCCCATCTTGAAGCCGCCCTGCGCCACGGTCTGCCGCTGGTGATTCATGTACGCCGCGCCATGCACAAAATTTTTATCCATGCGGCTTTATTAAAAAAATGCAGGGCGGTGATTTTTCATTCATGGCCGGGAACGGCGGGGGAGGGGGATGCCTTGCTCAGGCGGGGAATAAACGCTTTCTTTTCATTTGGCAGCGTCATCAGGCTTAATCACCGCGAGGCGATGCGCTGCTGCGCCGTTTTCCCCGCCGACCGTCTGCTTACTGAAACAGACGCCCCTTTTCAGCCCCCGCGGGGAAAACAATTTTCCGGTTATGCCGATTTAGGGCCTATTCTGGAAACAATGACCGCTCTGCGCCGCGAAGCCGGAACCGAAGATGTAAGCGCAGAGGAAATGAAAAAAATCGTTGAAAAAAATTTTTATGCCGCGTTTAATGAAGAATTTTTCACCACGGAGGGGGAATAGGCTAGTGTGGTGTAAAAAACATATATCGAAATAAACTCACACAGCGGCACGGAGGCACAGAAATTAATGTATGTTTTATTAGGGGATTTTAAGTAAGAATTCATTTGTTTAGTATCAATTTCTGTTAAAATATTCATATTTTTCATCTTTGCACCTTTGCGTGATGTATATCGAAAAATGTATTTTACAGAACACTAGCCGGAGGGGTGGACAGGATTACAGGAGGCGGGCAGACAGGCGGGGCGGCAAAAAAATTTCCGGGAATTCCCTGCCGGAGGAGACCAGGGAGTAAAAGCAAAAACTAGGTGTACAGTAACAGCCCAGCGCCTAAATACCGCCATTTTTCAAAGGACAATTCGTTTGGTGATGTAGGCGCTGGGGGGCTCCATAGGCAGATTCTCCCGGTTTTTTGCCACCCCGAGCTGTCTGGCCCGCCGCGTGTAGCGCCCCCTCCGGTTGGATTTTTGCACATCATTTTTATTTCAGGCTTCCTGTAACTGAAATTCTTCCAGATACCGGTCAAATACGCGGCGTTCATCGTCGGGGAATGAAACAAATTCCAGCGAAATATTTTTCTCAACGCCGCTTATGCGGCAGACCGGCGAAAGCAGCGCGTCGCCGGCGCGGAGGCTGCATTCACGCAGTTCTTTGTTCAACGTAACCGCTTGTGCCGGCAGGGGACTGGCGGGAGAAAACGACAACCCGTTAGCTGAAATTGTTTTAACGTCGGCGATAAGGATTGATTTGCCCGAGATGTTTGCAATTAAAAGGCCGATGCGGTGCCAGGGTTCTACAAAAAAATAGCGGTTCTCCTCATGTGCCGGTTCGGCCTTGCCGTCGGCCATGCCGTCGGCCATGCCGCCGGGACAGCCCAGAATCTCGCGCAGGCGGTCAATATCATCCTGATCTTCCAGCGTGTCGTCGAATATTCCATTGACCCCCAGAAAAAGAGCCTTTGATGTTTCTTCGGTATTAAAATTGGTTCCCTTCAAAATGATAATGGGGCACGTTTCTTTTGACCGTTCACTGCGGACAAATTGCACCAGTATCTTCCAGTGCCGGGGAAAATCCCGCGCACTGATGATAATCGCCGCGGGATCAACTTCGTCAATGTTGTCCATTGCTTTCAGTACATGGCGGTAACGGATTGGTTCAAAGCCCAGCGGCGCACTATTGCGGGAAACAGCGTCGTAGTTATCGTCTGAGCCAAGTACCAGAAGTAACTTCATTCAGTCCCCAGATTAACAACGGAATAATCCACTATAGTCCAAATATTGTCTTTCAGGCGCACCGAATAGGTGTAACGCTTCAACTCGGTAAATTCATTATTGTTATTTCTGTTTTTGCTCCTGAATTTTTCCAGCACGGTAACGCTTCCCTCAAAACTGTTGTATTGGGTTTGTTCTATTGAAAAATCGGTGGGGATAACCGAGATGGTTCCGTCCCTGACTTCGCTGCGCAGTTCCTGGCGGAACTGTTCAATCATCCGCCTTCTGCCTTCCTCGCTTTCGGCAAGCCATTTCCGCTGATTTACCGCGTCCCGCGACAGCATTGCCTCAAGATCAAGGTACAGGAAGAATTTTTCCCACTGCGATTTTTGCCGGGCGCTCAACATATACTCGACCACCTGATCCGGCGCAAACCGTTCCCGTACCAGAGTCGCGTTAGTTGCTATGTCCATTTCAAGCGGTATGCCGTCGGGGCCGGTAACGACCGGCGGCCTGATACTGAGGCTGAGCCGCTTTGATTCAAGCGTTCCGAAAGTCACGGCAGGAGCGGAACTGCCGCCGAGCGCCGCCGTTTTGCTTATGCCGGAACGAAACAGTTCCGGGTACAGATATGCTTTAACCACCAATGATCCCGGTTCCTTCACATTAACATAATTGCGCAGGTCTTCTACAAACGAAAACGACTCCCCCGATTCAACGGCTATCTCGCGGAAAAAAACCTGCTGATACTGGGTTCGTTTGCGGGTCAGAATATCCGCCGGTTCCAGTTGACGGTTGCTGACGGTTTTTACATCAAATTCCAGGGAAAAAACCCGCTCATCCGCCAGTTTGAACCGGTAGGTGGCGGGGCTGTTATTGCTTATAGTTACCTGAATATAGATGGGATCGCCCTCAACATAATAAATGCGCCGGTCAAAAAAACGAATGTTAAAATCAACATCGCCGGAGTCTGTTTCCGCCGCTCCGATGCGCAGGGGGATAATTATGCCCAGCAATGTCAACAAAACAGCGCACACAATAACGTTTGAAAAAGTACCGTTGGATTTCATCCTTGCTTCCTTTGTCTTAATTTTCCATGAACAGACCCTGGGAATCCGCGTTATGGCTTGAGTGCGCGGAGTTTACCAAGAACCCAGTTCTACATTATCATTATCGGCAGATTGGCATGAAAACCTTATCTTTTCCTGATATTTTGCGCATAATTGGCGGATCCAGGCCGTTTTCCGCCTGTTTTTCCGCCCTTATGGAGGGGAAATTTCCCCTGGAAATTGAGGGCTGTGAAGGCGCATATAGCGCCCTGCTGCTGGCGAAACTCTATACTGCCAGGCCGGGGCGGTATTTTGTCGTCGTGCCCCAGGAGATTGACGCGGCGGACTTTGCCCTTGACGTGCGGAGTTTGGCCCTGCCCTGCCTGCAATTCCCCTGGTGGGGCGCGGCGCCGTATTACGAAATGGCCCCCCTTTCGGCGGTGTTCGGGGAACGGGTCAAAACGCTGAGCGGACTGGTTTCCGGCAAGCCGGGCATGGTCATTATTCCCGAACGGGCATTCCTGACCCCCCTGCCGCCGCCCGATTATATCAAGAGCCTGTTGGTTTCCGTGAAGCCGGGGGGAAAGATTGACACCACGTCCCTTGCCCAAACGCTGACCTCTTACGGGTATATACGGGTGCCGCGGGTGCAGGTAGCCGGGGAGTTTGCCCTGCGCGGCGAGGTGCTGGATATTTTTCTGGGCGGCGATGACGCTGCGGCGGAAACTGCCGAGGCGTACCGCATTCTGTTTGATTTTGACCGGGTGGAATCGATAAAACGTTTTGATCCGCTTTTGCAAGGCTCGCTGTTACACAACGCCGAAAAACTGCCGGAGTTGTTGATCCGCCCCCTGCGGGAAGTGGTTTGGACTGATGAACGAATCGAAACGCTGGAAAAAAACCTTGCCGTCTTTCAGGAATTTTCCGATGGCGGGAAAGCCATTATCGAGGAATTGATTGAAAAGCGCGGCATTGCCGGCGAAGAAATGTTTTACCCTCTGGCTTTTGATAATGTAACCGCGAAGAATATAACTACGAAGGACGCCAGGGTGTCTGGGACTATTCTTGATTATCTTGGTACTGACGGGACTCTGGTGTTGATAGACCGGGAACGGCTGGAAAATGCCCAGGAAAGCCTGAACCGCGAGTACCGCAATTTGTATCTGCGCTCGCAGCGGGATGGCGTACAACAGCAGTCCGCGCGGCGGGAAGAACCGCCGTGCCGCCAGTATCCCCTGCCGGAACGCCTGCTGCTTGATTTTAAAAATTTAATTGCCGCCTGCAGCCGTACCATTTCTTTTAAAAATATTAAAAGCGAACCGGGGCCTGATGTCCGCCGTATCAATATGGGCTGCGAGACGGCGCGGAGTTTTTTTGGCAACATTAATTATTTAAAAGAAGAATTTGCCGCGTTACACGCAAGCGGTTGGAATATTGTCGTGGCCGCCGAATCGGAAGTGCAGGCTGAACGCATACAGACAATTCTTGCGCCTAACGATTTGCTTTCCATAATGGCATCGCCTCTTTCCGCCGGGTTTTCCCTGCCGGAACTGAAATTCATGCTGGTACAGGAAAACGAAATTTTTGGCCGCCGCAAGCGGATACCCCGTTCCCTCAAGACCGCACATTCAAGCCCTATCGACACGTTTGTAGAACTGAACCCCGGCGATTATATTGTCCATGTTAATCACGGCATCGGCCTGTTCAAGGGCATTGAGCGGATTAACACGTTTGGTTTTGAACGGGATTATATCCAGCTTGAATACGCGGGGGACGAAACGGTGTTTGTGCCGGTGGAACAGGTAAATCTGGTTCAGCGTTACATCGGCAATGAAGGCCAGCCGCCGCGTTTGGATACGGTCGGGTCAAAAAGCTGGGAGAACCGCAAGGGACGGGTCAAGCAATCCGTTGAAGACATCGCCCGGCAGCTTATCGAACTGTATTCAAAACGCAAGCAGTCGCAGGGCTTTGCCTTTCCCGGTGATTCGGAATGGCAGACCATGTTCGAGGCGGCCTTTCCTTTTGAAGAAACAACGGATCAGCTCCGCTGTGTGGAAGAAATTAAACAGGACATGGAAAGCTCCAACCCTATGGACAGGCTGATCTGCGGCGACGTTGGTTACGGCAAGACCGAAGTTGCGGTACGGGCATGCTTCAAGGCGGTTATTGGCGGCAAACAGGCGGCGTTTCTTGCCCCCACCACAATTCTGGTTGAACAGCATTATGAAAATTTTCAGGAACGTTTTTCCCGCTTTCCCGTGCGTGTCGCCATGCTTTCCCGTTTTGTTGACCGCAGAAATATCAAAATTATTCTGGAACAGGTTAAAAACGGCGAGATTGACCTGCTGGTGGGAACCCACCGGATTATTCAGCGTGATGTGCAATTTAAAAATCTGGGGCTGATAGTGATTGACGAGGAGCAGCGTTTTGGCGTTAAAGACAAGGAACGCCTGAAAGAACTTAAAACCAATGTTGACTGCCTGACCCTTTCGGCGACTCCCATCCCCCGTACATTACACATGAGCCTGTTAAAAATCCGGGATATGAGTCTGTTGACCTCCCCGCCGCCGGGACGCCACCCCATTGAAACCATTATTGAGGAGTATAGTGACGAGCGGCTGGCGCAGGCGATACGCAGCGAAGTTGAGCGGGGAGGGCAGGTTTTCTTTCTTCACAACCGCATAGAAACCCTGCGGGAAACCCGGCTTAAAATTGAACATCTGGTGCCGGAGATGTTAGTTGAAACTGCCCACGGCCAGATGGATTCTCACGATCTTGAAGACATTATGCACCGCTTTATCCACGGCGGTTTTCATGTGCTGGTGTCAACGACCATTATTGAAAACGGTATTGACATTCCCAATGTTAATACCATTATCATTGACCGCGCCGATATGTACGGCGTGTCCCAGTTGTATCAGCTTCGGGGCAGGGTTGGGCGTTCCGACCGCGTGGCGTATGCGTATCTGTTGTACCCGCAGGAAAAGGCAATTACCGAATTGGCGATGAAACGGCTCCAGGTTATTTCCGATTTTACCGAACTGGGTTCCGGTTTCAAAATTGCCATGAAGGATATGGAGATTCGCGGCGCGGGTAATCTTTTGGGCAGAGAGCAGTCGGGCGATATTTACGCGGTCGGCTTTGAACTGTACCTGAAACTGCTGGATGAGGCGGTCAAGCGGCTTGAAAATTCCGGTTACGAGGCCGAAACCGAAACCCTGCTGGAACTGGAATATTCGGGCTTTATCCCCGACAGCTATATTGATTCAGCTCAGGAAAAAATGGAAATATATAAGATGATAGCCGCCATACGGGACAAAGGTGAACTGGAGCGGGTTTACGCGGCATTGCTGGACCGCTTTGGCCCCCTGCCCGATGAAGCCGCTTCCCTGTTGGCTCTGGCGGAGATTCGCATTATCTGCCGGGAGCTTGCCGTTTCTTCGTTGCGGGAACGCGGCGGGCTGGTGCGCATTGAGTTTGCAAAAGTTTCCCGCGTCAATGTTGACCGGCTGGTGCGGCTTATGCGGGAATCATCGGGCAGGGTAAAACTTGATCCGCAGAAGCCCAATGCGCTGATGCTGACCGCGGGCAATATCGGCCTGAAGGAAAAAAGCGAATTTATTCGTGAAAAATTGGCGGCGCTGGCTTAAGCTGCAAGGAGGGAAAAAAAACGCCATGATAAGAACTATTTATAGCGTTGTGTGTCTGGTTGCTTCGATGTTGTTCTTAACTCCCTTTGGATTGATAGGGTTTTTGTTGAGCCTGTTGGGACTGAAAAAGCCCATGACGTATGTAATGTATTTTTGCTCCCACTGTTGGGGGCACTTCATGCTCCCCGTGCTGGGATGCCGGGTGACCGTTGCGGGCAGGGAAAATATACCCCGCACAGGCGGCGTCTGTTTTGTGAGCAATCACGAAGGTTACATCGACATTCTGGTAATACTTGCCTATGCGGGACGGCCTTTCGGTTTTGTCGCCAAAAAGGAATTGATGTTTGCCCCCATTCTGAATATATGGATACCCATGCTGGGCGGATATTTCATCGACCGTAAAAATCCCCGCAAGGCGCTGAAAACCATCAATGCCGGCGTTGCCCGGATTAAGTCCGGCGGCTCCATGCTCATCTTTCCCGAAGGCCACCGTTCCCGCGGACGCGGCCTTTTGCCCTTCCGCTCCGGTTCATTCAAATTGGCGACTCAGTCAGAAGCGGTCATTGTTCCGGTTGCCATTACCGGCACCTACGATATTTTTGAAAAAAACAACCGCGTGAATCCCGGCCCGGTAAGCATTACCTTTTGCAAGACGGTCAATACCGCGGATATTTCCGCCGCCGACCGCAAACAGGCTCTCTCGGATCAGATTTACGGAATTATCAAGGGGGAATTGGAAAATAATCAATGAGAAATCAGGGAAGAATTTTAACCGCGAAGGACACGGAGGGGAAAAGAGAAAAAGGGGTTGTACTTTATTACTATTTATGGTATATGTATGAGGCGGATTGCGCCCTTGCGGGCAGACTGCTTCACCCGGGTATCGGGTAATAAAATTAAAGTTGTGTACTGAACAAAAACATTGATTGAGGGGTTATAAAATGGCCGAAGAGGTTAACTCACGTAAGAATATTCTTCTGGTTGATGATGATGAGATACATCTTTCAATCACTGAAGAGTCATTAAAAGATGAGTATCAAATTTCTATGGTAAAGTCAGGAGAAGAAGCGTTGGAATTTCTGAATAACAACCAAGTTGTTCCGGATTTAATACTGCTTGATATTCTCATGCCTATGATGGACGGCTGGATAGTATTCGACAAAATTAATGATATTGCGGCCTTAAAATTCACTCCAATAATGTTTTATACATCATTGGATGATGAGAGCGCGAAAGAAAAGGCCTATGAGCTTGGAGCGTTTGATTACATTACTAAACCCTGTGAACAGTCAGTGTTACAAAGCAAAATAAAAGACACATTACAGAAAGCTAAATTGCAAAGACAGCAATACGGCATGTAACCGGGATTACGTCGCTATCCCCAGCTCTTCAACTTTTTTCACGCCCATTTCCCGCAGTAAGTACTTTTGAATTTTGCCGGATGAAGTCAGCGGAAAATTGTCAACAAAAAAAACATATTTTGGAATCTTGAAGCGGCTGATTTGGCCGCGGCAGAAGTCGCGGACGTCTTCCTCGCTGATGGCTGCGCCGGGGTGCAGAATGACAAAGGCCCCCACTTCTTCGCCGTATTTTTTGCTGGCGATGCCGACCACCTGCACGTCCTTGATTCCGGGCATGGTGTATAAAAAGTCTTCAACTTCCTTGGGGTATACGTTTTCGCCGCCGCGGATGATCATGTCCTTAATTCTGCCGGTAACCTTAAAGAAGCCGTTGTTGTCTTTTACCCCCAAGTCGCCCGAATGAAGCCAGCCTTTTTCGTCGATACACAGGGCGGTGGCTTCCGGCATTTTGTAGTAGCCCTTCATGGAATTGTAGCCGCGGCAGCAGAATTCGCCGTGCACGCCGTCGGGACATTCCTCGCCGGTTTCAGGGTCGCGGATTGTTACCTCAATGCCGGGCAGGGCGCGTCCGACGGTTTCTACCTTTGATTCAATGCTGTCATCGTAGCGGGTTTGGGTCATTACCGGCGACGACTCGGTCAGACCGTAGCAGATCGTTACTTCGGTCATGTGCATTAAGTCGATAACCTGGCGCATGGTTTCGATGGGGCAGGGAGAACCCGCCATGATGCCGGTGCGCAGGCTGGACAAATCAAACATTTTGAACATCGGGTGATTCAACTCGGCGATAAACATGGTCGGTACGCCGTACACGGCGGTACATTTTTCTTTTTGAATTGTCGCCAGTACCAGCAGCGGGTCGAACCATTCTACCATTGCCGCAGTCGCGCCGTGAGTTATGACGGCCATCATGCCCAGCACCAGGCCGAAACAGTGAAACAGGGGCACGGGCAGGCATACAATGTCTTTACCGGAAAGGCGCTGGTTGTCGCCGATGCCCAGTCCGTTGTTCAGAATATTCCGGTGGGTCAGCATCACCCCTTTGGGAAAGCCGGTAGTCCCGCTGGTGTATTGCATATTTACTACATCGTTGCGGTCCAGCGACGCTTCAATTTCGCGCATTGCAGCTTCATCGCCGTGCTGCCCCAACAGCAGCACTTCATTAAAGCTGTACATCCCCCGGTGTTTCTGCTGGCCCACATACACCACATATTTCAAAAAAGGAAATTTTTCAGAATGGAGACGCCCCCGTTCCGCGGTTTTCAGTTCGGGAACCAGTTCGTTCACCATAGAGACATAATCCGATTCCCGCCAGCCGTCAATAACGCAGAGGCAAACCATGTCCGACTGTTCCAGCACGTACTGAAGCTCGTGGGTTTTATAGCCGGTGTTCACCGTGACCAGCACCAGCCCCAGCCGGGCACAAGCAAACAGCACCGTATTCCAGTCCGGCACGTTGGTCGCCCATATCCCCACATGGTCGCCTTTTTTCAACCCCAGGGCGAGGAAGCCCTTTGCCAGATTATCAACCCGCTTGTCGAATTCGCGGTAAGTAAAGCGAAGGTTGCGGTCGGCATAAACCAAAAAATCACGATCCGGAGCGGCTTGAGTCTTGTCACGGAGAACTTGACTCAGTGTTTTCTCAATATATTCCATAATTTGTTCCTTTATTTGAGTGTATTAGGGACTGGGGATCAGGGACTAGGGAACAGGGGTTGTTGTTAGAAAACTGTGCGTGTTTGTTTCACGCTTAGATTACGAACAATAATCCCTAGTCCCCATTCCCCGATACCTGTTCCCTTCTATTTACACCGGTGTGTAAATCACGGCGAGAATTTTCACCGGATTGGAATCGGCGGAAATCACCCGATGGGGCACGATGGAATCGTAATACACCGAGTCCCCGGCCTTAAGCGTTTCGGATAATGTGCCGTATTCCAGTTTGAGGTTTCCCGCCAGAATATGGATAAATTCCTCGCCTTCGTGGGCGGATTTTTCCTGTACCGCGTCCGGCTCAATGTCAACGATAAACGGCTCCATGTGGCGTCCGCTTTTATCGGCGGCCAGCGCCTTAAAGGTCAGTCCCTGGTGGTCATTTGCCCCGGCGGATTCCGGCAGGCCGGTCATAAAACGGGTAGAGGCGGCGGCTTCCCCGGCGCGGGTGATAACCGGCCCCAGTTGTTCATGATCGTCCAGAAGCGTACCCAGCCGTACCCCCAGCGCCCGCGCTATTTTAATCAGCGGGGCAAGGTCGGGAATATGGCCCTCGTCCTCAATTTTTGCGATTAAGGCGGCAGAGATACCGCTCCGTTCCGCCAGCGTTTCCCTGCCGAGGGAATAGGTTTTGCGCAATTCAGTGATTCGCTGCCCTAGTGTATGTGCCATAATGAGGGCAGTATAGCAAAATGGGGGCAAAAATGGCAAGAGTAGCAGGGTTTTTGCCAGGGCAACAGCATTTGCTTTTTTAATATACGCACATAGCGTGTAAACCGGCACAGGGAACAGCGCCGGGGCTGCCAAAACAGATGGGGGAACTCAACTACGCAGCCCCCGCACGGCTTCTGTGCATCATTGAAAACTATGGATAATTCCACTATGAGCGTG
>JAITCL010000025.1 GCA_031283105.1 Treponema sp. | reverse complement strand
TTGATTTTGTTGCCAACGCCGCCAAGATACGCCCAGCCGGATTCCTCGGCAAGGTCATCAACGGTTTCCCTTAACAGTTTAAGCAGTTTCCGGTCGACCTTAAAATCCTTTTTTAGTTTTACGGTGGGCTTGGAATCTTCATCTTCGGATTCGGATTCTTCCTGGTTGTCTTTAAGGATTTCCGTGTAAATAAATTTATCGCAAACCGAAACAAAAGCCCGCGGCGTTTTCTTTTCGCCAAAACCATAGACGATGCGTCCGCTTTCCCGCAGCCGCGCCGCAAGGCGCGTAAAGTCGGAATCGCTTGAAACAATGCAGAAACCGTCCAGCTTTTCAGTGTAGAGAAGGTCCATAGCGTCAATTATCATGGCCGAGTCTGTGGCGTTTTTCCCGACAGTGTATGCGAATTGCTGGATAGGCTGTATAGCGTATTCCAGCAGCCTGTCCTTCCATGAACGCAGGTTGGTGCTTGTCCAGTCGCCGTAAATTCGCTTAACACTGGCAATGCCGTATTTCGCGACTTCGTCCAGCAGTCCTTCAATGATAGCTGGCTGCGTATTGTCCGCGTCGATAAGAACCGCAAGTTTTGCCTGACTCATCCCTGAAGGCTGATGTTCCGCAATCTGAAAATTAGAAAATGGCAGTAAAGGCATTATTCCTCCTAATTATTATTATTATTTTCAAAAATGGATTTTTTGATCCGCCGCAAAAGGCTGATCTTCCCCAAGGGAATACGGACAGTATTCCCAGGAATACGGACAGTATCCCCCGGAATACTGGCAGCGTCCCTTAGGGGCTCGATTACCAGAACGCTTTCGCCTTCCGTCTTTTCCAGCGTTTTTGGAATGCCAATAACGCTTTCCTGTTTTTGCCGTCCCGGCCAGCTTACTTCCACCGGCGACTGCCTGGCTATTGCCTGTTTTGCAATCATTGTTTTGCCTGTATAATCCAAACCCCGCGCCTCTAGTTTCTCATAACGGACAACAGCGTCTTTTAACTGTGATTCGCACAACACCAGCCGGCGGTTAATACGGGCTGCCAGTTCGTCCCGCTCTTCGGCCCCAAGACGCATCTTGCCTATTATAGAATGAAACCCTTCAATTAAGGCAGACGCCGATGGGGCGGACGCTGAAATATCAATTCCATTCTCTTTCTTTGGGGGCAGGAATTGCCTTATTTTTTCCCTATGGGCCGCGGCGGTATCAAGGCGCGGGAAAAAAAAGCCGGAATCTGCCGCCGTATCGCCGTCGTCGGCATGGCTTACGGCGATGGGCCTTGCAAAAATGGTGATACCGGCTTTTTTCAGGGCGGCATATACTTTTTCTTCCATGTTTTCATGGATCATATATATTCCCGGCGCCAGTATTGCGTTAATATATTTTGACAGGGGTTTTGTTTCAGCAAGATAGCGGCGTTCGGGAGAAAGGCTCAATACAAGCCCTTTGCACAGGCTTACTTCCTTGTGGCGTTTTTCCCAATCAAGCAGGGTAAAAGCCAAATTTTCATCGATTCGGTTTCCTGACAGCCGTTGTAAAAGCTCTATGGCTGCCGCTGCTGATATACCCCGGTTAAACGCCGAGACGGCGGCATCTTTGTTTATTTCAAAGCGGACATTCAATCCTGTTTCTGTGACACGGGAAATAGAGGCAATTTCTACTGCGTCGTTATACGCAATTTCAGGGTACATCAACAGTGTAAACGGAGAATCCATAGCGACAGTCGCGACTGTCGCGCCGATTGCCCCGTTTCCAGCCGCGGTTTTTCTTGCCGTTGCGCCTTCTGAGGGAAGCGTGGGTTTTTGCCAGCGCTGATTTGAGTCGGAAATTAAGAGTCCGGTTTGCTCCATTGCCTTGATAAGCATATCGTAATTAATTTCATTGTTATTCCGTAACAGGATAAAAACAAGCCTTCGCAGCGTTACAAGAGGGTACAGTTTATCAGGATCAAGTGAAGCATAAAAATTATGAATAAATGCCGTAAACTTGCGGAGCTTTGCGCGTAATAACCACGGTGACGTTTCATTCATTGGCGAGTCGTAATAACATAAAATGCCCGCCGTGCAGTATTCCATTCTTTCCAGCCTGTCAAGTTTGCCAAAAGCGTCAAAACGGATAAAATCTGGCAGCAGCATATCGCCGTTGGCCAGGAACAGACCCAAAGCCTGCAAGCCGCCAATGACAGGTTCCAGCTGCAGATCGGGGAATATAGCCGCCGCCATATTCAGAATCCTTTGGCGTATCCTGCCCTCTCTTATAAAAAATGTTTCATTTTGGGAAACAAAAGAAAGCAGCGCCGCCAGAATACGGTCGTCAAATGAAGGTAAATTTTGTTTGCCTGTTTTGTTATGTGTAATATCGCTGAATGAGGGAAACAGCGAAGAAAGGCAGGCGGTATACGGCTCCAATACAGGTTCCAGTATTGGATTAAGCGCAAGGCGGCTTGTGTTTTGGTCTTTATCCATGAAACGGTAAAGAATAAACCGTTCTTCCAGATTGATAACCATGTCATGCAATTCCGTATTGTCCAACTCTCCGTCAAAAAAGGCGTCCAGTTCGGCGGCGGTGGGTTCATTCAGGACCGCGACAGCGGCAATAATACGGGTGTCATTTTTATCAATGTAAGAAGCAATGTTCTTCTGAATATCACCGTTCGTCAGGAATTTTTCAAGATCGCCTACTAAATTTTGTTTGTTAAAGGGAGTTTTTATTTTTCCGAAAACAGTCCGCAGCAATTCAAAGAAGGCATGGTCAGGCAGGGGCATTATGGACGCTTTCCAGAATTCAACGGAACGGAATATATTCTTTTTCATTTTATTGTGTCCCAGTGTTGAATGGAGTATTTGTACCCCTGCTCGGCCAGAAATTTATGCCGGTTTGCCGCGAAATCTTCCTCTACTGTGTAACGCGAGAAAAAAAAGAAAAACAGCGCGTTATGGTGTTTAGCGTTTTTGCCTTTTGGCCGCAGGATTCGCCCCAAACGCTGGGCCTCTTCCTGCCGCGAGCCAAACGAACCTGAAACCTGAATCGCCATTGAAGCGTCCGGCAAATCTATGGCAAAATTGGCAACCTTTGAAACCACGATGATCCTGAGCTCTCCCCGTTTAAAACAGTTATAAATCCTTTCCCTCTCCGCGTTAGGTGTTTTACCGGTTATTAAGGGCGCCTTAATCAGCTTGGCGAGCGAATCTAGCTGGGAAATGTATTGGCCGATGACGAGGATTTGATCGTCACTGTGGTTTTCGATCAGCTGTGTGACAATTTCTTTTTTTAACGGATTCTCGCTGGCAATGCGGTATTTTTCACGCTTGGAAGCTACGGCATAGGGCACTTTAAGCTCCTGCGGCAGGTCAAGGCGGATTTCAGTACATACCGCTTCGGCAATCCAGCCTTTGCCTTCAAGTTCCTTCCAGGGCACGTCGTAACGCTTGGGTCCTACCAGGCTGAATACCGCGTCCTGCGCGCCGTCTTCACGGATTAAAGTCGCGGTAAGCCCCAAACGCCTAACCGCCTGCAATTCCGCTGTTACGCGAAATACAGGCGCGGGCAGAAGGTGCACTTCATCATAAATTATAAGTCCCCAATGCTGTTCCCTGAACAGCCTGAAATGGGGGAAGTCGGAATCGCGGTCCGGCCGCCAGGTGATAATCTGGTATGTGGCAATGGTGACAGGCGCCACGGACTTTGTGTCTCCTGAATATTCGGCTATTTGTTCGCGGTTTATTTCCGTTTTATCAATTAACTCGTCGATCCACTGATGCGCAGCCGCGACATTTGTAGTCAGAATCAGCGTATTGGTTTTTAACAATGACATTATAACCATGCCGACAATGGTTTTACCCGAACCGCAGGGCAGCGCCACAACGCCATAGCCTGTGCCGGGCCTTCCGTCCCCAAGCACAGCCTGGGCCGCTTCGATCTGGTAATCCCTGATGGCGAACGTCTTTCCGGATAGGCATTTGTCCCGCAGCGTGATTTCCAGATTATCGCCGGAAACCAGCGGCGCTTCGTCCTGCACCGGCCATCCATGCCTGATAAGCCCCTGTTTTATCGTTCCCCTGTCAACCAGCCTAAGCCAAAAGCCTTTCTCTGTTTTTGTTAAATATTTTTCAAGCGATTTTATCGCTTCAACTTCCGCCAATACCGCATTATCTGTGATTTCCAGGAACAGCATTCCTTCACTTTCCGGCGCGGCGGTCATTCTTATTTTTCCGTAACGGGACATGGTATCGGAAAAACTTTCAACAATACCGGATGGCACGGAATAGCGGCTATATTCGGCAAGGACTTTCGCAATGTCGTCAGGACTGAACCCGGCGCTTGCGGCATTCCACAGGGACAGGGGCGTGATACGGTAGGTATGGATATGTTCAGGTGATTTCTCCAGTTCCGCAAAAGGAATAACCGCCGCTCTGGCCTGTTCTGCCTTTTCCGCGTGAACATCCAGCAGCAGAGTCCTGTCACTTTGTACAATCAGCGGATTATCAACCATAACCTATCCATTATAATATAAAAGCGGCTGAAAAGTAAATTGTACCTGTTCCGTTTACAGAGAAACGCTTTGTCCTCATGCTTGCAATATTATCTTAACTAATGTATAGTATTAACATGCGTTTTGGGCTTGTTCAACTATTCGAAGCTATTATCGGAAAGACCGGAGATGCCTTACCGCCAAATATCGGCGTACACTCTAAAGACTGCAATGACAGCCAGGGTGAACTCTTTGGCGGGTTTGAAAATTTTTCTTACAATATTGTGGAAAAAGATATTGCGATTGCCGCGGGGATGCACATGGAAACAGGGATTGACTTTTCTGACCTGCCCCCTGAAATCTTTGGCTTTTACGAGCTTTCAGCGAATGCCTTTGGCGCGATTGTCTATGCCTGGATGAGCGAGCTTCCCGTCACAGGGCAAACAATCCGGTTTGGGAAAAAAATCCTTGCGGCCAAAAATACGGTAACCAACAATACAGGGCCAACTCAACGCGGAAAACTTGAAGCCGCGCAGCGGAAAGCCGCAGGGCTTGCCGCTGCTGATAGGGGCGATTTTGATGTGCAGGCTGTGCGGGAGGCGGCATACAAAGTCTGGCATGAAACCAACAGGTTAATGGGTCTTCTGCGTTTTTGCCCCGATGAAAAAGGCGTATATACCGCCCAATGCGAACCGGATCATTTTGTGCTGCCGGCTTTGGGGCCGCATTTCATGGAACGCTTTGGCGGGACGCCCTGGGCTATAATTGATAATAGGCGCCGCCTTAGCCTTTGTTGTAAAATGGGGCAGACAGGCGCTGCCGGCGGAACCTTTGAATTTTCAGCCAATGCCGAAAGCCCATTTTCTTTTGAGAAAGGGCAGGGCTGGGAAAATTTATGGAGGCATTACCATAAAACCATCAACAACGAAAGCCGGAATAATCCGGAACTGCAAAAAAGATTCATGCCCACGCGGTACTGGAAGTATTTGACAGAGATGTAGGAAAAGGCCAATGTATCTTCATTTTACGGAAACAGGTTTCTTAATAATGCTGCCGCATGACAATCCCCGCCGGATTGTCGATGCCATGCTGAAAACAGGTTATAACGAAGAGTTCTGCGTATCACTTGATTTCAGCCCGGATTTTATCGCCCGTTTAATGGCGGCCGGTTTTTTGGTGATGTCAACAAAAGTTGACAATGAACACATCCTGCTTCCAAAATTGCATTTAACGCGTTCCGCGCTGTTCTTTGACAATCTGCATATAAAGAAATCCGTTAAACGTTATTTAAACCGTTATGAACTGCGTTATGATTCTGATTTTGATTTTATCTTAAACCGCTGCATGGAAATTCATGGCGGGGACTGGCTGACCGCGCCTTTGGCTGCCGCCATCAGGAACATCAGGCAGAACAGGCCTCACGGGGTATACCCCGCGTCATTTGCCCTTTACAGGAACGGAAAAATAGTTGCCGGAGAATTCGGGGTAAAGGCCGGAAGGGTTTATACTTCATATTCAGGGTACTACGATGAAAGCAACGCCGGCACGGTTCAACTTATTCTTGCCGCGCGCTATTTGCAGGAACACGGTTTTTCCTTTTTTGATCTTGGGATGCCCCTGGATTATAAAACCGATCTTGGCGCAACGGACATCAGCCCGGAAGATTTTGTCGCTCTGTTCCGGGCGGGCCAGTGTTGACGCGGACACTTGCTATGACAGCAGGCTTTGCGGTATAGTGTAACGGACAAACACAGTTGTTGCCGGCGTGGCGGAATGGCAGACGCAGTAGACTCAAAATCTACCGTACGCAAGTATGTGTGAGTTCAAGTCTCACCGCCGGCAAATTGTAAGTCTTTTTAATTTTTCGGCAACTAATAAATCTTATCGGAGAGAGAGGGATTTGCCCTCCAGCCTTCGACATCGTGTCTCAGGCTTACGGGCCGGGGTTTTTGCTAAATCGGCCTCCATGCCGATTTACCTGTTTGAGGCTGCGATGTCTCGCCTCAAACAGGCCCGCAAAAACCCTTCAAATCCCATTTTTGCTGCTAATTGCAAATTTTTTTATTTGTGATACCATTTCCGACTTTCTAAAACTTTATCGGAGAGAGAGGGATTTGAACCCTCGGTACCCTTCCGGGTACACACGACTTCCAATCGTGCACCTTCGACCGCTCGGTCATCTCTCCAGCACTATATACTATTCCTCGGAGAGAGGGGGATTCGAACCCCCGGAACCCTTGCGGGTTCAATGGTTTTCGAGACCACCCGATTCAACCGCTCTCGCATCTCTCCAGCAAACCCCGGAAACTAAAGTATAATTTTTGCTCCTTTTTGTGTCAAGACGGGGAACCAGTAACCGCGCCCGACGGCGGTTGCGCCAACTTTGTTGGCGATCATAACCCTCCAACCCTTACGGGTTGATAGCCGTAGGCGGCGTCCTGTCCGCAAAGCGGATTCGAACCGAAGGTTCGCGGCGCAGTATTACTATTTATTTTAATCCAAAAATGTTACATCCAGAGGTATTGAAGCAGCAGGCTCTGCATCCTTTTTTGGAAACGGGAAGCCCATGTATGATCTCAGATCATCGCCATATATCGACATAGACATAGATATATGAAGTTTATTTCTGTCAATCATTTTACCAAGTATAAATTTCTGATCTGTACTAATATCAGCTTTTACATACACATGGTAATATTCTCCAGGTAAAAAGGTATAATCAAATTCTACATCTTTTGCTGACAAGTGAAATTCGAAGTTATTAAAATTATAAAAGTTTTGCACATCTCCTGTAAAAGTACTTTTACCCGCAGGTATCTTAATATATGCAACAGCTACTCCGATTTTTGGAGTTTCTCGTAGTTTCCATGACATACCATTATACGCAGTAGGATTATAACCCCAAAAATAAATAATCGCACATTCTTCATCCGGCAAAGAATCATCCCATGCTATGTATTTCGTGCTATATTTTGACCCTGTACTCGCACAGGCCCCAAAAAATAAAAGTATGAATAAGAGTAAAATTATTTGAATAAAAATAAATCTTTTTTTCATGTTTTCTCCCTTTTTGGCAAGCGTGGACGCGGTTTCGCTCTGTTCGTCAATCGTCAATAAAGGGTATCACCATTTTTTATTACTGTCAACCTATTTTTAAAAACTGGTATTTCTCTACAGCGCCGCCGCAAGCGCCTCTTCGCGCCAGACCGGTTTTCCGCCGCTTCTGCCCGCAAAAATCACATGGCTGGTATAGCCCGTGTCGAGTAACATTTGGCAGGCGGTTTGATAGTGGCCGTCAAGGTCGCGGGCATTGTGGGCGTCGGCGCTGATCATGACCGGCACATTATGCCGCCGCAACAGACGCATTATTTCCGGTGAAGGGTAAGGTTCGCTCAGGTATCCGCGGTTAATTCCACCGGTGTTGACTTCGACTACAAAACCGCCTGATGCGGCGGCGCGGACAACTTCTTCAATCCGCCGCAGATAGGCTTTACTTTCACTGTTAAAAAAACGGTTTGCGGCATTGTTTTTTTTGACTAAATCCAAATGGCCAACAATGTCAAAACCGTCCAAGGTAAGCATCTCGGTAACCGCGTCCCAGTACGCGTTCATCATCGCTTCGCCGTCCCCGGCAAAGCCCTCGCTGATTCCTGTTTCCAGTTCCGTCGCCGGGCCGTCAACGGTAAAGGGTGCGCCATACGGCGGCACGATATAATGCGCCGAACCGATGAGGTAATCCAGATTCAGATTTTGTATGTCATTGTCCAATGCACAGCGCAGCCCCTTGATGTAATCAAGTTCCAACCCCCGATAGACGGCAATTTTCCCTTCCCAACGGCGGCGGGCGGCGTTTACTTCATCCATGTATTCATTCAGCCGCTCGTCTTTCATGTGCCAGGTTGTTTTCAGTCCGGTTTTCCCGACCGGGGCATGGGCGCTGAATCCAATGGCGGCAAGCCCTTTGTCATGGGCGGCGCGGCACATGGTTTCAACATCGTCCTTGCCATCGCAGAAAATAGTATGGGTATGAAGGGAAGAAAAAAATTTAGTTTTCAGGTTTTTTTACCAAGGCCTTTTCAAGCTGGCGCATACGGTATGCCGCATAGAGTTCCTTCCCATATTCGGTGATCTCCCAAATTTCCTCATCCGCCGTCCCCGCCTCATCATTGATACATCTGACCAGTTTAAGCATGGAAAAATCCGCCATCATTTTTTTAATCGTGTTAGTCGGTGTGGGATAATCCTTGCGAACCGTTTTATCCAGATTGGGGTTAAGCACCGTACCGAGAAAGCGGGAAATTTCGGCTGCGCTTTTACCAACAGCCAGTTCGGGAACGAGCAGTTTGAAAATGCGTATGTAACGGAATTGCCGTGAATTTTCCCAATTATCGCCGGAGGCATAATAAAAACTCAATGTTACCTTGTTCAGGGCAAGCACCTTGAGCGCGTGTTTTAACTGATCCCGCAGTCTGCTGACTAGTTCGCCATTATCAATCTTTATCCGGCGGCGCAGAATGTCGTTCTCGCCGCTCAAGCGGGAAATTTCATTGGCAACCGTCGGGTCTATCAGCTTTTCCGCCCTTACCCAGCCGGGACGGGCATTTATGTTCAATTCCTGCACCAGAAGACTCTGCGCCTTTTGGCGCAAATCGGGAGTATTCAGCCATGTTTCGCAGGAGCCTTCCCGGAGTCTTGCTTTAAAATTATCAAGTTTACTGATAAGCGCCGGGTCTTGTTCTCTTTTTGCCTGTGTTGAACGGGCCTTCTCGTCAATCACCAGGGCAAGAACCGGTATGCCTTTTTGGGCCGCTATTGAACATTGCGTAACCAAAGGTAATATTTTTCCGTCCGCAGCACTGTATTTGTTGGCCACCAGCGCAACAAAGTAATCACATTCTTCAATAACTTTTTGAAGAAGATTCAGGCTGTTGCGGGCAGTATCATCAAGATAGTCCGCCATAACCGGAATATGACCCAATTCCATGACGATCCGGGGAAGCTCTTTCCGCTCATTTTTCAGGTCGTCCAATGTAGAACCGATAAAAATGTGGTGCTTCATACTTTTAGTATAGGCAAATTCAGGCCAAAAAGCAATAAAAACTTAGATGTTACTTGACCTTTTTTGGCAAATCGTCTATATTATTGTATTATGGTTCATGAAATGGTACTGGAAAGTTCCCCTGATTATCTCAATTTCAAGGACACCTCCTTTTTCCCTTTTGAGTACAACCGGACAAAAATCGGCATGGATACCGATGAAGATAATTACCCCGAAATTCAGACAATAGAAGTCCCGGTTGTCAAGAGAATGCTCTTTCAATTTAAAAAACCGGTTCCGCTGGAATTTTCATAAGGAATTTTCGTGGATTATAAATGGTACGATGATGTCCCGGCTAATTCTCCCATTGAACAGGGTGATATTATTGAAAATTGTAATATTCTTGTTCCCAATGAACATCATTATCAGGCCATATTGGAAGACAAAGAGAATGAAACGCCTCTGGATATTATAGAAATTAACGGCATTGTTCTGTCCCAATCCTGTGATATTCAAAATGAAAAAATAGATTCGATTATTGTGTGTCCAATATGGTCGCTGAAAAAATTCATGGAAAAAGGCGATTCCTTTTACGGCTCAAAGGCAAGAGAAGATTTACGTCAGGGTAAATTTCCTGAATATCACCTGCTGCAAAAGTTCAATGGCAAGAAACTGCCCAATGATTTTTATTTTGTTGACTTTCATCGTATTTATTCTGTCCCGAAGAAATTCATTGAAGCCACTATTAAAGATAAAACGCACAAAAGATTACTGCCCCCATATCGGGAACATTTATCCCAGAGTTTTGCGCGGTATTTTATGCGTGTAGGATTACCGGTAGCTATTCCCAAAGATGAAATTAAAGATTATTCATAGCCTTTCTTAACATTTGCACCGTTTTAGTATGGACGCTCTATAGAATTTTACTTATTGACGAACGGAGCGAGGTCGCGGCCATGCTTGCATGGACATGACCGAGCGAGTGAGGAAACGAAGGGTATAATACTCTGCGGCTTGCCGCAGAAAGCCACCGCAGGTGGCAGGTGCAGGGCTTGCCCTGCGGTATTATACCCTTTAATATGGAACAATGATTGGATTTCTTGTCAAAAAAACATTTTTTGATGTGTGGGATAATATGTTCCGTATTATTCTGTTGAATCTGGGGTTTATTCTATCGCTGACAATCCCGATTATTTTTCCGGGGTACATTCCCATTCCCGCCCTTGCCATTGTTGTAGCTGCGGCGGGGTTTTTGTGGTGTACGGTGTATCTTGCCGCCGCCGCCCTTTCGATAAAGGCGGTATCAGACTACGGGGTTTTTAACTTTGCCGATTTTTGGGCTAATCTTAAAGCGGGCTGGCCGGCGGGTATAGTATTGGCTTTAATAGGCTTTTTCTTTTTTGTGGCGGTAAAAATCATTATTCCTTTTTATCTGGAGATGAATTCCCTGGCGGGGCTGCTCCTCGCCGCGGTGGTATTTTGGACGCTGGTATTGGCGCTGGCCGCTTCTCAGTTTTTCTTCGCAATCCGCGCCCGGCTGGATACCAAGCCGCTTAAAATAATTAAAAAGTGTTTTATTATTTTTTTTGACAACCCCGGATTTTCAATTTTTACCCTGCTGTACACTATAGTCACGCTCGTGCTGTCGATTGTTTTTGCCTTTCTTCTGCCGGGCCCGGCGGGAGCGCTCCTTTTCCTTGATGAAGCGCTACGCCTGCGCCTGATGAAATACGACTGGCTGGAAGCTAACCCGCCCGCCGCAGGTTCTTCCAAACGGCGGGCTATTCCCTGGGACGCAATTCTAATTGAAGAACGGGAAAAAACCGGAACCAGAACATTCCGGAATTTTATTTTTCCCTGGAAAGATTAGAAGAACCTTGTACAGCTAATTCCTCGGAATCCCGCCGAAAAACCCTGATGCGCGTTCCTTTTTGGGGACATTCCGGGCAACCGTTTTTGTGACCGGAAATTTGAGGAGTCCGCCGGAATCGTGCCCTCTGGACGGCATTTTGGCTGGAAACATATCGTCCATTCCGGGGTAAACCCCTGAAAGGGTATTCAACTTGGTGACACAAGCCGACTGCTTTTCCTCGATAACCTCGAGTCTGGCCCTGATAAGGGCCTTCATGCGTTCCAGCTTCATCCACTCGTTGTAAGGGCCAATTTCTGTGCCTGCGGGTCCCGCCCCAAATTTATAATAGTAATCCCGCAAAACCAGCGCTTCATCATGGGTAAGCAGCACCTTATTGGGATACAGGTACTTGGCTAACTGCTCAACAACCTGCATTTCCAGCTTCAGGGCGCCTGCAATGTCTTTTACCGATAAACTCATTTAACCGCCTCCATGCGTTACATATCTTAAATTATAAGTTATGGAAATTTGGACTTCAAGGAAATCAAGCAAAAAAATGAAAAAAAATGATTTTTTTTCAAAAAATTAAGACAGAGACGGCATTTGGGGGTAAAAACGGGTAAAAATGAAGGTTGACAAATAGGCAGTACGGGTAAATACTCTATAAAGATACCCCTCAGGAGGCATATATGGCGGATACGAAACTGGCGGTTGGCGCTACGATACAGGAAGGTATTGCCATCGGAACCAAAAATATTGGGCCGATTTTGGTAAATATACTGCTCTGGGCTTTGACGATTTGGATTCCCTACATTAATGTGGGAACAACAATCGGTTTAATGGCGGGTATTGTCTCAAAAGCCAGCAGGGGTGAAATTATCCCCATGACCGAAATTTTTGACCCCAAATACCGGAAATATATGGGGGAATTCTTTCTGGTTTCCGGTTTAATCGGGATAGGCGTTTTTATGGGTATCATTTTTGGCATTATTCCCGGTATTGTCATCAGTCTTGCCTGGAGTTTGGCGATTTTGCTGGTCGTAGACAAGGGAAAAAACCCCACCAAAGCACTTGTTTTGAGCAATAATTGTACTTACGGCTATAAATGGAAAATGATCGGCATCTATCTTCTCAACTACCTGATTTTTGCTGTCCCTCAGTTTATCCTGCTTGGTATTGGCCATGCATTAGACAATGACGATATTATGCTTATTCTATCTATCCTTATGTGTCTTGTAGCGCTTTTTTGGTTTTTTGTATTTATTGGCCTGCAAGCCAGCATCTACCGGCAGCTTACTGAGGATATTTAACACCATACACGCTCATTACATCCTTCTTTTATTTACTCTCGGAGGGGCGCGAAGTTAAATGACATTTGGGCACAAAATTTATGGGAATAGCAACTTTCTTGCTGCTGTTTCGTAAATTATATTGACATAAAATAATTAATTATAATTAATTATAAAGTAAAGGAGGCTTAAATGGCTGACAAAGAGAATAATATTTTTGACAAATTACCTTACGGTATTTGTGGAATTTTACTAGGTGGTTTCGGCGTGAATAGTTTTATCGCTGGAAATGTTGGTATGGGGATTCTTAAAATCCTTTTCTGTTGGACTGGTATCCCCGGTATTGTTGGATTAATACAGGGCATTTTGGCTTTGTGCCGTCCCGAAGCGAGGCTTAGGCAAACAGGAATTTTCAAGTTTGAAGGTGTTGAAGGCGGTTCAGCAATTAGCGAATACAAAGTGTAGAGAACCGAGTACTGCATTCTGTGTTTGAAAATAAATGACTCTAGATAAAAAAGTACAGCAAAATATCAATGCTTTGCTGATTTGCAGTAAAACTATAATAAAGGGTATTATACCGCAGGGCAAGCCCTGCACCCGCCGCCTACGGCGGCTTTCCGCGGCAAGCCGCGGGGTATTAAACCCTTCGTTTCCTCATTCGCTCAGTCATGTCCGTGCATCGCACAGTATGTGCGCGCACGGCCGCGACTTCGCTCCGTTCGTCAATAAAGTACGTGCAACGGCTGATCGCCGTGAACGCCAACCAGCTTTTGATGCACAGGATCAACCATCAAGTCCATTGCTTCAAGCGGCAGAGCGCCCAGGAGTATGTCTTTTGCGTTGGGTACTACCACGGCGGGAAGCGCGGTATAGCGATCTTTCCAACGAATTTCTACTGATTCAGTTACATCGTAAGTATTCGCTTTCCCATCCGCAAGGGTAGATTTTGACGTTTCTTTAATTGCAAGCCCTAATTTTTGGCGTACATCTTCATTAATTACCAGCGTCCACGCTCCGGTATCGGGCATTGCCTCTACCTTCAAAGTGCGGATTTCGGATTCTTTGATATATCCATGTTCTGCAAACCCACGGTCTAAAATGTTTTCCAGTGTGATTTCTTCCTTAAAAGTACCCATGCTGTCTCCTTGTTTTTAATATACAGTTTTCAAGCCTCGGTTTTATCCAAATATTTTTTGATAAATTCCTCGTTTATCCGCAGCAGTTCGTCACGGGGCAGCGTTCCCAGAACCTGCCAGCCAAGATCAAGCGTTTGTCCAATCGTGCGGTTTTCAGCGTCGCTCTGTGTAAGGAAATATCGCTCAAAATTTTCACCGTATTTCAGATAACATTTGTCGGTTTCGGACAACTCTTCCTCGCCGATGATCGACACAAGGTTGCGGACTTGTTTTACTTTTGAGTAGGCGGCAAAAAGCTGGCTCGACACGTCCTTGTGATCCTCGCGGGTCATTCCGGGGCCTATGCCGTCCTTCATAAGACGCGAGAGGCTGGGCAGGCCGGCAACCGGCGGGTATATGCCCCTCTGGAAAAGCTCGCGGTCAAGAACTATCTGGCCTTCGGTTATATAACCGGAAAGGTCAGGGATCGGATGGCTTATATCATCATTGGGCATGGTAAGAATCGGCAGTTGGGTAATAGAACCGGAGGAGCCCTTTATTTTCCCCGCCCGTTCGTACAACGATGCGAGATCCGAGTAAAGGTAGCCCGGATAGCCTTTGCGGCTGGGGACTTCACCCCGTATCG
>JAITCL010000013.1 GCA_031283105.1 Treponema sp. | reverse complement strand
ACAAAAGCCTACGGCGGCTTTCCGCGTGCAAGCTCGGACTAAAGTCCGGCGGGGTATCCTCAACCGAGCCCGTAGGGCGAAGGTTCCCCTCTTGATTAAACCCTTCGTTTCCTCACTCGCTTAGGTCTCCCGTCCGTGCAAGCACGGCCGCGACCTCGCTCTGTTCGTCAATAACAAAGTTATTGTTAGTTATCTATTCGTCTGGCAACCAGTTTTACTTTCTAACTCATCCCCTCCGGTGTCAGGCACCACTGCGCGGCCATTATTGGTTCAGTTTAATTCGAATAGTATAAATAACTAATATTAAAATGGGTATCAAAAATAAAATGCCATTTAATATAAGAGACAAATGCATAAATTTATAAAAACATTGTAATTTATATAATTTTCCGGAAGATTTATTTATTTTTAATTTAATAAATTCTTGCCATGCTTTATTCAATGATTTTGCTTCTAATGAACCTTTTAATGGGAATTTACCTCCTGTCGATATTAATTCTTTCATTCTATTTGATAATTCTGAAAAACCTTGTCTTTTAAGAAGATCAATTATATCATTGGAAAATTTATAATAAAAATATATAAAAGAAAATAAATTAATAAAACTATAAATTATTATTATAGAAATTATTTCCATAGTTATTCTCCTCGTTTGCCACCTTGTTATGATATAATCAAAACAATAGAAAATCAACAACCCTGTCCTAAAGGCAAAACTTGACCCACAGATGTGCAGAAATCCAACCGGACGGGGCGCTACGGGCGAGCTGGTAACAGTAACGAGGATAAGGACAATAAAACCCCATTACTCTATTGCCAGCGTATCCAATTCATGACGCGCCTGCCGTTGTACCGATGAAGGCTGTTTTATATTGGTGAGTAATACCAGTATGCGCGCGCCGGTGTCAAACAGGGGGGGGCCGGAAAAACGGCATAAAGCGCCTGAGGCGGCTGCTACCGCAACAAGCACTTGCTCATCGAATAACGGATTTTCCGGGGTTATGGCGGCAAGAAATTCCTGGAGCGCCGCGCCGGTAGGGTCTACGCCTATATCGCCTATCGCCCGCGCGGCGGCGGCCTTGACCAGCGGTTCTTCTTCGTTTCTGAAAAAACGCGCCAGCCAGGGAATGGCCTCACTTGAGCCGATGCGGGACAAAAGCTGCAAGGCCAGAATCCGGCTGCTTATCAGAGTGCGGGGGCGGTTAAATTGAAAAGCGCCCTGTCGCAGGCTGCCCCCCGCAGTTTCCATAAGATAGCCCAGCCATTCGCGCTCGTTCTCCCCTACCCTGCCCGCCATAATTTCCCGGCGCATGGTTTCAAGTCTGTTTTTTATCTGCGCTTCATCGTTGAAGCCGGAAGAAACCCTGAGTGAAGACGGCGGCAGTCCGTAGGAGCCTTCCGGCGCAGGGCCGTACAGATTCCGTTTATGGTTCAATGCCCGGTCTTCCAGTTTCCACGCATACAGTATCCAGTCTTTTCCCCCCGAATAGAGGACTCCCTCATCGTCAAAAGCCGGAATCCCCGACGCGTTTTTTAGTGTGGCAAACCACAAACGTTCACCGTCAACGGTAAAACCCGCGGCGCCGTTTGCGCCGAGTACATAAATACCCCGCTCATCGTAAATAACTTCCGCTTCATTTCCCACCCGTACCTGAGGGTCGGCAGTCCAGCGTATTGTTCCCTCAATGCCCGACAGCAGAACAAGCTGTCCGTTGGCAAGGACTGCCGCCGCGTTGCTTCCCCTGCTTGCCGCCGCCACGGGCGGTGAAGGCAGACGGGGCAGATCAAGCGGCGCGGCATCCGGCAGAGAAGGATCAATTAATTGTAAATGACCGTCCCGGTACAGGGCCAGAATCGCCGGAGCGGGAGAAGCAGCGTTAGGTGCAACAGAACGCCTGATGGAAAGCAGTATGCGGGGAACGGAAGACAGCCGCCGGACTATAGCCGCGCCGTAGGAATCAAAACGCGCCGCGTCGCCGGTATCAAGAGCCAGCAAAATGCCGCCTGCCTGATCCAGCCAGGGGCCGGCGCTGATTTTGCCGGCAAGTTCCCGCGTCCACAGGAGATTCCCCGACGCGGTATAACAGAAAATTTTTTTTGCGACAGGAATAAATACCCTGCCGTCCCAGCCCAAAACCACCGGCCCGGCAAGCGCCTGTCCGATATTGACCCGCCAGAGTTCCCTCCCCACCCGGTTAACCGCGATAAAAATGCCGTTTGTTCTGCAAATATACGAAGTGCCTTCGCGCGAGCGGGTAACAAAGGGGCTTAAGCGTCCTTTCGCCGAAAAATTCCACAGCGGCCTGCCCGATGAGGAATACGCTTTGATGTTTCCCCCGTCCAGCACCATCACGACCGACTGCGCCTGAACGGTGGGCCGCCCGATGACCGCCCCGCCAACCGCCTGCCGCCACAGGTAGGCGGTATTGACGGCATCCACCGCAGCGCCGCCGCTTTGGGCAAAAACCGGTATTGAACAGAATAATACTAATAACAGGTAGGAGTATTTTTTCACAACAACTAAAACTTTACCCGCACTATCTCTCACAAAGACACCAAGAGCACAAAGGGAAATAGAAATTACAAAAATCCCTTAACTATTTCTTAAACTTTGTGTCCTTTGTGCCTTCGTGAGAGGTCTTTCGGGGTAAATATTTTGTAAAGCATCAGGTGTCACAGACCTCTTAAACATCCGATACCTCATGCCCGTTTTGCAATCCAGGTGTTGATGACCGCGTCCAGATGAAGAACATCCAGCGGTTTTGAAAGAACATCCTGGAAGCCCAAACTCAGGAATATATCCTTGTTGCCGATAACGGCAGTGCTGGTCAGGGCGATAATCGGTATGTTTTTCGCATAGTCGTTGCCGATTTCGTTCCGTATTATCCGCACCGCCTCTTTGCCGTCCATCTCCGCCATCCAGCGGCTCATAAAGATCGCGTCGTAACGGGGTTCTCCGCGGCGGATAACGTTAACCGCTTCCTGCCCGCTGGCAAGGCAATCAATCGTCATTCCGTACGGCTTCAACATTCCCTGTGTTATTTCAAGGTTAAGGTCTATATCATCAACTACCAATACCCGTACTTTCGGAAGCTGGACGCGCTGCAGACTGGCCTTATCAACATGCTTCTCTTCGGTATACTTGAAGTTTTTCAGGCTGCCCAGATCTTCCGTATTGATAATATCATCGTTGAGATATTTCTGCTTTATCCGCACGGTAAACGTCGATCCTTTGCCCAAAGCGCTTTCCGCCGTGATTGTCCCGCCCATGAGGGCGGCTATTTTCTTGGTCAAGGCAAGGCCCAATCCGCTCACTTCTTCCTGGTTCCGGCTCCGCACCCGCGCGGCATCAGAACTGTTGTAATCAATGAAGAGTTTTTCAATGTCCTCCGGTTTTATCCCGACGCCGGTATCGGTAAAGGAAGAAACCAGCCATACTGAATCCCCGTCCCGTTCAGCGGAAATCCGCCATTCAACGGTTCCCGCTTTGGTATATTTAATGGCATTGGTCAGCAGATTGTTGTAAATTTGTTTTATCCTCAATGTGTCGCCAACCAGCCGGGCAGGAAGTTTTTCATCGGGAATAATACGGAAGGTAATGGGTTTGGAACCGATGTGCGTCACGTTGGCGTTTGCCGTTTCACGGATAAACCCGCATAAATCGTACTCGGCGGGCATTATTCCGAATTTGCCCGATTCCATATTGGAAATGTCAAGAAGCTCGCCAATGACGTTCATAAGGGACACGCCTGAGCGGTAGATTCTTTCAAGATAACCCTTTACATCCGCCGATACGTCCTTTTTGGTAAGGCTCAACTCGGAAAGGCCGATTACCGCGTTCAAAGGCGCGCGCATATCAAAACTCATATTGGCAAGGAAGTTAGTCTTGGCAGTTTCCGCCGCTTTCAGGGCATCGCCCATCTCTATCAGTTGGGCGTTTTGTTTCCTCACCTGATAGAAGGGTTTTGCAATGCTGCCCGACGCAATGGCCGCCGCAAGCATACCCAGTCCCATGAAGATTAACCCGGAAATGATGATAAGATTCCTCACCTGGTAAAAGGGGCTTTCCGCTATGGGAGCGGTAACGGTGATAAACCAGCCCTGGTCTGAAGTGGTTAAAGGCACAAAGGCGGTAACCGCGTCAACGTTGTCAAAGGTAAAACGGTTTGCGTCGGCTTCGCCTGAGGTCATGCGCCGGATAATTACGGCGGTATCTTCGTAGCGGCCATCCTTCTTCACCAAATCCAGAAAATTCACGCGCCTGGTAACCCAGTCGTGGTTGACATTGGCAAGTATCGTTCCCTCACGATCCCCTATGGCAATATTTCCGGTTCCCCTTAACTGAAATTGTTTGACCTTATTGCTGAAGTACATACCCGGAACGGTAAACGCCGCTATGCGGGAACGGGATCTATCCTGTCTCTCGTTCTGGTAAAAGGATTCGTCCATCGGCACAAAAATGTGGAAAACCGGAACCCCCGAAGGCGCCAGCCGCGTGGAAGAGATAACCCGCTGCCCCTTAAACGCCTGTTGGCCGTATTCGCCGAGGGCCATATCTTCGGGCGTGGGTATACTGCCGTAAGACGCCTCAGCCCTGCCCAGGGAATTAAAAATCGTTACCGCCATAAAACTGTCGCTGTAGGCGGCAACCTGTTCTATAAGAACCATGCGCAGGTCTTCGATGGGTATGCCCTGTAAGGCCTGAACCACGGCGGAAGCGTCTACAATGAGCGAGTCAAGCTCTCCTGAAATATACTCATTTGCCACCGACGCCACCGATTGCATGCTACTTTCAAGCGTTTTGATGATTTCATTCTGCGCCGATGAGATACTGATTATCACGCTGGAAGCGGTAATCGCCAGAATAATCACGGTAATTATCAGAAAAACCTTAATACGTATCGACATTTTCCCTTCCTTTCCTGCCATTTTAGGGGCGGGTTTACAGTATATCAGGTTGGGTAAATAATTTCAAGTAAAAAAGTGAATGAGTAGGGTGACAGCATTTAGTTTTGTACCTACACACATAGTGCGTAAACCGGCACAGGGGGTAGCGCCGGGGCTGCCAAAACAGATGGGGGAATCCAACTACGCAGCCCCCACACGGCTTCTGTGCGTTATTGAAAACTATGGGTAATTCCATATATAAGCGTGTCCTCTTGCTTTCCGTGCCGTGCGGCTGTTACTGTACACCTGGTTTTTGCTTTTGTTCCCTGGTCTGCTCCGTCGAAGAACCCCATAATGTTTTGGCAACCCCGCGCTACCCCCCTGTGCCGCCTTATTCCACTCTATAACCAATGTAACAGGTAAATGCTGCCACCTGTGATGGTAAAACCCGGTCGAAGGGGGAAAAGAAAAAGGGAAGCAAACAATGCGGCCTCTCTCAGGCGGTATATGCTGATATAGTACCTACTATCACGGTAAATGCTGTTGTCCTATATCAGCAGAGACCAGCCGAAGGGGGTGAACCACCTGTGGTAAGACTGTAGGTACTTGTGAGATGTATGCCTAGTAAAGTAATTTGGCGCACTGACGGCATTCTAAAGAATGCCTTACATTTGTGCAGACTGCGGCATTTATTGGTGCTACAACGTGCGGCATTATTCATATACACGGCTACGCCGTGCAGTTTGTTGTTGGGGGCTTTTCAGGAAAACCTTATAGGCAGCCGCACAAGCCGTTTCCGCAGGAAATGGCTTGTGCGGTGCTTGTTAGAATTGCCCCCAAGTAATATCTTTAGACATACATCTCAAGTGGGTTATGTTAGTTGTATTGTCTTTCCCCATTAATGCGGTTATACTGCATGACGGTAAACCCCATGGATATTGATGATCCGAGAGTTGAAGAAAACCTTGACGAATTGACCGGTATTCTGGCAAAGACCGGCGATTCGGGGTTTATCAAAGACCTGTTGCGCTGTCTGCTGACTCCGGCGGAAACAGCGGATATTGCCGCCCGCTGGGCGCTGGTTAAAGCACTGAAAGCAAAAATCCCCCAACGGAAAATCGCCCGTGAACTGGGCATTTCTCTCTGCAAAATAGTCCGCGGCTCGCGGGAACTTAAAAAGCCCCAATCGGCTTTTCAAAAGATTTTCACAAAGGAACTATCGCCATGATAAAAAACGCTCTTTTACCGCCGGAACGTTACGGTTACGATTTTATCCCGGCTGAATTCCTGCCCGCCGGAAAAGACGAGTACTGGCGGCGCAACGCCCAACAAGCTGCCTTAAACAACGCCAAAAACTGGCGTAATCTTACGCCCGCCGAAACTGAAGCGTTGGTTCAAAACGGGAATTACTGCCCCGACTGGAATAATGTTCTGGTCAGCGATCCCTTTGATCCGGCATTGATACGCAATTCCCATTTTTACGGACTGGTCAGGCTGGGGGCGCTGCGCAATGCCCTGCTGAAATACCACGACTTTTGCATACCGTGCGGCATACAGAACAGCACCATCATATCATGCGACATCGGCGACAATGTTGCCATACAGCACTGTTCCTATATCTCCCATTACATCATTGGCGACGGCTGCATACTGTCCCGTATTGACGAAATGCAGACAACGAATCACGCGAAATTCGGAAACGGCGCGGTCAAGGACGGCGAAGACGAAAATGTGCGGGTATGGATACAGGTGATGAACGAAGCGGGCGGGCGGGCGATACTCCCCTTTGACCGCATGATAGCCGCCGACGCTTTTCTCTGGGCGGCGTACCGTGATGATACCAGGCTGACGGACGCATTAAAAAAAATCACCCAGCAACAATACGGCGGCAGCCGGGGCAGCTACGGGACTATCGGTTCTGATTCCGTTATTAAAAGCTGCGCCATTATCAAGGATATGACTGCGGGCTGTAGTACCTACATCAAAGGGGCGAACAAACTAAAAAATATAACGATACTTTCTTCTTACGATGAACCTACCCAAATTGGCGAAGGGGTAGAGCTGGTCAATGGCATTGTCGGTTACGGCTGCCATGTCTTTTACGGTTCCAAAGCGGTGCGCTTTGTCATGGGACGGAACTGTAATCTGAAATACGGGGCGCGGCTTATCCATTCGGTGTTAGGCGATAATTCAACAGTATCCTGCTGCGAAATTCTCAACAATCTGATTTTCCCCGTGCATGAACAGCATCACAATAATTCATTCCTTATCGCCAGCATGATTCAGGGAATGTCCAACATGGCGGCGGCGGCTACCATCGGCAGCAACCACAACAGCCGCGCCAATGACGGCGAGATACGGGCAAAGCGGGGGTTCTGGCCGGGTCTTGCCGTATCATTAAAACATTCAAGTTGTTTCGCTTCGTTCACCATTATTGCCAAAGGGGAATATCCGTCGGAACTTAATATCCCCCTGCCCTTCTCCCTGATCAACAACAATGTCCATAAAAACCGGCTGGAAATAATGCCCGCTTATTTCTGGATTCACAACCTCTACGCCCTTGAGCGCAATTCATGGAAGGCGCGTGACCGTGACCGCCGCGCGGTTAAGATTCAGCACATCGAAACAGATTACCTTGCCCCGGATACGGCGGAAGAAATAATCGCCGCCCTTTCCCTGCTGGAAGGCTGGCTGGGCGAAGCGGGCTTTTCACCGGGTGACATGACCGGCGCGGACGATGCCCATGAGGTACACATTATCCACTGCCGCCATGTAGAGCGCAGCAAACGGAATCAGGTGATTATCAAGCCGCTTACCGCCATCGCCGCTTACCGCCAGATGCTGCGCTGGTACGCGGCAAAAACCATTGCTATTTTTTTGGATACGCAGCCCAAACTGGATTATAAGGGCCTGTGCGCATTGCTGGGTGATGGAGAGCGGGTAAAGGATTGGGTGAACATCGGCGGGCAGATTGCTCCGGCTTTCCGCGTGGATCAACTGCGGCAGGAGATAGGCGCGGACACCTATCATAACTGGGACGAGATTCATCATGCCTACGATCTTTGGCACGAAGCGTATCCGCTGGATAAGGCCCGCCACGCATGGGCGGTGTTTGCCCTGCTGGGTGGCGGCGCGGCTGACAGCGCCGCTTCTCTCAAACAGGAGATTGCCGCCTCTGTTGAAACCCGCCGCCGGATAAGCGGCCAAATTTACCAGAGCAGGGCAAAGGATTACCACGATTCTTTCAGGAAAGCGACCTTCCGCAATGCGGCTGAAATGGAAAAGGTGCTGGGTAAACCTGAAGAAAACGCTTTTGCGCGTCTTGCCGCTGAAGAGGGCCGGCGTTATGAAGAACTCGCCGCAAGGGTCATGCTACGGCTGTAAAATGCCGATAATGGATATATGAACCCTCTCAACTTTGAAGATACTATTTTTATATTGAATATGCGGATCAGAATGATACGGGACACCCTCCGCCTGAACCCGCCGCCGGAATTATTTTTGGAAAAAAGTCTGGACGATCTTGCCTTTGTAGACGGCGTTCTGGAAGCGCTTGTCCGGACTTTTCTGGAAAACGGCAACCACTACAATGGGAACGGCGAATCCGATTATATAGCGGACACCGAATGGCAATTTACCCAGTTGCTCACCGAATTTACGCTGGAATCAAGCCCGTTTTCAGCCGGTATCTTTCCCGAAACTATGGAAAAAATCGCCGTATTGCGCCGGTCGAGCGATGTCCGCCGGAAAGCCGTTGAAGGCTCCGGTTTACCTTCGGAAATCGCCCAGGCGGAACCGGTCGTCACTTCCGCCGAAATGAACGGCCTGTTGGGAGGCGTCTAAACGGCGCACGGCAAAGCCGAGGGCGCCATGCTGCGGATTACCGGCGGAACCCTGCGGGGCAGGCGGATACAGGTGCCGGAAGGGGTCATCAGGCCCAGCATGGATCAAATGCGAGAGTCGGTATTTGCCTGCCTGGGCGATCTTTCAGGACAATCCTTTGTAGACATTTTTTCAGGATCGGGGGTCATCGCCCTTGAAGCCGCTTCACGGGGGGCATCCTCTATCGAAGCGGTGGAAAATGATCCGCTCAAACGAAAAACTCTTTTACACAATGTTGCCATTTCTCCGGTCAGGATACACTGCCGTTTTATCAGCGCGGAATTGTATGTACTGCGGGCAAAACGGGCGTTCGATTTTATTTTTTTGGATCCCCCTTTCCCCTACCAGTACAAATGGGAATTGATGTCCCGCATAGCGGTTTCCCCGCTGGCCTCAACGGGAAGCCTGATACTGCTGCACCGTCCCCGCCAGGATTATCAAAAAGAAGAAATTGAGGCATTGGACAAACAGGACTCCCGTGAATACGGCCGCTCGGTGGTTGATTTTTTTAAGGTGAAAACCAAGGCAGAAGTATTTGCTTCATAACATTCACACTAATAGCGCGTAAACCGGCACAGGGGGCAGCGCCGGGGCAACAGGGAAGAATTTTCACCACGGAGAACACGGAGAACACGGAGGGGAAAATGGTTTTCATATCAAAACTCCGTGTCCTCCGTGGTTATATTCTTTTGGGGAAAAATTACTTGACATTCACGCCCCGCCGTGGCAGTATAGTATTACAACGCTTGATTATTCAGGCATAAACCACTAGACGCGGGAGGTCAATCATGGTACAATTAAAAAGAGCCGTTCTCCGTTCTATAATATAATTAGAAGAAACTGTGCACCTTTAGCCCTTGCCCTTGTTGCCGGCATACTCATCTCGTGTTCCAACGATGGCGGCGGCGATGGAGGAGGAGGTGGTGGTGGCGGCGGCACCTATACTCCAACAAATGGCGAAGCCCGTGCCATCGTTATTGTGGAAAACGACGTGTATGTGGCAGGGTCTACTAATGATGGCATCATTTCGAAAGCCTGTTATTGGAAAAATGGAACCAGAACCGACCTGCCATCAGCTTCATATGCCGTTGCCTTTGCCATCGTCGTTGCGGGTAACGACATATACGTGGCAGGGGCTTATGTATCCGGTTCCGCTACCAAAGCCTGTTACTGGAAAAATGGAACCAAAACCGACCTGCACCCGTCTGGAGCTTTAAGTTCCGACGCCGGTGCCATCGCCGTTGCGGGAAGCGACGTGTACGTGGCGGTGAATTATAAAGTTGAAGACAGCGACGACGACAATGAAGATAAATGGAAAGCCTGTTACTGGAAGAACGGAACCAAGACCGACATTACGGTAGAGGGCAAAGCTCAAGCCAATGACATCACCGTTGCGGGTTCTGACGTGTACGTAACAGGGTGTTATTTCAACAGCGGTCCCAAAGCCTGTTACTGGAAAAACAGCACCAAGACTGACCTTGGTTCCTCCAGTGATTTTGCCGAAGCCTATGCTATCGCCGTTGTGGATCCGGAAGTGTACACGGCGGGGCGTTATATCGGCGATGGCGACGAAAGCGGCGCCTGTTACTGGAAAGGCACAACCAAGACCGACCTGTCCGATGCGGAATCCATTGCCCTTGGTATCGCCGTTGTGGGAGATGACGTGTACACGGCGGGATTTACATTTACCGGAAACTTCAGCGACTATTCCACCAAAGCCTGTTACTGGAAAAACAGTGTCAAAAAAGACCTGTTGTAAACCACGGAGAACACGGAGAAAGATGTTTTATGGACATCAAAACTCCGTGTTCTCCGTGGTTGATTCTTCCCTCTTTTTTACCTCGCATAATCTCGTGATTCATAAAGTTTCTGTAACCTGTTGCATACCTCGTTTTGACCGCGGCATGGACGGCGAACTAAAGTTCGCCTCCTTTCACTCGTCGTGAAAGACTTGTCCGATGCCGGGGCAAGCAGCATTTACTCATCTACACCCCTTGACGGGGTGCATTCATTGCCCCCCTGTGCCGGTTTACGCGCTATGTGCGTATATGAAAAAATCAAATGCTGCCACCCTATAGCGCCGCGCTCTTGTCTTTTTGCCAGACTTATACTATACTCAAAGAGTAGAATGTATCATGGATTACAAAAAGGTCTTCGGTAAATTCGAAGGCGAAAACGTATTTATAAAAACTACAGCCCAGCCTTCAATGGACAGCGCCCAAAAGGCGGCATTGAACCGCAAAGGTAATATGCTTTGTAATTCCGGGGACATCGAAGGAGCGCGCAGGATATTTATGGCCACCGGCTATTCAGACGGTCTTTCCCGCATAGGGGATCATTACAGGTCCCAAAACAGGCTCGTAGAAGCCCTGCACATGTACTGGATCGCCCCTGACCGTACCAAGGCCGAACCCCTCGTGATGCAATTGGCAGGCATCATACAAAATCTGGTATCCGGCATTGAAACGCCGGACACTGTCACGACAGGCGATATTGAAACGCCGCCTGTCTGTGAAATCCATGAAGAAGAGGGACCCCTCAATGAGTGATTTTAAAATGGAAGACAACTTCCGGGAAACGCCGGAAACACCCGAAACAGAACCCTGGAATTCTTCAAAATCCGAAGGTATGAAAAAACAGCCGGATATTCCCGAAATGTCAAAAACCGGCTACAGAATGCTCAGGGAAAATAAAATTGCCAAAGCCATTGACTGCTTTTCCCATATTCTTGAAATTGATGAAAGCAACAATTACGCGCTGGTCGGCATGGGCGACGCCATTCGCAAACGCGGCTTATGCCGCGAGGCGGCGATTTACTATCAGCGCTGTCTGGAACACTATCCGGGGAATAATTACGCCCTTTTTGGGCTGGCCGACTGTTACAAAGCCATCAACCAATACCATAAAGCCATTGAAATATGGGAACAGTATCTGTTATACGATGATAAAAATATAACGGTGCTTACCCGCGTGGCGGACGCCTACCGCAAAGTCCACGATTTTAAAAATTCAAAAGAGGTCTATCTGCGGGTGCTGGAAATGGAAGAAGACAATCCCTACGCCATTATCGGGCTGGGGCATCTGCACTATGACTTCAAGGATTACGAGGAAGCCCTGTTTTATTGGGAAAAAATGCTGGATTCCAATCCTGAAAATATAGATATACGGGTGCTTACTTCAATCGGCAATTGCCATCGCAAACTGAAAACCTTTGCCGAAGGCATACCCTTTTTCTTACAGGCTCTGGAAAAAGAGCCCAGTAATTTTTACGCGATTTTCGGCCTTGCCGACTGCTACCGGGGTCTCAATCAACAGGAAAAATCCCTTGAATACTGGAACCGCATACTGGAACAAGACCCCCGGAACAAGGTAATTCTGACCCGCGCCGGCGACGCTTACCGCAATTTGGATGATTTTGAAAGAGCCCAGGAATATTATGAACGCGCCTTAAATATAGAATTTGACACTTACGCCGTAATGGGTCTTGCCCTGATTTCCAAAGCTCAGGGAAAATTGGGCGACGCGGTTGAATCACTGCGGCGGCTTAAACAACAGGATTCCAAAAATTACCGCATTTATGTGGAGCTTGCCGACTGCTGTCTTAAAATGGGCGATAAACGCCATGCGGTTGAAACGCTGGAAGAATTTCAGCGGATGGGAATCCGCAACTCTCAAATCGCCGAAATGCTCGGAAAATTATGATAGAGGCTAAAGCTGTTTCATCATGTCAGATTCTAAAATAAATTCAATTCCCGTCCTGTGCGGTATGCCTGTGGAAGAATTGGCGGAACGGCTCAGCCCTCTGCCGCGTTTCCGCGCGGCGCAAATCAGTAAATGGATAGCGTCGGGAGTTTCTTCGTTTGATGAAATGGACAATCTGCCGCTGCCATTGCGCACGGAATTGGCGGGACGTTTTACCCTGCGCCCGAATGTTACCGTACAAAAACACTCCAGCAGCGACGGCACGGTAAAACTGGCGCTACGGTTCGCCGATGGAGCGCGGATTGAAGCGGTACTGCTCAGCGATAATTCCGGGCGGCGGACTGCCTGTCTTTCCACTCAGGCCGGCTGCCCCGCGGGCTGCGTATTCTGCAAAACCGGCGCCGGTTTTCTGCGCAACTTGACTGCCGCCGAAATCGTAGAACAGTTTCTGCAACTGAGAACACTGGCGGATGATTCCGCGTCATCAGGTATGTCGCCTACAACGCTTCCCATTTCCAACATCGTCGTTATGGGCATGGGCGAGCCGTTGTTGAATTTGGCGGAGCTGCGCCGGGCGCTTGCCGTTATCAGTAGTAAAGAGGGGCTGCATTTTTCGCGGCGGCGGATTACCGTTTCCACCTGCGGCATCGCACGGGGCATCACCGACCTTACCGATCAGGGGCCGGCGGTACGGCTTGCCCTTTCACTGACCACGGCGGATGAAAACCTCAGGCGGCGGCTTATGCCCATAACGGTACGCGAACCCCTTGCCGCTGTTAAAAAAGCGCTCCGCCATTTTCAGGATTCAGGCGGCGGGCGTATAACGCTGGAGGCGGTTCTGTTAGGCGGCATAAACACCCGCGATGAAGACGCGGCGGGCATGGCGCGCTTTGCCCGCGGGCTGGACGCGGCGGTCAACCTTATCCCTTGGAATCCGGTTAAAGGGCTTGAGTTTGAAGGCAAGACCCTGCGGCAGCCGTCAACGGCAGAAATTGAATCGTTTACCCAAAGGTTGAAAACGCTGGGGCTGAATGTTACCCGCCGTTACCGCCGCGGCCGCGGCGTTATGGGCGCCTGCGGGCAGTTGTCGGGGAATTAATGAAAGCCGGTAACCGCGCCCATCGAACCCTTGCGCAAAAGTATTTTACCGCATAAAATAGGGTTAAACCCTTTTTTTACAAGAACGGCAATAATGGACGTATTAACCCCGGAACAGCGCCATAAATGTATGTCGCACATACGCAGTTCAGAGACAAAGCCGGAAATATTTTTTCGCAAGGCTTTATGGAAGTGGGGCATCAGGTACCGGAAAAATGTCAGAAGTCTTTTTGGTAATCCCGATATTGCGATTAAAAAATATAAGATTGTAATTTTTATTGACGGAGATTTTTGGCATGGGAACGATTGGAAAAAGAAACGTTTTTCATCTCAAGAAGCGCTTTTATTGTCATATTCAGATTATTGGCAAAAGAAAATAAGGCGTAATATTGCAAGAGACATAGAAGTAAAAAAATATTATAAGAAGATTGGTTGGACTATTTTAAGGTTTTGGACTTCTGAAACCGAAAAGAACTTGAATAAATGTATTATTAAGACGGTAAAAAAAATCAATAAAATTAAAAACTGAGGATTTTTGTGAAAATATCAATCAACCTTTTCCACATGAGCTAATGTTACAGGAATATGATCCGGCATATTAGTTTTCATCCATGATTTGTATTCCGCCTCATTAAAGTTTTTCTCATTTATCCAATTTCCCGGATTAAAAGAGAAAAATACATACTCATTTAATTTATCTGAAGACCTTATTTTAATTAAATCTTCTATGTACTGATCATTGATTTTGTAGTCTTTTTGTACGCGCAAATAGAGATCAATCATACCGTTTCTTGCATCAAGTTCTACATTATAAGGAATTATATATTCTTCTTCAGGATTTTTAGCATAAAATTTATCCATATCCGCTCTAATGGGCGCGGTGTATGATAACCATGCGCTCTGTACAAACGGGTTTGAAATTGCAGAATCAAGAGTGATCATGTATTTTGCTTTAGACGCCGATTTTGATCCCGCTGTCGATACGCAGGCAAAAACCAATATTGAACAAAATAACACAAAAATCACTTTACATATACTTTTCATCTTTTCCTCCATATAGAACCTCTAAAAACACAACCAGAGATTTTAGAGGTTCGCATATATATAAGATAATAATTTTATAATTAAACGGCAAGGAAAATAATAAAATTAAATTTTAATTAAAAATCCTCTTTTTCCCAAAAGCGCGATATACCGAAAACCCCAAAAACACAAACCCTGCGATGATTACCGTCATTGCCCCGACGGGAAGATCGAATGCCCAGCCGTTAGCAATTACGCAGACAAAAAAAAATGCGGCGAACAAACAACTGGAGAGCATCATGCCGCTTAGGCTTCGGGAAAAAACTGAGGCACAGCCTGAGGGAAGCGTGAGCATGGCAATGACCATCATTATGCCGATAAATGTTTGTAGAAGTACAATGGCGGCGGCGGTTATTCCAAGCAATAAAAGAAAAATCATGTTGACGGGAACGCCGCGCGTACTCGCAAATTCAGAATCGAACGATGATGCTTCTATCTGCGCGTAAAAACGCCATGCTAATACGATAACAATTACGTCAAGAATCGAAAGTAAAATTATGTCCATGTTAGAAATCAAAAGTATGTTTCCAAAAAGCCATGCTGAAGGATCGGCATAACCCGGCGTTTTCGCCATGAAAAGAAGACCAAGACTCATTCCAATAACCCAGATTGCGTTAATTACCGTGTCTTCTCGTTGTTTCGCCTTGAGCGACACAAACCCTATAACTAAGGCGGAGAGTAAGGCAAAAATAAATGCTCCGGCAATCGGCGGAAATGGAATAACGGTTGCCGAAAGAAAAAGAGCGATTCCGATACCGCCAAGCACGGCATGAGAAACAGCGCCTGCAAGACTGCCAATTCTTCGCACTGTTACAACAGAACCAAGTATTCCAAAAAGTATAGATGATAATACTCCCGCAATGAGGGCGTTCCGCAGAAACGGAAAACTTGGGTTTAATAACGCGCTAAAAAATTCCTGCATAGGTCTTCTCCGTTTTAATCTTCATGGCATACAACATTCATCGCTTGTAATATTTTCTTCATGAAGCACACGCACTTCCGGTCCAGCCCCGCCGTGACGATTCATTGCAGCAGCGTTAGCTTCAGTACGATGCTGGACGATTTTGCGTCCGTCTCCCAAACATAAAACCCTGTCCGTAAGAGAAGTAACGAATTCCGTGTCGTGAGTGACAACGAGGATCGTTACTTTTCCTTTATATTCACCTAACGTTTTATAAAGCAA
>JAITCL010000093.1 GCA_031283105.1 Treponema sp. | reverse complement strand
CTGTTCAACACGAAATACACTATCACCGCCGCCACTATAATAGATATCACCGCTAATATAATGGTAAACTCGGTAATTTGTTTTACTTCCCTCATGATGTATGAATCCGCAGACCCAAGCATTACCGACCATGTCTTTCCGGAATTCCCTATCTCGAAAGACTGAATAAACATATGCAAGTCTTCCTTCAACGCGGGCGAGTAGCTCGTACATTGAAAGGTCTTCCCCTCAAGAACAGCCTGGTTTGCCTGTTGAATATATTTTCCGTAATGCGCTTCAACGTCTATGAGTTTCTTCCCTCTTCTTTCGGGTATAAAACTTGACATAATAGTCCCGTCCCCGGCATAAAGGACATTTCCGTACAGTTCTTCGGAGGCCGCGACGGCGGCTTCCAGCCTGATTTGCATTGGTATGGTGGTCAGCATACAGCACACGGAGCCGACTATTTCATTGGTGGTAGGATTGATTATGGGAACCCCCATTCTGAAGACAAGAGTCTCTGCTCCGTCGTAATTAAAAGCCGTAGGGTAATCCACCCGGTCTTTGCGCGCGTCGGGCCCCGTAATGTGAGCCATCGTTTGTTCAACGTTGATATTATCCGTCATCACAATCTTTCCCTGTTGTCTGGAGTAAGCGGTGGCGTACTGTCCCGTTGACGTTGATCCGGGCCTGTTTATCATCTGCGCGTCCATCCCGTCAATTGCATTTGGTTTCCAGACGGTAAATACGCGGATAAAATCGTCATTATTGGCTATGCAAGAATACAGGATTTCGTCATACCGGTTCCTCCGGTTTTCCACCGGCAGGTTTTCATATTGGCCCATTGCATCCGCAATCCCGCGCATCATCTGTAAAAAGCCGTCTTCCCTGCCTTTCCAGAAATTCGCCCGCCCAACAGCCATGTTCATGAGGCTTTTCTGGCTCAATTCCTGGCTTATGGCGGATGCCCGCTGCAGCAAAAGAACCGCGATAGTTGTTACTATGGCCGCCACAATAGCGATTACCATGATGCTTAGTTTGATTTTAATTTTCATTCTGTTTCTCCTCTCCTTTTTGTAGGTACAAAATTTCCTTTATATCTTTTCTTTGGAGCACATTATTAAGCCTGTTTAACCTCTCACAGAGGGTATTCAGGCTGTCGAATACCGAGAGCAGAAGACCCATGTTGTCTTCTGCTTCGGGTTTGTTGAGGTTTAAGTTTTTTTCTGCTTCACTTAAATTAGCCCATGAACGGGGCTGTATTGTCCGGGTCAAAATAAAACATCCTTTTCATAGCCATTACCAGAAAACTTTGTTTACCCAGACTCTGCTCCCAAACAGAAGTAAAATGTTGTACGGGTAATAAAGTACACTTCCTGTAACAATTTTTAACCTTTTGGTGGATTTTGTCAAGAGCAAAAAACAGAAGTTGTGGGAAATAGCCAAAAATTTATCATAAAATGGAAAAAATAGCCATATTCTTAAATTTTTGACGAAAGCAGCCCCCCAAAAAGTAAAAACAGCAGGAAATATGGCATATCAATTGGGCGATTATGATGCCCGTCAGCACAGGCGCCTTTACAAATACTGATGCGCCGTTTCCTCCCGCACCTGGGCGTACAGTTCAATAAAGGGCTTTGCCGTGCTGCCGGCGATTTTCTTTAACAGCACTTCTTCAACCTGAAAAAAACCCGCCTCGTTGGACATGTGTACAACTATGCGTATGGGTTTTTCGTTTCCCGCGTCAAGGTGGACTTCCTCAATGGAATTTGCCGAATACTGATGAATGTGGCCGCCTTTCGTTGCCTGTCCCACCAGCGCAAGGGGGATACGCGCCCGGCCCTTGGTCATGTCGCAGCCGTCCGCTACCTGCACCACGCCCGCTTCAAGGGAATGAACGGTACGGGTACCCATGTGGCCGGCAATCCCTTCCAGAGTCAGGGCGCGAATCATCACCTGTTTCTGTAAATTCCCGCGGTATACCTCCGCCAGAATCCGGTCGAGAAAAGGTAAAGCAAGGTAAACGCTGTGCAATTCATGATCCTGCCGTCCAATGCCCATGCCCAAATCATGCAGAATGGAGGCGCAGAGTACCGCTATCAGGCTGTCCTCAAAATCGCCGCATTCGTCTTTTTCCAGACTTGTTTTGATTTCCGCCTGCCGCAGCAGACGGAGCATATTCATGGCATTTATCGCAACGGTTCTCATGTGTACCGGCCCGTGATCATTATAACCCAGTCTGACAATCGAAACGGTGTTGGCGTATTCCTGAGCCGCCTGTAATTCTTCATCTTGCAGCAGCAGCCCCAGCGCCGCGACGGCCTTTCCCGAAAGCCCGAAAGCCCCGGCTGTTTCCGTCAATTTGCTATCCAGTGAAATTTCCCTTCCTGATCTCATATTTCCATTATACACAAAAAAATATTTCAGCATAGTCATTACCCAGTCCGATAATTAAAGATATGGGTAAGTGTTCTCTGCGCGCTGCGGCGTTTTGTATCTATGCCTTTCTGCTGCCCTTTTTTCTGTATGCCCAGGATTTAAGCCTTTCCCGGGACGATCTGCGGATAGAACTGTGGCCCGATGGCGGTTATCATCTTTTTATACGTTACAAGCCTGATATTAGCTCGGTGCTGATTACTGAAACTACCAGAGACCCGCAGTTTCAGGCAGACAATTACGCATACCGGACGGCGGAGAAAAATCCCGTGAACGGAGACGAGATACGCCTTATCGACGGCTACCCCATACCGAAAGAGAGCGGCATATACTCCCTTGTCTCTTCTACTCCCGAAAGGCATCCCGTACTGGGCTGGGCCTATCATATTTATATACCGCACGCGCTTTATTATGGCTACGAAGGCGGACGCCGCGGCGAGGTACAGGTGGGAAATGGGACTTACCTGAATATACGAACCTTTTACTATGCCTATGCTGATTACCGGGGGCCTTTCAGGGACAACCCTTTCATGCTCCAGGTATTGCAGGATCCCCCGCCCGGTACAATCAAGGGCGCTTATGCGAAGGAAACCGTCGCCGCTTTTACCGGAATAGCCGGCAGGAACACCGTGTACTCAAGCGGTTCCTTCGATCTGGTACGGCAAATTGGAGATATTCTCAAAAAAGAAAAAGGCAGTGAGCTTGATATTGTTATCTGTCTGGACACTACCGGTTCCATGCGGCCCCACATAGAGGCGGTACGGTTGCAGCTAACACAAATACTGCGGGAGATGACCGCCGAAACCCCTTCTTTCAGGATAGGCATGGTGCTTTTCAAGGATTACCACGAAGAATACGTTAACCGGATAGTTCCTTTTACCGCCGATTTTGACGTATTTCAGAAAAACCTGAACGCCATTCAGGTTGGCGGCGGCGGCGACATTCCCGAAGCGGTTTACGAGGCCCTGTATGTCGGCGCGGTTAACCTCTCCTGGGCGGCGGAGTCCAGAATAATGATACTCATCGGCGACGCGCCGCCGCACCCCCGCCCCCGCGGCGCGATAAACAAACAGATGGCGGAGATGGAATTGGCAAAGCGGGAAATAAAAATGTACGCGATAATTCTGCCGCAGTAGAATTTAATCCTTGCGGGAAAAAAGCGAGCGGGGCTTTTCCTTTTCACTTATTCGTTCAAGAACCTTATTTGCCAGTAATTTGAACTGCTGGGGAAGCAAATCACCATTGGGCATATCGTAGCGCATCAGCAGGTTATTGAACTCTGTTCTGGCCTGGGCGTATTTTTTTTGTTTGTAATGAATAAAGGCAATTTCGTACTCTGCGGTACAAACCAGGTCGATGTTGGTAGGATTCCGTTCAAGCAGAGCCTGATAGTATTGCAAGGCATAGTTATAGCGGTTCCGGTCTGATGCTTCCTGCGCCCGCTGGATAAGCTCCGAAGGGGTCGTTTCATAGGGTATATTCAACGTACCGGTGGCGCAGGCAAAAAAACATAAGGCCGCCGCAAGGGTCAGCATTTTACAGGACAAATTATTCATAACGCAATTATAACGGAAAAACCATTCTTGGGGAAGAGGGACATGTATGGCGCTGGTCATTGGACTTGTTCGACAACCCGGTTGGTTGTCTCACATATTCATTTTAAAAGAAATTGAAAAGAAGTAACCGCCGCCAACATTTGAGATGTATTTTGATTCCTTTGAAAAGCCGGCAAACCCCAATATCGAATCCTTTGTAATCTTTTCGTATTCTTCCTTGCCGTCAAATGTCCAGCCTCCGCTTAGTTCAAGAAATTTGAACAGCCTTAAACTGCCATACAGAGAATTGTAATTAATGCCGTATTTGCCGCCGTCTGAAATCATCACATCACTGGTTTCTTTTTTAAATCCAACAGCCATTCCCAGTAATTCATTGGCCGGATCTTTGTCTTTGAAATACCGGTACCACAAAGCGGCGTCATATCCGCCCGTAACTGTTTTTGCAACTATGCTCACCGGAAATTTCGGGCCTATTGTCATTTTGACGCCCGGTATAACTCCAAAGCTAATCCATTCATAATCCCATGACAGATTAAACATGGGGAGCGGCCAGATCAGCCAGGGCGTTCCGTTATTCATTGTTATGCCAATATCCATTACAAGCAGCGTTACGCCAAGATTCATGGAAAAATGTTCGCCATTTACCAAATTGTACAAGTATCCCGCCATGCCCATGAATGTACGCGAACCGCCATAGAGCGGTTTTTCGGTCATTGCGCTGAACGCTCCGGTTATTATATGCCGGTCGATTTTATGCATAACTGATAATGACGCATTATGAAATAAATTCGGAAAATCATAATCTATTTTCGCCGCTATTTGCGGTGAATACGCCAATGTTACCGAAGATACTTTACCTTTTTCGGCAGGATTAAAATGAAACAATGTCAGCATGCCGGAAATATCATGAAGTTTATATTTATCAAATGAAATATAATTATATGATAATGATGGCAGCACATATATTTTTGACTGATTTTTGTTATCATTGCCGCCGGTATCTTCCGGTGTATCATCAACTGAATCGCCATAAACAGAAATACCCATGAAGAAAAAAGCAAAAGAAAAAATTATGGCATATTTCATCGCCGATTCTCTTTTTGTACCATCTCAGGTTATTCTATAATATAAAAGACTTACGTTATTGCCACCTCGGAGAATTGAACTCCAGACACGCAGATTTTCAGTCTGCTGCTCTACCAACTGAGCTAAGGTGGCTAAACTTTAGCACCCCGTTAAGGGGTGTTACAGCCAAAAAAATCAAAACAGCCCAGGCACCAATAATGGCTACACTGTACCCGTAATGTAAGCCAACCTTTAGCCGCCCGCTGGTCTTGCTAAAGCAAGCCCGCCTTATCGGCATACAGCGACTACACTGGGGCTAGGCTGTACCAAACTTACTCAACCACACAGCTTACGCTGTGCCTTTGTTGAGCCGGGCTTCAGTGCCGCTTCAAAAAAACTGTTCCCGCAGGGAACCTACGGCTAAACCCTACACCTGCACTATCTCAAAATCCCCCCAAAATGTCAATAGGGGGTCAAAACTTTGCTCATTGCCCTGTTGTCCTGCAAATATGCTTGAATTATCGGTGTTTTTGGAGTAATATATAGAAATGAGCGCCGTGCGTCTTCTGGCTCTTGATTTGGACGATACCCTTCTCCGCTCGGATTTGACTATCTCTTACCGGAACAGGAACGCCATTAAAAAAGCGGAGGCTGCCGGGGTGACGGTGGTGCTGGCTTCGGGGAGGATTCCCGCCGCGATGGAGCGTTATACCAAGTTTTTGGGGATGCACCGGAAGCCCGGTTACCTTATCTGCTTAAACGGCGTCCTTATCCAGGAAAGTCATGCGGGCAGCATAATCTACGAAACCGGTATTGACGCGCCAACGGCGCTGACCGCCTTTAATCTTGCCGATGCCGAAGGTTTTGCGGTGCAGATTTATGAAAATGACATAATGTATGTATCCCGGCACAATGAATTTACCGATTACGATAAACAGCTTACCGGCCTGCAGCAGGTGGTGGTAGATGATTTTCGAAGCATGATAAGCGACGGCTGCCATAAACTGCTCATTCCCGGCGAACCTGCGCTTCTGAAACCGCTGCAAAGCCTGCTCCACAATTTTCTGGGCGATGATGTCACCCTGTTTACCAGCAAGCCCTATTTTCTGGAGATACTGCCCGCCCGCACCGACAAGGGAACCGCGCTGGTAAAAGTTGCCGGTTTTCTGGGGATAAACCGGGAAGAGGTGCTTGCCATCGGCGATTCAATGAACGATGAGGCGATGCTCCGCTGGGCGGGCACGAGCGTTGCGATGGTGAACGGCGATGAGCGGATAAAAAGTATCGCCAATATGATTACCGAAAAATCCAATGACGATGACGGCGTTGCCGAGGTCATCGAAAAATTAATCCTGTCAAAAACGGCGGTTCACAATGGATAATACCCCGCAAGAAGAACACATTCCCATCAGCACGGTCGATTCCCCTTCCGTGGTTTTGGAGCTTATCTATCAACTGAAAATAAAAGATGTAATGACAACAGTGGTCATTACCGGCAGAAAAGAACAGACCATGCGGCATATTCAGGCGCTGATGCAGGAAAACCGCATAACCGGCGTTCCCATAACGGAAAATCATAAACTGGTAGGACTGGTTTCCATTGATGATATTGTCACCGCGCTGGACAAGGGTTTTATCGAATGTCTGGTTGAAGAACGGATGACGCGTAACGTTATTGTGCTGCAGGATGATATGCCCCTTTCCTTTGCCATTTCCTACCTCAATAAATACCGGTACGGCCGTTTTCCCGTGCTGAACAAAGATCATGACCTGGTGGGAATTCTCAGTTCCACGGATGTGATTCGTTCACTGCTGGTAGAGATGAACCGCGAAGTGCTGCGTCTTGAAAAAATGCAAAAAGATGCCGAAGCTGTTTCATCGTCTTTTGCCGAGATGGAATTTAATGTTCCCCACTACGATTTTGAGCTGGCGGGCAAGGCTTCAACCGAAATCAAGAAAGCCCTGAAACAGCGGAATTTTGATCCCAAAATTATCCGGCGCATCGCCATTGCCAGTTATGAACTGGAAATAAATCTGGTGGTTCATTCGCAGGGCGGCAGTATTCATTACAGCATACAGCCGGACAAGGTAATCATTATAGCCGCCGATACCGGCCCCGGCATTGCCGATGTGAATCTTGCGCTGCAGGAAGGCTGGTCTACTGCCAACGAGTATGTCCGCTCTCTGGGTTTTGGCGCCGGCATGGGACTTGCCAACACCAAGCGGGTTTCCGATGAATTTTCAATTAATTCCGCGGTGGGGGTCGGTACTACGGTGCGTTCGGCGGTGTATGTCAATTCATCAAAGGACGAATCATGACGATACGGGAAATTACCGCCGCCCTGGGCGCTGAAATCTGTCAGGACGAATTTGAGGACAGCGAAGTTACCGGGGCATATACTTCCGACCTGCTGTCCGATGTCATCGCCAATGCCACAGATTCAGGCGCCCTCATCACGATTCAGGCGCACAAAAATACCGTCGCCGTCGCCGCTCTGGTTAATGTTTCGGTCATTATTATCTGCAATTCGCGTCCCCTGCCGCCCGATATGCTGGAAGCGGCCAAAAACGAAGGCGTCGCCGTTATTCGCACCACGGAGAATCAATTTACCGTTTCGGGCAAGATTTGGGAAATGTTACACAAGTAAACATTGTAACTAGTACATTGTAACGGCTAAAACTTTACTCGCAAAATTTCTCACGGAGGCACAGCGTTCACGGAGGACACGGAGGAAAAAGAAAGAAAGAATGAATGATAATTGAGGATTTCCCAAAACTTCGCTTTGAACGCATAGCCCCTTCATTCATCTTTGTGCCGCCGTGCCGCTGTGTGAGGTCTTTCGGAAGTAATTTATGGTAAAGATTTAGCCGTTACAGAGTACTAGCGCTACTGGTTTTCAAATGCCCATCTCCAGACAGAAACTACCGTTATCTTTTTCCCCGCCGTCATGATAATGTCTTCAGTATCAAAAGTAAGAATTGTACCTTCTTGTAGATTAAAAAAATCCATTGCTTCAAGCAGACCGTTTATCTCCCGATCCTGATTTTCCGCAGTCAGTTCCCAGCAAACCTGAATACAGCGGGGCTGCTCGTGGGGCCGGACGATAAAATCACATTCCCCTCCGCCTTTGCCGGTAAAGTAGAAAATATCGGCGGTTCCGGTTCGCAGACTGTTGAAAACAAAATTTTCCAACAGAGCGCCGAAGTTGCCGGAAAAGGAAAGGGAACCGGTTTTTATTATTCCTGAATCAACAACGTACACTTTTTTGGGAGCCAGACTCTGCGCCTTGACAGACCATGCGAAACTCGGCAAAAGCTGTATCAGATACGCGGCTTCAAAACAGGAAATATATTCAAGAACCGTGGTGGGTGATTTTACTCCCGCAGTCTGGGTCAGTCTGCTGGGTGAAATTTTTTGGGCAGGATTGGAAACCAGATACACAAAAAACCGGCGCAAAGACGCCGCGTCCCGCAACCCGTATCTCGCCATAATGTCGCGGTAAAGAATATCTGTTAAAAGCTGGGTCAGAATATCCGTATTGCCTGTCTTCAGATATTCGGGGAAGCCGCCCTTTTCAAGATAATTTTTCAGGGAATCCGCGCCGGCTTCCTGCCCGGTAAACCGGCAAAATTCCCGGTACGAAAAAGGAAAAAGTTCCTTTGAAATATGCCGCCCTGTCAACCGCGTTCCCAACTCACGGCTTAAAAGGGAAGCGTTTGAGCCGGTAAGGGCCACTTGAAAACCTTCGTCCAGTTTCTGCCGGACATACAATTCCCAATGTTCGGCGGACTGAATTTCGTCAAAAAAGAGTATTTTCGCCCGGGAATCGGCTATTGCCTTGTCAAGCAGACGGTAATCCGCGTGAGAAAATTCCGCAAGTTGTATATCATCAAAATTAAAATAGAAAAATTCCCGCCCCAGCTTTTTCAAAAACTGGTGCAACAGGGTGCTTTTCCCACAACGCCGAATACCGGTAACAATTAAGGCATGGCTTTGTATATCCGGCAATTCCGGCAGCACAGCCCGCTCAAGCCCCGAATCGCGGTCATTCAGGGCATTCTTTTGGCTTATTTGGGCGTTTGTTATATCTGACAGCTTCATAGTATATAGTATACACGAAGTACCGATAGTATTCCAGTAGCAATGGTATATATATTCCAGTAGTAATGGTGTATATATTCCAATGGTAATGGTTTATTGACGAACGGAGCGAGGTCGCGGCCGTGCTTGCACGGACATGACCGAGCGAGTGAGGAAACGAAGGGTTTAATCAAGAGGGGAACCTTCGCCCTACGGGCTCGGTTGAGGATACCCCGCGGCTTGCCG
>JAITCL010000092.1 GCA_031283105.1 Treponema sp. | reverse complement strand
TGCGGATTCTGTTGACGCGATGTACAGCGACAGAATATACCGCACTTCAAGAAGCCGTGAATATGTAATAGAACAACTTGAAAAAAACAAGGGGACGCAGTTTGATTCCGAATTATCTGATATTATGATAGAATTAATCCGCGAAGGAATACTGGTAGAGGCGGGTGAATATTTTGCGAATCAAAATTTTCAATAGAAAAATATTGTATAAAAAATGGGGCACTGCATATAACAAGTCTGTATATGTTCCGCCGCCATTCGGCGGCTCCAGGGTTCCGTAAAACACCAGTCGGGCTTGCGCCCTTTGTGCGGTTTTTCTCCGCCATCAATTCAGCGGTTAATGTGACAGATTCCTGCCAGCTAAAGTCCAGGGTAGTTAAAAACCTTCTTTTCGCTCCCATGTAGCATATTTGCTTTTTTCTGCCATTATGCTACACTGGAGCCATGCCAACAGTTGACGACAAAAAAATAATTTATTCGATGTACCGTGTCGCCAGAAAACACGGAACCAAACAGGTGCTGAAGGATATCAGCCTTTCCTATTTTTATGGGGCAAAAATCGGCGTGATTGGTCTTAACGGTTCGGGAAAATCGAGCCTGTTGAAGATACTTGCCGGAGTTGATACGGAATTTTCCGGTGAAACTTCGGTCAGCCCCGGCTACACCATCGGCTATCTTGAACAGGAACCGCAGATTGAGGCGGGCAAAACCGTCAAGGACATTGTGTCGGAAGGGGCGAAAGAGCTGGTTGCGCTGCTGGCGGAATTTGACAAGGTCAGCGAAGCCTTTGGCGAACCTGATGCCGATTACGATAAACTCGGGGCAAAGCAGGCTGAATTGCAGGAAAAGATTGAGGCTGCCGACGGCTGGAATTTGGACAACCGCCTGGAACTGGCAATGGAAGCCCTGCGCTGTCCGCCGGGTGATGAAGCGGTAGATCATCTTTCAGGCGGCGAGCGGCGGCGGGTGGCCCTGTGCCGCCTGCTTTTACAAAAGCCGGACATTTTACTGCTGGACGAGCCGACCAACCACCTCGATGCGGAAACCGTCGCATGGCTGGAACGGCATTTGCGGGATTATGCGGGAACGGTTATCGCCGTTACCCACGACCGTTACTTTTTGGACAATGTTGCCGGCTGGATTTTGGAACTTGACCGCGGCGAGGGCATTCCCTGGAAGGGAAACTATTCCGGCTGGCTGGAGCAAAAAGAACAGCGCATGGCCCAGGAAGAAAAGGGCGAAAGCGACCGGCGCAAAACCTTACAGCGGGAACTTGAATGGATACGGATGAGTCCCAAAGGCCGCCATGCCAAGAGCAAGGCCCGCATTACCCAATATGAAAAACTGTTTCAGGATGACGAGCGGGAGCGTTCCCGCGGCGCGGCGCAGGGCAGTAAAATTACCATACCGGCGGGGCCGCATTTGGGCAAGCTGGTAATCGAAGCGCAGGGGCTTGCAAAATCGTACGGCGACCGCATACTGTTTGAAAATCTGGAATTTGCCATACCGCCCGGCGCTTGTGTCGGCATTATCGGGCCGAACGGCGCGGGCAAAACTACGCTGTTTAAAATCATCACCGGCAGTGAAAAGCCCGATTCCGGCGAGCTGCGGTTAGGCGACACTGTCAAGCTCGGCTATGCCGATCAGATGCGCGCCGTGTTAGACGACAACAAAAGCGTGTGGGAACAGCTTTCCGGCGGTCAGGATTTAATTAAACTAGGAATCGGGCAGACGGCGCGGGAAGTCAATTCACGGGCCTATTGCGCCTGGTATAATTTTTCAGGCGGCGACCAGCAGAAAAAAGTCGGCGTATTAAGCGGCGGCGAGCGCAACCGCCTTAATTTGGCGATGATGCTCAAGGAAGGTGCCAATGTGCTGCTGCTGGACGAGCCGACCAACGACCTCGACGTCAACACCCTACGGGCGCTTGAAGACGCATTGGACAGTTTTGCCGGGGTCAGCCTCGTGATAAGTCACGACCGCTGGTTCCTCGACCGCATTGTCACCCACATTCTCGCCTTTGAAGACGGTGAAGTGGTGTGGTATGACGGCAACTGGTCGGAATACGCAGAATGGCGGCGGGAAAAACTTGGCACGTCTGCGGACAGCCCCCACCGTTATGTGTACCGCAAACTGGAACGGTAAAAAGTGAGGACACAAAATATATAATGTCAGTCATTAATAAATTTGCAGGTTCCGATATTGAAATTGCCCAGTCGGTGTATCCTGAACACGCGCTCCATATTAAGGAAGTGGCAAAAAGGGCGGGGATTCCCGATGAGTTTATCGAATACTACGGAAAACACAAGGCAAAAGTAAACATTGATTACCTCGCGGAAAAGCACAATCAAAAGGACGGCAAACTCATTTTGGTAACCGCCATTACTCCCACGCCGGCGGGAGAAGGCAAGACCACTACCACGGTAGGAGTTGCGGACAGCCTTTGCAAGATTGGCAAAAAAACCTTTGTAGCATTACGGGAACCGTCGCTGGGGCCGGTGTTCGGCGTTAAAGGCGGGGCTGCCGGCGGCGGCTGGGCGCAGGTTATTCCAATGGAAGACATCAACCTGCATTTTACCGGCGATTTTCACGCCATTGCCGCGGCAAACAACCTGTTAGCCGCAATGATTGACAACCACATTTATCAGGGCAATAAACTCAATATTGATCCGCGCAAAATTGTCTGGCGCAGATGTATGGACATGAACGACCGCCAGCTTCGCTTTATCAACGACGGTCTTGGGGGAAGGACAAACGGTTTCCCCCGCGAAGATGGTTATGACATTACCGCCGCTTCTGAAATAATGGCGATTCTGTGCCTTGCTTCGGGCATTGACGATTTGAAGACAAGACTTGGCCGCGTTATCGTCGGTTACACTTACGGAAAACAAACAGACGGTGAACAGCCCGTTACCGCCGCGCAGTTAAACGCGCAGGGCGCAATGGCTGCCCTTCTGAAAGACGCGCTTAAACCAAACCTGGTGCAAACGCTGGAAGGGAATCCCGCTTTTATACACGGCGGGCCTTTTGCCAACATAGCGCATGGCTGTAATTCGATTATGGCGACGCGCCTTGCGCTCAAATGCGCCGATTATGTGGTTACCGAAGCCGGCTTCGGCGCGGATTTGGGCGCGGAAAAATTTCTGGACATTAAATGCCGTTTTGCGGGCCTGAAGCCGTCGGCGGTAATTATTGTCGCCACTGTCCGTGCGCTCAAATCCCACGGAGGGGCGCGTAAAGCCGATCTGGAAAAAGAAGACCTTGCCGCCCTTGAAGCGGGACTGCCCAATCTTTTGCGGCATGTGGATAATATCACCAAAGTTTACCGGCTTCCGGCGGTAGTCGCCCTGAACGTATTCCCCCACGACACACAAGCGGAACTGGAACTGGTAGAAAAAAAATGCAAGGCGTTAGGCGTTAATGTCGCGCTTTCCCGGGTGTGGGCGCAAGGCAGTGAAGGCGGCGTACAACTTGCCGAAGAAGTGGCGCGTCTGTGCGAACAGCCCAACAATTTTGAATTTTCCTACGATGTTAATCTTTCCATAGAAAAGAAAATAGAGGCCATTGCCGGAAAAATTTACCGCGCCGACAGCGTTGTTATTTTACACGAAGCTCAAAAGAAAATTAACCAAATTGAAAAAATGGGTCTTGATAAAGTGCCGATCTGCATGGCAAAAACCCAGTACAGTTTTTCGGACGACGCTTCTCTTTTGGGTGCGCCCCAAGGCTGGCGGCTGACGGTAAGGGACGTAAAACTTTCGGCGGGCGCGGGATTTATCGTCGTCTTCACGGGAGAAATCATGACCATGCCCGGACTGCCCCCCGTCCCATCGGCGGAAAAAATCGACATTGACAGTACCGGAAAGATTTCGGGGCTTTTTTAGGCTTGTATCCCAAAAAAAAGACGATGTGCCTGGACGTTTGGGCATAGACCCATTGCACACCGTCTTTATATTTTGGAGGTTTTCCCTCCCTATGTTTTGATTATCGGTAAACAGCGGGGATACTTGAGGGAAAAATGGCGCTTTATGACCGTATAATTTAGCCGGAAGGGGCGCTGGCGGGGTAGCGGGGAGCTATGCGAGACGAGAAAGCAGGGAAGAATTTTCACCACGGTAACCAAATAACAGCGCCGTGTAAAACGGCGTTGGCCGAATAAATACGACGCGTTACCGCGCACAATAAAAGCCACCGTGTACAGTAATGCCGGCTACCTTTAGGTAGCCGAGTGCGCGGCGGAGAACACGGAGGAAGAGGACAGGGGAAAGGGGAGCAAACAAACGCGCGCCCTCCGACCGGCCTCTACCGGCATAGGGCAAAAGCATTTACCGTGTTACATCTGTTATAGCCGGAATAAGGCGGCACAGGGGGACAGCGCGGGGTTGCCCCCTATGATGGTACAAGCCGGCCAGCAGGGTTGCCGCGGGGCAGCGGAAACATTTGGAATTCTCCGCCGGAGGAGATTGCGAGAAACAGTAACACAGTGGGGACAGTAAAAGCCCAGCACTTAAATGAAATAAGAATTCGTAGTATCACGATGTGCATGGTATTTAAGTGCTGGGTAGCTCCGTAGGCGGACTCTACAAGGTTTCCGCTGCCCTGCGGCGGCCCCGCTGGCTGGGTTTATACCCGTTGAGTTCCCCCATCTGTTTTGGCAGCCCCGGCGCTGTCCCCTGTGCCGGTTTACGCGCTATTGGTGTGTAAATAAAAACTCAATGCTGTTGCCCCTGAGCTTAATGTATGCCTAATTCCGCCGACTCTTCCAAAGACCGGTACAGCCGGATAGAAGATTTAAGGTAAGCGTGAAAGGCGCCGGATTCGTCCGCGTCCGCGGATTGGCCGGTTTTGCCCATTTCGGCAAGAATTTCCGGGGGAAAAAGAAAACCGGCAATTTCCTTTACCTCGCTGCCGGTAATACAGCGGTTGACTTCATCGAGGGCGGCAAGGGTTTTTTCCCGTCCCGCCGGGCCGGTGTCCCGCTGTAAAGCCTGTTCTGCGGTTTTTCTGCCTTTTACGCACGCGTTTTGAATCTGCCGCAAGCCGGAAGACAGGGCGGTAACGGCGTTTTCATAACGTTCACCGCGCCGCCGCGTTTCTTCCGTTTCAAAAAATTCAGTCTCAATGCGGGAAAATGCCGCTTCCAGTTTGTGGTTTATTTCGGCACGGCGCTCCGGCAGGGCAAGGATTTCCGCGGTTTCGGCGGGTTCAAAGCCCGCAATGGCAATGCCATCGGAAGAAAGGCTGTAATTGCGGACGGCGGGAAATTGGCGAAAACGATTTTCAAACCAGGTGGCATACAGGGACAGGCGGCGGTCGGTGAGAACCTGGCCGCCTGAAATTGACGGCGCATAAAAAGGGATGCCGCCGCGCAGGGCGTGGATCAGCCAGGTCTCGGCGGGGTTCAGGCGGCCCGATTCGGCAAAGGCCTTTTCTTCAAACCGCGCTCCCCGGAAATGGGTTTTAAGGCCGGGAAAGGCAAGGTCTAAACCGGCAATCCATATCTGTCGCGCCCCCAGGATTCGGGAAAAATCCCACGCGCTGGTCGCAACCGAACCGCCCGCGCCCAAAGCTCCTTTGGGGTCTACCCGCTGTTCAATAAAATTCCCCAGCGGGTACAGCGAGCCGCAGAGGTACAAGCCCTTAAAAGGAAGCCGCAGTACCGGCGGGTATACCGCAGTTTCAACGATAAGCCGCGTGTGCGGGCTTGTACAGCGGTCAAGGTGGCGGCTGTTCCAAAACTGCGGGTCAACCACCAGCGTAAAATCGGGATCGACGCCGTTTCTCAGCAGGAAACGCAGGCTGGTGTCCACTGCCACCACGATGCAGCGTTGGTGTATTTCCGGCAGCAGGGGGGCGATGCTGTCCAGCCCCGGCCCGGCGGCGGCAAGAAAAACCGGCAGCGGGTTATCTGTCGAATCATCAGCCGGATTATCCGCCGCCAGCCCCGCAAGCCGGGAAATGCCCGGCAAATCCCGAATGGCGCTCATGTTGCGGGAAAGGTTGCGCGTCCAGCGTCTGCCGAATTTTTTCAGCGTCGCCGCATTAACATCGTCCCGCATGGCCCAACTGCGGATACGGTTTTCTACCGCGGCATACCATTGTTCATCTGAATTTATCAGCGTCCGGTTACGCATAACAGAAGGGGCTGATTTTTCGACGGTGTTTTTTTCAAAAAAAGAAAGAATGCCGCTTATCCCCTCGCCGGAACCGCCCGGTATAAATGCGACTCCAGCCCGTGACAACAAACTGCTCAAGTCCCGCAGTTCCAGGGTCTTGCGCAGCAGGCAAAGGTTTTTTTCCACGATGATAATGGGACGCTGTGGGGCAAGTTCCGCCAGAGCCTGCGCCGCATAACCAAGCCCAAATCCCAAAA
>JAITCL010000151.1 GCA_031283105.1 Treponema sp. | reverse complement strand
ATTGATCCAAATAAAAAAACTGATTTACAGCCCTCATTTTTAAGTAAATTTGTGGCTTTTTTTATGTCTTCTTGATATTTTAAAGGTATTTTATCCATTACCATAGGAATATTTTATAGAATTGCCTATATTTTGTCAACTATTTGTATGATAATTTTAACATGACGTTTTTACGACTTTTGCAATTTCACCTAACAAACCCCTCCGCCCGCTAAAAATCCAAATGAAATTTCTCTAACAGTCCTGTTAGGCGAAGTAAAAAATCATTTTGATTATATTTATTATCTTTAGTTTGTAATAATACTCATATCGTATAATTCATGTGGAGCAATATCTTGCCCATGCTCCCATTCAATACCTTTTCCGGCAGAAGTCAAATGAACTGTTTTAAAATAACTATTATTATATAACTCTTCATACCACTTGCCGGATATATATGGTAAAACATTAAAAATTTTTGTTTCACCAGTTTCGTATTTTAATTTTACTTTATAATTATCAAGCGCTTCTACCTCTATAATTTTAGGACACAACATATAATTAACCTCTCATTACCAATATAATAAAATCAAGAAGTCAGATAATTTAGCGCAGGGATTGGATTCTATTTCCGGTTGATAATCCCGAATTTATACCCTATCCCCAGTCCCAGAACGGAACGCTGATAGTGAATTAATTCAGGTTTCGGAAAAAGTTCTCCATAAGGGTTATACATAACGGCATCGCCAAGATAATAATACATATAATTAATATCCAAAAAAACGGAACCTGTATCCTTCCACCCTTTCATGCCGAGCTGAAACCCGCCGCCAAACGCAAGCGTGGGGAATGAATCAAAAACATTTTTTGATGATGAAAAAACAGGATATGAAACAGCCCCATAGGGTTCCAGCATAATATTCCTGATAAATTTAAGCGGAAACTTCAACTGTAATCCCGCCGTCAGATTAATAAAATCTTCATCATTCAGATATTCCCAGGCAGCCTGTACATTCGGTTCTACACTCAGCCAGTTAAGCAGTTGTATTTCAACGCCCAGCGTCAATGCGGGCAGCATAACAACTTTATTATCAAGCTGATCAACCAGCATGGGGCTGACACTATCATTATAAATTCCTGTTCCGGCAATCAAGCCGTCAGGCTTTAAAAAATAAAATGTAATGGGAAAGTCAAACGATGCCCGCAGGTACAGCCATTTATTACGCCAGTCTTCGGTCTCACTCCCCTGTGAGGGAGTTTGTTTGATGTTTATTTTGGAAAATATATTGTATATCAGAAGGGGAAAAAAATCATACACATCATCAATGGAATGATAAAGAAGGTTCTGTAGCAGCATGGCTTCATCGGCTTTTTCATTTTTCAGTATCAGTTGAAAGATATACACTTGGTTCGGTGAATACTGCAGCAATGAATTATAGGTATAAACAGTAACGGGGTTCGATGGGTCTCTTGTGTTCAGGTAAATGTAATCATGGTAATATTGTTCTTCTTCATGATACGGGGCTATGGTGCCGTACAGAATATAATCCGCCTTTTCCAAAGAGTTTCCCAAAACGCCTTTCCGCGATTTTATTTCGTTGGCAAGCATTGTGGCAATGACTTCATTATCACCCTGGTTTTTGCTGATTCCCGATATTGGCGGAATAAAAATGGAAGTATTGGAGTTAGTTTGGGCAAATAGTGAAAAACCGGCGCCCAGCAGCAGTACCCATATAATGCTTTTTTTCATATTAATGAGTGGACAGATAGCCATATTATCATTTACGGGAGATTTCCTGCTATTTATTACAGGTTTTTTGGGGGAATTTGTCAAATAATGCGGAATTTGCCCCTCAAAACGGCTTTTCTCTTGCCGCAGGAACCAATCTTGAAATTAACAGCCCTAAAATGCTATGCTGTATGCGGAGTATACGTTGTTTTTAAAACACCTTTCAATACTGGGATTTAAGTCTTTTGCCGACCGTACCGAGATTGAATTCGCCGATGGCATTACCGCCCTTTTGGGGCCGAATGGCTGCGGAAAATCCAATGTGGTTGACGCGGTTAAATGGGTGCTGGGCGAACAGGCATTCAAATCGCTGCGGGCGGAAAAAATGGAAGACGTTATCTTTAACGGCACGGAGAGCCGCAAGGCGCTGAACGTGGCGGAAGTAACGCTGACCATTGCCAATGATACGGGACTTTTGCCGCTGAATATGCCGGAAATCGAGATAAAGCGGCGGCTGTACCGTTCCGGTGAAAGCGAATATTTTATCAATTCTCAGCCGGTAAGGTTGAAAGAGGTGCGGGAACTGTTTTGGGATACCGGCGTCGGCAAGGCGGCGTACTCGGTGATGGAACAGGGCAAAATTGACCAGATACTTTCCTCAAAACCCGATGAACGGCGCTATTTGTTCGAGGAAGCCGCCGGGATTACCCGCTATAAGGTGCGGGGGGCGGAGGCGGAGCGCAACCTTGCCAAAACCGGGGAAAATATGCGCCAGGTTGAACTGGTGCTGAATGAGGTCAAACGGTCTTACGATACGCTGAAAGCGCAGTCCGAAAAAACCCTGAAATACCGCGCCCTGCGCGATGAAATTTTTAACTGCGAGCTTGATATTCAACTGCTGCGGCTCAAACAGTTTAAGTATGAGCGGGACGAGCGGAACGAAACGCTCAGGCGGCGCACCGCGGACAGGGATAGAATCCGCGGGGAAATGGAAGAGGAAAGCAAGGCCCTTGAGGCGCACATGGACGAAGTAAATTCCATGGAAGCGCAGTTGGTGGAAATGCAGAAAAACATCTACGGTCTTGCGCTGGAAAAAAATGCGAAGGAAAACGCGGCGCGGCTTTTGGGTGAGCAGCGCAACGAAGGCAAAATTAAAATTGAGCAGAATGAGGCGCGGGAAAAACAGGTTAATTATAAAATTGAGGAATTGAATGATGACGCGGCAAGTCAGGATGAAGCGGCGCAGGATTTAAGAAAACAGGCGGCAAGCATAGAAGAAAATATTCACTCGTTTGAGGAAAATATTCAGATTGCCGCAACCCGCATGAGCGATAATGAAAAGGCCGTGCGTAAGGCCGAAGATGAAATACACGCTCTTGAAAAAGAACAGGCTGAACTTGAAAAACATCTGGCGCAGATAACCGATGACATTGTGGCGGAGTTGGATGCGGGCTTGAAAAAAGCCGGCTATTCAGCCGCTGAACGCCGCAGCATAGAGGCGGCCCTGAACGAAACTTTGGGCAAACTGCGGACGGTTCTTGCCGGCAGGGAAACTCTTATCCGCGACCTTGCCGCCGCCGCCGATACGTCCGCAGGGACAGGTGGTGTTGAACTTAAACACATTGCCGATGGGCTGGCGGCTGAACTTGCCGCGGCTGCCGCCGGTGCGGAAAAAGCCATTGCCCTGTTTGAAAGCTACCGCAGCCATTCACCCCTGTTTCTTGATGAATTTCTTGCGCCGGAAGGGATTATTACCAAAAAGCGGGCATTGGACGCGCAGATTCGGGGCGCAAAGGACGGCATAGAAGAGCGCCGCCAGCGGATAAAAACCCTGCACAGCGACAATGCCAGCCTTGCGGCAAAAATCAACGAATATCGCTTAACGCTGGAGGGTCTGCGGGTGAACCTTGCCCGCATGAACGCGCAGGCAAAAGCCGCCGAAGAACAGGTCAAGCTGATACGGCGGGAACTTGCCGGACAGGAAGCGATGCTCAAAAATATCCGTGATGAGTTGTCTTTAGACCGCAAACGGCTGGAAGAAATTGACGAGCGCATCGCCGCTGCCCACGCGGAAGTTGCCGAAATTGAACAAAAGGGGCTTAACCTCAACAAAGAACTGGAAACACTTGAAAAGGATATTCAAAAACGCAACGGCGTTGTTGCGGGCAAACAGGAAGTTATCAAAAAGCGTACGGCGGAATTGGGCAAGGTGCAGGAAGCCCTTGAAAAAATTCATCTGGAACTGGTGCAGTCTGAAACTGAAATTAAAAATATACAGGACAATTTCCGTGAAACCCATTCCCGCGATTTAATGGAATTTGAGGAACGTATTTTTACCATTACCGCGCATCCTGCCGATCTGCGGGAAAAACTTACCGCGGCGCGTTCCCACATGAAAGATTTGGGTTCGGTAAACCTTATGGCCCCGGAAGAATTTGCCGAGACCAAAGAACGTTACGAATTTCTCAGTAACCAGATAGCCGACCTTGAAAAGGCCCGCAAAGACCTTGAAGACCTGACCGCCGAAATTCGCACCGAATCCTCGGAACTTTTTACCAAAACATACAACCGCATTAAAAAGAATTTCCACAATATGTTCCGCCGTCTGTTCGGCGGAGGCCGGGCGGAATTGCAGCTTTCCGACATCAACCATGTTCTGGAATCGGGCATAGAAATTTTTGCCCAGCCGCCCGGCAAAAAGCTGGAACATATTTCCCTGCTTTCCGGCGGCGAGCGTTCCATGACCGCCGTTGCTCTGCTGTTTGCTACATACATGGTAAAGCCCAGCCCTTTCTGTCTGTTAGACGAAATTGACGCCGCGCTGGACGAGGCCAATGTAGGCCGCTTTGTGCAGCTTCTGCGGGAATTTGGTAGCACCAGTCAATTCATTATCATTACCCACAACAAAAAAACCGTTACCGGCGCGGGTACGCTTCTGGGCGTTACTATGGAAGAGTCCGGCGTTACCAAACTTCTCTCGGTACGGCTTGAACACGGAGAATTGGCGCAAGCCGCTGAAGAGCCGCCCCAGCAGGGTTTATGGGACGAAGAAGACGTGGAAAACGAAGAAGGCCGCGAATTACCCCCCGGCGTAAACGATCCGTCCAAAGTCACCGAAGCGCAGCTTCGCCCGGTACGGGCCTCTCACCCTGCCCCATAACGTACATTGACAGCCCTTTATGCGGAATGTTAGTATTTTTAGAGTGCTACCAAGCGACCCTGTGGGTCGCACACTGAAAGGAAGGGTTAAAAGGGCGGCAAAGCCGTTACTCGTAGCGGCGCTATTACTAGGACGATTAACTCAGCGGGAGAGTGCTACCAAGCGACCCTGCGGGTCGCACACTGAAAGGAAGGGTAAAAGGGCGGCTATACAGCCGCCCGGCAGTGACACCCGGTAGAAGTCACTGCCTTATGCAGCTATGGCTGATTGGTGGACGATTAACTCAGCGGGAGAGTGCTACCTTCACACGGTAGAAGTCACTGGTTCAATCCCAGTATCGTCCACCAATCGGCTTTTATTTTGTTCAAATCCAGTATCGTCCAACAATAGGCTTTTGTTTTGATTAAATCTGTACCTATGAAAAGGAATAAATGACAATATTTTTAGTTGGTTTAATTATTTTTTGTTGCGGTATATGTTACAGAATTGTCAGAAAAGCCGTCGAAAAAAAAGACAATGAAATGACAATACATGAATCAGAAACAGAAACAACAACGGGTGGTGTTGAGTGAAGTATATCGTAACCTCATACCGGGTGAGCCTTTGCAAGTATCTCCGGGTTATTTGCGACATAATTCAGTACGTCGGCCATGATGCTGGTGTAACCCCTGCCGAGGGCTTTATATTTTGAAAGGACATCAGGCTTGACCCGCAGCGCTATTACCGGGGAAGGGTTGCGGCGATTTTTCCGCAATTCTCGCGCCATAGCCGCAAATTCGGCAAGGGCTTCCGGTGTGGAAGGCGGGCAATCAGGATCGTAGACGGGAGGCAATTTTCGTGCCGCCCTGATTTCCGCTTTCATTCGCTTGAGCTCTTCTTTAGTTGGCTTTTGTCCAACCCTGATTGTCGATACGATAATACCCATTATAACTCCTTCTTTCCGTCTTACTTGCCAGACGGGCCGTGATTAAGCGCATTTCATTTACTCCTTCTGTTTCGCGCTCCGCATACACCACAAAGACTATACCTTCGGCCATGCCCAAGGTTTGCCAGCGTTCCTCTCCAGACATATTACTTTTACTTCGATCCAACCGCCAAAGCCGTTCTGGGTCCGCAAAAGCATATCGAGCGGTTTCAAAGCTGATTCCGTGTTTCTGTATGTTTTTTGCATTTTTGACTTCATCCCATACGATTCGGCGCTCTTCCATAGTAACAGTGTAATACGTTTTTGTATGACTTGTCAATAGGAATTTTTTATCATTATTTGTTTAAAAATATATTTCTGCTATAGTATGTCTATGATTGAAATTTGGGTGCCGGAGGCGATTGTTGTTTTGTTTCTGGTCTTACCGCTTTTCAGACCCTTTGTCAAAATGTTATGGTCTTTGGATGGCTTGGTCTGGCTGCCGTTTATTGCGCTGGTTATAGCAATAGGAATTTTCTTTGCTTACGGATTCCGTCCCGAATGTCTGCCTATACTGGTTTTTGCCTTTGTTTACAACTTTGCAAATTTATCCTCCCTTATTTCAAGCATTGCCTCCCGCCCTAATGATTCGTTCCGCGACCGGGGGCCTGTGCTTACCGTATGTACATTTGTTCTGCTGGGTGTCGTCGCTATTCCCCTGTTTGCTTTTCCGTCCCGGGTTTATGAAAAGCCGGAAGGGGAAGCCGAATCCGTTAAAGAGCTGACAATCAGTAATAGAATAATGAACACGGACAATATGTTTTACCGAAATTATTCCCTGCGGATTTATGGCCCCGTTCAGAAAAACCGCCCCCTTATTATTCTTCTGCCGCCGGAAATTGGTTCCGCCGCTTCGGTGGATATGGTGTGTTCGGAACTGTACAAAAAAAATTTTACCGTTGTCACCTATGCTTATGAAGATACTTATCCCTTCCGCCGGCAACCTGTTTTTCCGGTGAAATTGTTCAGGTACTGGCGTACCTACAGAAAGGCCGCTGTTCTTGCTTCGGCGAATGAGCAGGGAAAAGCATTGGAAGCTGACCGGCGGGCAGATATTGAATACCTGCTGGCGCAGCTTCCCGCTCTGCTGGACGATACCGGAAAAAGTAAACTGCCGCCGCTGTTACTGGCAGGGTATGGCGCGAGCGGCTCTGCCCTTGCCTATCTGGCCGGGGAAAGAGAATTTATAGCGCGTTACACCAATATATTGGGGGTGGTAGCCATTGAAAGCCGCCTGTGGTCTTCATACCTCCCCGAACCCCGTAATATTCCCCAAGTGCCGGCTTATGCGGGAATAATTATGCGGCAATGGGCGAATATTAAGAGCCACCTCGTTAATGTGTTGCCGCAGCGGGTTAACCGTAGCGGGCCTTTACCCGGTGCGGGAATTTCATTTCGCGGCCTTCCGGTTTTGTACCTTGTTTCCGGCAGGGCTTTGGATTCCAAAAAGCAAAAACCCTATCAGGCAGTTTTTGATTCTATGCGCTCCGGTTTGGGCCGCGTTGCCATTGCCGCTATTCAAGGGGCCGGCCCTCTGGATTATCAGGATTTTCCGTTTACGTATCCAATATATTCTTTTTTATTACCGGGACTAAAAGGCGCTGAAAAAAGCGAAGACCCCATTGGCGACACGGCGGGCATTATTGGCAACTTTGCATCTTTCTTGCTGGAGCAATCAGAACAGGCGGAGGAAACAAGTATTACCATACCGCCCCGCCATGCCATAAGCGGCAGTCTTTATCTTGAAAGTAAAGGCTTGCCCGGTCTTCGGTTTTGATGTGGCAACTGAATTTTTTTGTGAGCAAGGATAGTGCTTCACATTTAAAATAACCCTTTTATTTTAATAATGAAAGTGATACACTAGTGACACACTATTAAAAAAGGAGCATATCATGACTGCCTTGAATCCGAGGATAAACATAACAGTTCCGGGGGAAATAGCTGGAATATTGAGCAAGACGGCCAAACAGAATAAGAAGTCTGTTTCAAAAGTTGCTTTGGAACTAATCGAATGGGCTATTGAGGAAAGAGAGGATCTGTATTTCTCCAGGATTGCGGACGAAAGGATACGCCGTCCGAAATGGGTCAAGGACAGCGATAGCATTTGGAAATAATTGTGGTGTACTCGATAAAGCTTGAACAGCGCGTCATAGACGAAGACTTGCCATCAATCCCGATGCCGTATAAAGAACAGATAAAAAAAGCGATAAGGGAACGATTGACTGTGGAACCTGTCAAGCTTGGAAAACCTTTAAGATACTCCCTGCTCGGTTTTCGCCGCTTAAGGGTTGGGGACTGGAGAATTATCTATAGGATAAATGGCGAAGTTGTAGAAATCGTCAAAATCGGAAACAGAAAAGACATATATGAAGATTAGTGCGGACTTGTTTTAGCAAGTCCAGCGGTTTTAAAACATCTCCGCCAATGTTTCACGCTTATTTTCTTACCTCGCATAACTGTAAACATTTGGTTGTTACAGAATACTAATGTACTGTTTCATTTCGTAAGGGCGTTTTCTATCGCTTTCAGAATGGCTTTGCTGCTGCCGGTGGCGCCGCTTACTACATCAACATTCAGGCTTTGGGCTTCGATTATTGCAGGTACAATCGCTTCCGCCCGTTTACCCCGGCCATTAAAATGCTTGATTATCTTAATTGAGGACATTGCCCTGTCCTTAACCGTTACGTCCACAGTCACCCGAACCGGCCCTACCCTGGACTTTCCCTGATAAGTACCGTCGGCAATCTGGCTTAAATCCGGTGAGTTAATAGTGATTTTATTCAGGTCTACGCAGGACGCAACCAGAACCAACCCGGTAATGAGAATGAAAACACCCTTTATTTTCATGGGATAAGTATAGCAGGTTGCTCGAAAACGTCAAATTTGGGGGTATATCACGGGTAAAAATGTTTCACGTGAAACGTCAAGAATAGCCACATTTGGGATTTCGCCAATGTTTCACGTGAAACATTAGTCCCTAAACAGGCCAATAGTGCCGGTTCGCCATTCTTCTCTGGCTTCCATGACCAGGCGTTCAACGTCAAACCAGTCATTGGCGCGGGGGCCGGGCAGGTCCCGGTTGGTGGAATTGCTGAAAACAATGGTTTTACAGCCCTGATTACGCAGGTCAATGATATTTTCCGGGGCGTCGTCAACATAAACGTGGGCCCCGACCGCGCCTTTGTCATTCATAAAACAGATGTCCCAGTAGGGAATGTCGTAGTTATCCAGCCAGTCAACGGTCTGGGTAATGGTGGTACGGTGGGAAAATTTAAGAAAAAGCCGGTGGGTAATAATGCGGATGCGGATTCCCTGATTGGAGAGTTTTCGCAGAATTGCCGGGGCGTTTTTTATGGGTTCCATGTCGCGGAAGATGTTCCGCTGGGTAACGGCAAAACGGTGCAAGCGGTCATAGCCGCCAAATTCGGTGATGCCCCATTCTTGAAGACCGAATGTTACCTCGGTGGTAAGGGTTTCCAGCGGCTTGTTCAGCCACTCGGCGGCAATTTTGCGTACCGCTCCGTAAAAGTCCCCTACTACGCCGTCCAAATCAACACCCAAAATAAAAATATTATCTTTCATGTAAGCCTCTTCCAAAACTGTAGCAAGAATAGAAATGTCGAACCAAAGGTTCGTTGCCTAAAGCAATTATTTGGGGGCAATTCTAACAAGCACCGCACAAGCCATTTCCTGCGGAAACGGCTTGTGCGGCTGCCTATAAGGTTTGTTCCAAAAGCCCCCAAATTACTTTATTGGGCATACATTTCTGAA
>JAITCL010000117.1 GCA_031283105.1 Treponema sp. | reverse complement strand
TAACGCTTAGAATACATGGTAGTAAACCCCACAGTTAAATAATTTCCTTGCAGAACGAACCTCGTCGAATCTGCAACGCTAACATGATACCCCGCCCTTCAGGGCGGGGAGGTTCATTTGTCATGTCCAAAATTTAGTGTTTTTTACCCATGTTGTCAACTCATGTCCAAAATTCGCCGTTTTTTACCCATGTTGTCTCATGTCCAAAATTCGGCGTTTTTTACCCATGTTCTCAAAACGTGTCCAAAATTCGGCGTTTTTTACCCATGTTGTAAAATGATGTAAAATTACTGAATCACGATTTCAGAAGCGGCTTTTCCGTCTCTTGCATAAATACGATTGGAATTGTAGGGGTCAAGGTAACGCTGGCCCTTGTGAAAGAAAACATACTGGTATTTTCCCGGCGGAAGGGGAATATTGATGGTGTAATTTCCGGCGGGACCTTCTTTAAGTTGATACATAAACGGGTCCCAGCCGTTAAAGTTACCCGCCACCGAAACTGTTTCACCGGGCGGACCCTTAAAAACAAAATTCAAACTGCCGGGCGGCCCCTTGAGGGGGTTGGGAATTATCTCTTTCTGCGGTATGGAAATAACCGAGCGGGAAAGCCCGGAATTGTCACGGCGGCTGTTGGAATTGGCAGGATCGGTTGTCCATAGGCCATTGATGATCAGCCGGTACTCAATTTCGGTTAATCCTTCAGGAATCTGATGTACATAGAAAATAATGCCTGAATCTTTATACTGGCTGGGTTTTTTTTCGTTGAGTGGAATTTCCTGCGGGTCACGGTAGGCCAACAAATGCCTGAACCAGTGGACTTTGGCAAAACCTTCATCGGCAAAAGCAACACCCACGCGGCGCAGGTTGGATGAAGCGGTAAAAATTACTATATCATCAACAATTTCCGGCGCTCCCGGTTCCGAAAGACCCAGCAAACGATCAAAAACCTGGTACGAATCAACCGACTCTATATCAACAGCATGAGAAAAACCGGCTATAAAAAGCAGAAATCCCGTTAAAAATGTTCTTATTTTGATTGTTTTCATATATACTATCTTATTATCGGCCGATAATAGAATATCTTAATATGCCGTCACTAAGTGAGCTTCGGGAATTTAAAGCCTCTTTTAACGATATTGGCGGGCAAAAAGCCGATCTCGAATCCCGGAAGATTCCCTTTGACGACCTGGAACTTCCCAATTCTGAACCGGAACCGTTGCCAAATCCAGTCGAGGCAAATGTTACCGGGGAAAGCTCCGCCCCGGCAGATTCTGCTGCTGCGGATTTTGACGAAACTGAACCCCTCATAAATCCAGCGGACGGAATAGACTTTAGCGCTTTTCTCGGCTCCCAGCCGGATGATCTTCCCGAACCGCCTGCCGCCATTATGGCCGAAGATGAAATGGCGCAATCTCCCGATGATTTGTATGCTCCCGAAGGTCTTCTTTCCAACCTTTCCGAAGAACTTGACGCAATACCCCCGGATTTTCCCGCGGATTTTTCCGATGAATCCTTTTCGGCGGACAGCGGCTTTGCCGGCGACCCTGTCGGCGACCCTGTCGGCGGTACGAACCTTGACCTTGACAGTCTGGATAACTTTGACCTTCCCGAAGAACCGCCTCCGGCAGCCGGCGGCCCTGCCGGCGGTCTTGCCGACAGTGAAAACTTTGACTTTGGCATCTTTGACGATCTTAACCTTCCCGATGAAGCGGCCCCGGCGGATGAAAGCGGAAACCTTGATCTTGACAATTTAGGCGGCCTGGATCTTTCCGATGAAGGCGGAGACCTCGACCTTGGCAGTCTGGGCGACTTGAGCGATATGGGTCTTTCCGATGAAGCGGCCCCAGCGGATGAAACTGAAAACCTCGATCTTGACAGTTTAGGCGGCTTGGGCGATATGGGTCTTGCCGATGAGGCAACTCCGGCAGATGAAGGCGGAAACCTTGACCTTGGCAGTCTGGGCGATTTGAGCGATATGGGTCTTGCCGATGAAGCGGCTCCGGCAGATGAAGGCGGAAACCTCGATCTTGACAGTCTGGGCGACTTGAGCGATATGGGTCTTTCCGATGAAGCGGCTCCGGCGGATGAAACTGAAAACCTCGATCTTGACAGTTTAGGCGGCTTGGGCGATATGGGTCTTTCCGATGAAGCGGCCCCGGCGGATGAAGGCGGAAACCTCGACCTTGACAATCTGGGCGACTTGAGCGATATGGGTCTTTCCGATGAGGCAACTCCGGCGGATGAAACTGAAAACCTCGACCTTGGCAGTCTGGGCGACTTGAGCGATATGGGCATTTCCGATGAAGCGGCCCCGGCGGATGAAGGCGGAAACTTCGATCTTGACAATTTAGGCGACTTGGGCGACATGGGCATTTCTGATGAAGTGGCCCCGGCTGACGAAGGCGGAAACTTTGACCTTGACAATCTGGGCGATTTGGGCGATATGGGCATTTCCGATGAGGCGGCCCCGGCAGACGAAGACGGAAACTTCGATCTTGACAATTTAGGCGGCTTGGGCGATATGGGTCTTTCCGATGAAGCGGCCCCGGCGGACGAAGGCGGAAACCTCGACCTTGACAATCTGGGCGACTTGAGCGATATGGGCCTTTCTGATGAGGCGGCCCCGGCGGATGAAGACGGAAACTTCGATCTTGACAATTTAGGCGGCTTGGGCATTTCCGATGAAGCGGTCCCGGCGGATGAAGGCGGAAACTTCGACCTTGATAATTTAAGCGGCTTGGGCGATATGGGCCTTTCTGATGAAGCGGCTCCGGCGGATGAAGGCGGAAACTTCGACCTTGACAATTTAAGCGGCTTGGGCGACATGGGCCTTGCCGATGAGGCAGCCCCGGCGGACGAAAGCGAAAACCTTGACCTTGACAATGCAGACGACCTCGGCCTTTCCGATGAAGCGGCTCCGGCGGACGAAACTGAAAATCTTGATGCCGGCATAGATGATTTTTCTTTTCCTGAACTGGACAATGTTCTTAAAAGATCTCAGCAAAAAACAACGGACACCGATCAAAAAGCTGCAAAAAAAGGTAAACGACGGGGCAAGGCGCCAAAGGCAAGGACTGAATCATTACCCGATGATGTGGAAGAAATACAGCTCAGTGACGATGAATTTGAAGGTTTACAGGAAACGCTGGCCCGTTATCCCCTGAACCTGCGCATTGCTTGTGAAGAAATAATAGCCGAACAGGCCGTTAACCCCAAACAAATGTCAGAACTGATTGAACATCTTGTCTGGGGTGCAACGGCAAAAGAAACCGCCATACTGGCAGGCCGCATACTGGGCAGAACAATCACGGTACCCAAGGGTTTTGAAAAAAATACCGGCGCGGCTCTGGAAGCGGAACAGGCAAGTTTTGCCTATATCTTTGTTCACAATTTCCTTCCCGTACTGCGGCTTTTTATGTTTATCGCCATTGTGGCTGCCTCGCTTTTTTATCTTGTCTATAATTATATTTACACTCCCCTGAAAGCGGAAAAAATTTACAAGACTGGCTACGAGCGTATATTCGCCGGGGAGTACCAGCGGGCAAATCAGCGTTTTAACGAAGCCTTTGTCATACACCGGAAAAAAGACTGGTTCTACAAATATGCCGAGGCTTTCCGCGATGAGCGGCAGTATATATACGCTGAACAAAAATATGATGAACTGCTTGGTTATTATCTCCGCGACAAAAAGGGAGTCCTGGATTACGCCAATCTGGAAACATATTATTTGCGCAACTACGCCAAGGCGGACAGCCTCCTGCGGACTCAGCTTTTGGATTATGATCCGAATGATCCCGACGGCCTGCTTGCGGCGGGTGATAACTGCCTGATGTGGGGCGAAATTGAGCCTTCCAAATATGAAGATGCCCGTTACTACTATGCCCGGCTGCTGGAAAAATACGGCTGGAAAGCCCCGGTGGTAGAACGGATGATGAAATACTTTATCCGTACCGACAACCTCAAAGAAGTGTTGATCCTCAAAAAATGGTTTGACGATAATCCCCGATGGGAGCTTTCGGCGGAATCGCTGGGAGAGCTGGGCGGCTACCTTTTGGACAAACAGCTTGAGGAAGTCCGGGGCGTTCCCAATGAGTATGTTGAATATATTGACGATGTCCGCGAACTGCTGCTGAAAGCGGCGTTAACCGATCCATCGCTGCCGGAACCGCACTACCACCTTGCCCGTTATTATCATAATTTGGGCAACACCCATGAGGAACGGGTTACCCTGCGAATCGCAGTCCGCACTTTTGACGAGGCTCACGAAATATCAATCCGCCGCCTGAATTATCACATTGACGCCATTCAGCGCTATGCGGATGTTTTAATCAACGACCGGGAATTTATACCCGCGGAAGAACAATTGATAAAGGGAATCAACCTGTATGAAGACGCTGTTGCGCGGCGGCTGATTTCCCGTTCAGCCCAATACGGCAAGTTGTATGCCGGGATGGGCGACCTTGAATACTTTACCAAAATCGGCGACATGGAAGCCGCTCTGCGTTATTATCACCGCTCGGAGCAAAACGGCTGGGCGCCGCCGGAGATGCAGTACCGCATGGGTTCCGCTTATTATCAGCTTGAAGACTGGAAAAACGCGCTGGAATATTTGTTTGCCGCTTCTTCAAGCCTTCCCCTGAACCGCCGCATTTTGTTCGCGCTGGGAAATACCGCGCTGAAACGGGGCAATTATTTTGCCGCCCAGGGCTATTACAACCGCCTGCTCGACATACTTGAAAACCAGCGTTCCCGTTTGCCGGTACTGCTGCCCAATGACCGTCCCGAATACCTTGAACTGGCCGAGCGTCTGATGATGGCCCGCAACAATGCCGGCGTTGCCTGTGAAATGCTTGCCGACCAAACCGGAAACCGCAGCTACCGTACCCGCGCAATTTCTTTCTACGCCGAAGCATCACGCGCATGGGACTCCCTTACCCGCGATCCCCGCACTATGGTACGTTCCGGCAGCACCCCCCTGCCTTACCTTAACACGCGAAACACCCTTTACCCGCAGCCAGACTATGAACCGCAGATATTCATCCGCATAGACCGGGAAGCGCTGGAAACCTCACCCTGGGAAAATCTTGCCCCGCTTTTGCGTCTGGAACACGGCAAAAATAATTAACAAGAATTAGTCTTCAATAATTTCTTCTTCATCATTTCCGGCGTACGTTTCTTCCGGTACTATATCGAGAAGCTCAACCGTAAAAACCAGGGTTGAAAAAGGAGGAATTATCTGTCCCGCGCCGCGTTCTCCATAAGCCATAGAGGAGGGAATGAAGATACGGAACTTGCTGCCGACATTCATCAACATGATGCCTTCCGCCCAGCCGGGTATTACCATGCTCAGCGGAATTTCTTCCGGTTCATCCCGCTCGTAAGAACTGTCAAACACCGCGCCGTTGGTAAGGGCGCCCTGATAATGCACCCGTACCGTGTCATTTATCGTTGGTTTGGAACCGCTTCCCTGGCTTATCACTTCGTATTGCAGACCGCTGCCGGTAATGATTATACCGGGCTGTGAGGCGTTTCCCGCAAGAAAGGCCTCTTCTTTTGCCTGTAATTCCGCGGACTGTTTCCGCATTGCGCTCTCAAAAGCGTTCTGCACAATTTCAAGGGCTTCGTCTCTGTCCATCACCGTCTGCCCCTGTTCCATTGCAGACCTCAGCCCTTCTATGAATGCGGCGTAATCAATTTCCAGACCGGCCTGTCTAAGATCGTTTCCCACCATCATTCCAAACGCATAACTTGACCGGGCCTTTTCCCCGGTAAAATCAATATCTTCCCGTATTCCTTTTGCCTGAATGGTCAATGCCATAAAGAAAAGGCAGGATGTTACCACAAAACGTTTCATATTATCTCCTTAATCAGTTATTTGATTTATTGAACAATGTCGAGCAGCTCGACTTGAAATATCAGTGTTGAGTAGGGCGGAATTTGCTGCCCGGCTCCCTGGGAACCGTAACCCAAATCCGAAGGTATAATCAGGCGGTACTTGCTGCCCACATTCATTAATTGCAGACCCTCAGTCCAGCCGGGAATAACTCCGTTCAGGGGGAATTCTATCGGCTCCCCGTGGGAATAGGAACTGTCAAACACCGTGCCGTCGGTCAGGGTGCCTTCGTAATGCACCCGCACGGTATCGGTTGCCGCCGGTCTGCGTCCCATTCCTTCGCTTATCACTTCGTATTGCAAGCCGCTGCCGGTAACATTGATGCCGGGTTTTTTGCTGTTTTTCGCCAGAAAGTCATTTTCAGCCTGTTTGTTTTTTATCTCACGTTTCTCCGCAAGGGACATAAATGCTTCACTGAAAATCTGATACGCCTCTTCATTGGTGTAACGGGGCGTGGAATCATACAGAATATCTTTTATTCCCTGGGCAAATTCTTCCATGTTGGGGTACAGATTGTCCGCTTTCAGGCTTGTCCCTACATTCATCCCCAGGGCATAGCTGGCCTCTTTGCCAAAGGTTTCTTCCGAAAAAGATGCATTGGTTTTGCCCCCGGCCTTGCAGCCCGCAAAAATACAGAGCAAGGCGGCGGATATAATTACCCGGAAAGTATGTTTCATGGGCTCAGCATATCCCTTATTTTAAGTTTTGAATACCCCGATAAACATTATATGAAGATTTTTTTTGCCGTTATTGCCGCCATTGCGCTCATTGTTTCCTGCGCCGTTCTTCCTCCCCCGGAAACCGCTGTTATTCCTGAAATTCCTGAGACACCGGAGTATATCATGGGGAAGGGAACAGTACCGGAAGAACAACTTGCCGCTTTTTTACTGTATACCAACATGGGGGCTGACGGCGATTTTGTCCGCCGGCTTGCCGCTTATTATGTTGAAGAAGCCGCCGCCGAAGGGGTAAACCATGATACCGCCTTTGCCCAGATGTGCCTGGAAACCGGCTTTCTCCGCTACGGCGGGCTGGTGACTCCCGATATGAACAATTTCTGCGGACTGGGCGCAATCGGCCCCGGACAGACCGGCCACATTTTTCCCGATGCCCGCAGCGGCGTCCGCGCCCACATTCAGCATCTTCAGGCCTATGCCAGTACCGGCCCGCTGAATCAGGATTTGATCGACCCCCGCTACCGTTATGTGAAACGGGGTTCTTCTCCCACGATATACGGCCTTGCCGGTACATGGGCGGCGGACAGGGCCTACAGCGAAAAAATCAGCACCATTCTGCAACGGCTGTACGAGTTTGCGTATTAACAGGGTTTCCGCATTTACTTTTTGGCGTACAAACCCAGCCGGAGGGGGCGCTGCGGGCGAGCGGAAACGCTTGTGGAACCCGCCTACGGAGCCTCCCAGCACCTCCATTAACCATGCGAATGATAGTACGAAAAATTATGGTATGGAGGTGCTGGGCTTTTATTGTCCCTACCCTCGTTACCGTTATCCGCTGGTCTCCTCCGGCGGGGAATTCCAAATGTTTCCGCCCGCCTGCGGCGGCGCCCGCAGCGCCCCCTCCGGCTGTTCTCTACCGTCACAGGTGGCAGCATTTACCCTGTTACATTGGTTATAGTTACAATAGAGTAGCAAAGGAGACAGTGCGGGGCTGCCAAAACATTATGGGATTCTTCGACGGAGCAGACCAGAGAGTAAAAGCAAAAACTAGGTGTACAGTAAAAGCCGCACGGCACGGAAAGCATGAGAACACGCTCATAATGACATTATCCATAGTTATCAATAATGCACAGAGGCCGTGCGGGGGCTGCGTAGTTGAGTTCCCCCATCTGTTTTGGCAGCCCCGCACTGTCTCCTTTGCCAATTTATGTACTCTGTGCGTATATGAAAAAAATAAATGCTGTTGCCCTGTCGTATTAACCATTTGACAGAACCAGCGTAAACCAATACCATAAGATGAGGAGTACCAGTGGCAAAAGAAGAAGCGATAGAGGTAGAAGGGATTGTCCGTGAAGCTCTTCCCAATACCATGTTCAGGGTAGAACTGGACAACCAAAACGGTCATTTAATATTGGCCCATCTTTCCGGCAGAATGCGCAAGCACTATATCCGCATTGTTCCCGGCGACCGTGTCCGGATCGCCCTTTCCCCTTACGATTTAAGCCGCGGCAGAATCATTTACCGCGAGCGTTAGCGAAAAAGTCAGGCAATTTCTTTTTTCAATTCTTTTAACAATACCCACGTTGCGCCTTCCCCGCCTGCGGATGCTTTTCCCCTGCCGCTTTCCCCCGCAAAAGGACAACGTTCAATAAAATCCATAACAACGCGCTTGAGTACCGGCTCGTCCGCTGAATGATTCCCCTTGCCGTGAATAATGAGCACCTTTTCAAGTTCTTTTTCCTTTGCATTGTTAAAAAATATTTCCAATGTCCGCCATGCCTCATCACGGGTTTGGCCGTGTATGTCCAATTCCGCATCGGGTTTTTTGTTGCGAAGACGGCGGCGTTTTTCCTGCGTCCCGGCCTGTTTGCCCCGCTCTTCTGTATTTTTGGCCTGAAGCTCCCCATCGGGAGAATCGCCGCCGCAAGGACGCTGCTTTTCCCATTTATCCAAAATATCCCCAAAATTCATGATAATTCCCTTTTAATAATAATAAAGGATATTAAACCCTTCGTTCGTCAATAAATAATAATATTCTCTTTCGGTACCCAGCCGGAAGTTTCGTTGTCGTCATTAACCATTATCCGCAGCCATGTTTCACGCTGCTTCTGCGTCTGGGGATCCAGCAAGACCGGCTGCCCTTCCCTGAAACGGGCAATCTCCTCTCCGGCGGCATCGGGGATTCGGCGGACAGCCGTTTCCCTCAGTACGGCGGAACGGGATTTCTCCCCCAAAAAAAACCACAAAGGACCCCGCCAGAGGCGCCGCCGCTTTTCATCGTTGGTACCGGTAAAGCCAAGAACCTGTTCCGCCCCGCGCCGGAGGACGGCAAAAAACGCCCCCGCCGGATGATCCCGCTCGTTGCGCCTGAGCGCCGCCAGAGCGCCGGCAAAGTATCCGTTTTCCCATAAATCTTTTGCGGTACGGTAAATATTTTCACATTCGGTTTGATGTTTTTGATACAGGCGGAGATTGTCCTTTTGTGCCGTTTCAAGAGAAGGGAATGGCGGAACTTCCGGCGCTGTTTGTTCCTGCGCCTGAATGTGCGCTGCCGTCCGGCTGCTTACAGCTTCGGATGCCGGTATCCGCGCGGTCACCGGTATGCGCAGGGCGGGTATCTCGAAATTATTGCCGCCGTGCGAGAACCGTCGCCGTTCAAGGACAAAAGATTTTATCTCCAGGGGAATCAGGCGCAGCCTGATGGCAATACCCGCTGACTTTTCTTCAGCCCGCAGCGGAAGGGATTCAAGTATATACCCCGGCGGTACGGGCGGCAGGAACAATCTCGCTTCCGGCGCGGAGTTTGCAGAATCCCAATTATTGATACGCAGGGCAAAGACAGCGTTTTCCCCGATTTTCAAACCTGATGGTATTCCTTCCCATTCAAGCTGGTAAGTATGCGCTTCGGCCGTATTTCTTGGCCGCTGCACATTCAGGATAAAGGGATCGGTCTTTATCTGTCCGCGGGGGGTGATGACGGTAAAGGCGTCAAAGTTGATGGTTCCGGGATTGTTTAATACAAAACGGTATTCCATTGCCGTCCAGCGTTCAAACGCCATCGGCATGGCCGCATTATTTTCAACTTCTGTGTTGACAGGATTATTGACAGAGAACTGCCCGGTGACGGGGTTAAGAAAACGCGGCGACTTGACTACCTGTTCCAGCAAAAGGGAACCGGTAAAATGCGGCGCCAATACGTCTACTTCACCCGGCTCATCGTGGGCTATAAGCAGGGTAAGCGTCCATGTTGACCCTGTAATGGGGCGCTCCGGCGAGCTGCGTACCAGTATACGCGGCCCGGTTTCCCTTTGTGCAAAAAGCGCTGCGGTCATAAACAATAGCGCCGCGAACGCCCTGCTTTTCTTGCTAATAATCAAGTTCATCGGTGTCTTCTTCTTTTTGCCATTCCTGGCTTTTCCACTGGTTGAATTCCTTGTGACGGATATATTCAAACATGGCGGTCATGCTTTCGTTTTCATTTTCATTGTCATTCCTGCCGCCACCTGACGTGCCTTCCCGCGCAAGCGACCGGATACTTAACTCCAGATTCCGTTTTGCTTCTTTTTTTCCGCTGTCTATTTTTAGCGCTTCACGAAAAGAATCTATAGCGCCGGAAAAATCCCCTTCGCTGAATAAAACAACTCCGGTATTGTAATGGATACGGTAGTGAAGCTCCCGGCTGACGGCAGGGCTGAACGATTCAAGCATGGTTTCCGCTTCGGCAAACCGGTCAAGCGCCGCCTTTTCCTCGCCCAGGGCAAAATAAACCGACCCAAGGCCAAACTCGGAATAGGGCGCGGCTTCCGCATCGCTGCGCGCTTTCATATAGGAAGAAATTGCCCTGGTATACATCCCCCGCGCATTGTGAAAATTCGCCTCCATAATCAGCAGTTTGCCGGACATACGGGAACAACCGCACATAAACAGCGAGAGCATACACCATAGGCACATTAAGTTTGGTTTATTCCCCACTCCCTACTCCCCACTCCCCATTCTTAACAAACTGGCTTTTGACGCTCCAAAGGCCATTATAGCCAGCATGGCAAATATGAACCAGCGGGTTTTTGGTTCGTTTTTGTTTCCGCGGGCGTCCAATCCCTGCGTCAGGGAACGCACATGGCTGGCAAGCGTTCCCGAGGCATTCTGGCGGTTTCCGTCAATATAGACGCCGCCTGTCTGTCCGGCTGCCATGCGCATTGCGCCTGAATCCCTGCGGCTGATTATTTCAACCCCGCCGGGAATTATCCTTCCTTCGTCGCTGCCCACGGCGATTGCAGTAACGGCAATACCGTTCCGCTTGCAGCGGTTGACGGCCGCTTTAAGCGATCCCGACAGGGCTTCGCCGTCTGAAACCAGCAGTATCAGTTTTTTTGAAGGGTGGGATGATTGAAAAGCGCTTGAAGCCGCGTCAAGCAGTGACTCCAGATTGGTTCCTCTGCCGGTCAGGGAGGAACCGGCGGCATCCATAAAGGCAAATACCGCCTCCGAATCCCAGGTAAGGGGAACGGCGACAATGCCCCTGTTTCGGCTGACTGCCGCGCCCAGACGTATTCCCGGCGCAGCCATGACGGCGGCCTCTTTAACAATTGCCAGACCCCGTTCCAGACGTGAAATTTCGCCGTCCTGCCCGTCGGTAATCTCCATACTGCGTGAAACATCTATGGCGATTACCACATCCAATAACCGGTGGTACTCACTCGGCAAACCTGCCGGCAGAGTTGTCGGCAATGCCGGCGCTTGTTCAACCCCCCAGCGCGGGCCTGCCAGGGCGGCAATAATGCAAATAAGAAAAAGCCGGAAAAAAAACCGTGACGCCCATAATTTTTTCCGCAGGTTTCCCGGCAAACTCTTTTGAATTTTTTCCCCGTATGGAGAGAAATGATTAAAAAGGACAAGGGGAATGAAAATAGCGCAGCCCAATAATGCCCAGGGATTATCAAAAGTAAGGATTCCGCTCATAGCCATGCTCCCAAAAAAAAGCGCTTGACAAAACGCACGGTAATGATAAAGCCCAAAGCGGCAATCATAAATGACAAATAACAGGGATAAAATCGCGTTACCGTACCGGCTCTGCGCACGACCATTTCCTGATCGTCGAGACGGGTAAAGGCCGTAGCAAGAGCGTCCGCCGAAGGCGCGGAAATCAGGGTTCCGCCGCCTGCGGAACTTATTTTACGGAGGGCATCCGTATCGTAGCTGGAGTCAAACAGGCCGGTACGGCGTATCCGGGTAAAAGGATCGACATAATCAATGGGAACTTCCCCGCCGGAACCAATCCCGATGACCCACAACGAAACTCCGACATCCTTGAGCATTGCGGCGGCGGTTTCCGGGTGAATCGCCCCCGCGTTATTTTCACCGTCGCTGATAAGGACAACCGCCCTGCGGGGGGCGGTGGATTTTTCAAGGTGGTAGGCGGCAAGCGCAAGCCCCATACCCAGGGCGGTTCCGTCGCCCATTTCGCCAATGCGCAGTCCTTCCAGCCGTGAATCAAGCAATGTGTGATCCGTGGTTGGCGGGACGAGCAGGGCGGCGTCGTACCCAACTGCCGCAAGGCCGATACTGTCTGAGGGACGGCGTTCCGCGAATTTTTTCAGCAGCTCGCGGGCGATGTTAAAGCGGCTTGCCCCGCCCATATCAAGCGCCGCCATACTGGGACTGATGTCCAATACAAACAATATGTCCGCCCCCCGGTTTAACCATACCGTTTCCGATGTTTTTATCAACGGGCCGGCGGCGCTTATAAAGAGCAGGAACGTTCCGCAGTATTCCAGTATACGAAGCGCTTTTACAATTCCCCCCAGATTAAAGGGCGCCTTAAAGGGAATGCCGCCCGGAGGGCCCAGGGGAACGGATGCGGTAAACGGGCTTCCCAGTTTCCGGGCAAGCAAAGCTGCCAGCGGAATGACAATTAACGCCGCGGCGGCGATAAGGGGCCGCTCAAAGCTGAAGCTCATCTGCGCGGGGATCATGCGGGATTCTCCCGTATAGATTTCCCCTGTGCGGCTTTCTTCTGCATTGACCGGCTCATCTCCGTAAGAAAACCCCTTAAATCGCCCAACACTGCCAGAGTTTCATCACCGCTGATTTCAGCGCCGCTAAAGCGAATGTCGTCACAGCGGCTGAAAAATTTTCCCAAAAATTCACCATCCGGTACAGATACCTCGCTGCCCTCCCTGTTTTTAAGACGGCCAATTTCCACGGCGGTCATCGCCCGGCAGTTTTCACCGGTAAAGCAGGCGAGAAAATTGCGGAATTCGGTTGAAATCACATCAAGGATTTTCCGGCAGACTGCCCCTTTTGCCAGCGCTTTGCGCAGACGCTTTTCCATATCCAGCATTGAGACCAGCAGCCACCTTCGCTTCCATACAGCCAGCCAGCCTTTCATTTGCGCGCGCCCCCGGAACAAAACCCAGATTGTTAATAACATTAACAAAATACCGGAGCTTATGGTTCCATAAATCAGAAGGCTGGTTCCGGGAATGGCAAGGGGCAGGGCGGGGCCGGAAAGCACCATGCCGGATTCGCCGGACTCAAGTATTGAACTTATCTCAACAGTAAGGCCGCTGAAAATTTTCCCCGCTACATCAAACGGGGGCAGCTCCAAAATTCCCGGAGTGTACGCGGAAAATTCAATTTTAAGAAAACTGCCTGTGGGCCGCCGCTCAATCGTAACATGGTGAATGTCAATATCCGGGGAAGATATATATCCGGGGTTGATTTCGATGTTTCCGTTTCCGGCAATGCCCGGCAGGGGCAGCATCAGGCTTGCGCGGTCTCCCACATATACCTTTGAAGGAACCATGTACGCTTCTGGCATAATGCTACCGTCCGCCTCTGCCGCCGAAAAAGCGGGTTAATACCGTCGCGGGATCCGTATTAACGGGAAGCGTCAGATAGGCGGCGCCCGCTCTGCGGCAAAAATTCAAACATAAATCGGCGCGGTCTTTGTGCCATTGCGACCACGCATCCCGAAAAGAAGCCGAGCCGGTAGGGGCTGCCAGTTCCAGTCCCGTTTCAGGGTCTTGCAGGGTGATAAGCCCCAGATCGGGTAAATCTTCGTCCAGCGGGTCGCTTACCCTGACGGCAATTACATCATGTCTGTTGGACAGGCCGCCCAGTTCCTGATCCCAGCCCATGCTGTGAAAATCGGAAAACAGCACCACCATACTCCGCCGCTTGAGCAGTCTGCCCGCGCCGGCAATGGCGGAACGGAGGTTGCTGGTATACCCGTTTGTGGACAAAAAATTTTGCCAAATTGAAATTCCCGGCTTGTGGCGCTGCAAGGCCCCGGACACAAACGCCAGTACATTGCGCCTTCCCTTGCGGGGAGGAAATACCCGGTCTATTTCCCGGTCAAAAAGAAAAGCCCCCACCCGCTGCCCGCTTTGTTCCGCGGAAAAAGCGATAAGAGCGGCGGCGATTAACGCCTGCTCAAAGGGACTGGGACATTGTTCCTCGCGCGCGCCCGACTGAAAATTCCCCCACAGGTTTGAAGTTCCGCCATGCATGGAGGCTGAAGTATCCAGAAGCAGTAGAATCGTCAGTTCGCGTTCCTCCCGAAACATCTTTACAAAAGGCGTACCCAGGCGGGCGCTGGCGTTCCAGTCTATCGCCCGCGCGTCATCGCCCCACTGATAATGACGCGCCTCGTCAAACTCCATGCCCTGACCTTTGAATACCGAGCGGAAATTACCGGCAAGCATATTTTCCGCCAGACCGTCAGCTACAATGGGAAGGCTGGTTATTTTGGTTAACAGTTCATGGGTATCCATAAAAACCTGTTTTAGGGAACCGGAACGTGGGAAAGTATTCGGGAAATAACCGCATCGGCATCCAGGCCGTCCGCCTCAGCTTCGTAGGAAAGTACAATACGGTGGCGCAGCACAGGATAGGCCGCCGCCTTTACGTCTTCCGGCCCGACAAATTCCCTCCCGGAAAAAAGGGCAAATATCCGTGCGCAACGGTGCAGGGCGATTGACGCGCGGGGCGACGCCCCAAATGACACATAACGATACAAGCCTTCAGCCGCCCGCGCAGTATTTGCAGCCTGCGTTCCGGCGGAACCTGATCTGGTAGAAACAGGCCTGGTAGCGGTTACAATCGACACAATGTATTCGGCAATTTTTTCGTCAAGATGAATCGAATCAACCGCGCCGCGCAGTATGCCGATGGTTTTTTTGTCCAGTATCGGGGACAATGCTTCCCGCTTGTCAACGCTGCCGGAAGCCAGAGACGGACTGCGTTCAACAATGGCAAGTTCCTGCTGCGGCGTAGGATACGTTACCAGCAGTTTCAGCAGAAAGCGGTCAAGCTCCGCCTCCGGCAGGGCGTAAGTCCCTTCATGTTCAATGGGATTTTCCGTGGCAAGCACAAAAAACGGATCCGGCAGGGGGTAACTGGTTTCGCCAATGGTAACCTGCCGCTCTTCCATTGCCTCAAGCAGGGCGGACTGCATCTTTGCCGGTGCGCGGTTAATTTCATCCGCCAAAATGACATTGGCAAAAATCGGCCCCCGCCGCACGGAAAAACTTCCCTTCGCCTGTTCCCAGATTAAGGTTCCGGTAAGGTCTGCCGGCAGTAAATCCGGGGTAAATTGTATCCGCTTGAATTCAAGGCCGGTTATTTGGGCGAGACTTTTGACCGCCAGAGTCTTTGCCAGCCCCGGTACCCCTTCAAGGAGTATATGCCCCCCGGCGATAAGGGCGGCAAGCAGCCCGTCAATCATTTCCTGCTGCCCAACGATACGTTTTGCCATTTCTTTTCTGCAGGTTTCAATCGTTGTTTGGGCCAGCGTTATACTTTTATCCATAATAGTATCTAGCGGCAATAGGACTCGGACCTATGACCGAACGGATATGAGCCGTTTGCTCTACCAACTGAGCTATGCCGCCGCTTTTATGCCTAAATATGCCCAAAATGGTGAAACTTGTCAAGGACAGAAAATTGAGGCTGACACGATTCGAACGTGCGACCTTCAGATCCGCAATCTGATGCTCTATCCAGCTGAGCTACAACCTCGATTAAAATTCGGAGCAGGGGGGATTCGAACCCCCGGTACCCTTTCGGGGCACAACTCCTTAGCAGGGAGCCCGATTCGGCCGCTCTCGCACCGCTCCAATAAAGGCGACCCGTCAAGGGTCGTCTCTCGAACAAATTCAATACGAGCTAGCGCAAGTTAACGCCCCAGCTCCACACAATGGTAGGACACCTTTAGGTGTCCGTACGTGCGCTCCATAAAAGCAGTCCGTTAAGGACTGTTAATTCACTAAATTCAGCACGAGCTAGCACCAGTAAATGCCACTGTCCCGTACTACGGTAGGCAACCTTTAGGTTGCCGTACGTGCGCTCCAATAAATTCAACACGAGCAAGCGCCCATAAATGCCGCTATCCCGTGTAAATTCCATAATACCGTTAAAAGTACCATTATGTCAATTTGCCATACTTTGTTCGGAGCAGGGGGAAACCTTCCGGCAAATTAACGCTATTCCCGGAGCAGGGGGGATTCGAACCCCCGGTGCCTTGCGGCACAACGGTTTTCAAGACCGCCTCCTTCAACCACTCGGACACCGCTCCAATAAAGCAGTCCGTTAAGGACTGTTAATTCACTAAATTCAGCACGAGCGAGCGCCAACTAATGCCGCTGTCCCGTACTATGGTAGGCAACCTTTAGGTTGCCGTACGTGCGCTCCAATAAAGCAATTAAAGGGTATTATATATCCATTTTTTGGTTCTATGTCAAGCCAACGTCAACCTTGATACCCTTCATCCCAAATATTGTTTGAAAACCTCTGCAATAGCCAGATTTACGTTTTTGGTCATATCTTTTGTAAGACGGCTCATCATTTTTTTATGGTCTTCGGGGACTAAATCAGCTTTAAAAAGCTCGTGAACATCTACATTAAGGCTTTCGGTAATTCGGGACAGAGTTTCAACTTTGGGGAACATCTTGCCGCGCTCGATATTGGACAGAAAAGTAACCGAAATATCGGCTTTTTCAGCCAGTTGGGACTGTGAAAGTTCTCTGTGGTAACGAAAATACTTGATATTTCTCGCTAAAATATCTTTGATAACCTGAATTTCCATTCAATTATGGTCGCCCTTACAATTTTTAAGGTTAACCCCTATATAATTGACTTGACGAACATCTACAAATTCAATACTATTTAATTACAAATTGAAGTTATTTTCCTGTATTTTCTGTTGATTATCAGGAACAAATTTTGTTTTGTTAAGAAAACCGCCTGTAGGCGGTTGAAATTGAATTTTTTTATGGAGGAAAAAATGAAAAGGGTAATTGTGGCAGTTTTTGTGGTTGGGTTTCTGACGGTTTCCTGCGGAGGCGGAAATATAAAAAAGGTGCAAAATGGGGTGTTTGGTAACTATGACAATACGATAACCGTTGGTAAAGCCATTGAAAACAACAAATTTCTAAAAGGCGGTAAATGGAAAGCGGTTGAAATGAACGGGCGAGATATTGTTACGTATACAGCCAAATTGACAGGTACGCAGGTGATGGGATTCGTGATAGAATCGATGTTTGAATCCTACAGAAGTAGACCCAATTTATATATAACACAACGTTTTGCTGAAAATTTAACCAGATGGGTTGGAGGGTCTAATTTAACATCAATGTCCAAGGAAGAAATTGATCAGGTTCGTGATATTATCAAGACAAAGCTGGTTGAGTATGAAAGAGGGAATAATGGCGAAGACCTTGAAAAATTGCTCACCTTTAACGGGAATGAAATGACTCTTTCATTTGTTATGAATCAGGACGGTACATTTACTACCAATATGTTGGAATTTTATACGGAAGTTACCTTGAATTGTTTTAATAATTTGAAGGTACGTTATAATGCCAAAAATTTTGAAACTACTCAATATATTTTGGATTTTGTTTACAAAGCTTATACTCCAAGTTTCTATTGATTTTAATAGGTCGGTACTTTATAATGTGCATAAAGGCGGATTTTAGGAGGAATATATGGATAATCTTGCAGGTAATTTTATTAAAGATTTTTCTCAAAAAATGCCAGAGTTTTTTGAGTTCTATCTCCAGTGGTGGACACTGGAAAAAATGCTAAATAATTCCTTTGCTGATGTAAAAGGAATTGATATTGCATATTGGGTTCTTATGCAATCTTTTGCACAAAAGCAAATAAATCAATTTGCAGATAAACTTCCAGAAAAAGGAA
>JAITCL010000110.1 GCA_031283105.1 Treponema sp. | reverse complement strand
TCCAGGACACAGTCGCAAATACCATTAAAAACTACGATGAGATTGCTTCAATGTCCATTTATTCCAATGACGGCACAATTATAGCAAGTTTGATTCCCGATCACGTGGGCCAAAAGATGCTTGAGGCCGACACGCTGTACGGCAGCTCCAGCCAGGCAGCCGAGAAGGCCGTGCTTGAAGGGAAGCCGTTTAACTGCCACGAGTATTCCGACTTTTTGGGAACAAACCTAGAAATAGTCCTGGTTCCCTTCCAGGTCGGCAACTCGGACGCGCATTGGACAGTAATGATAGCGACCGCGGAATCGTATATAATGGATGATGTGAATCGTATGACCAAGCTTACCATCATTATTGCGGTACTCGCCATTGCCGTAGCGGCGATAATTGTGTTTTCTGTCCTGAGCGGCATTATCCAGCCAATCGTCAAGGTATCCGACACCCTTAAAGACATATCCGAAGGCGAAGGCGACCTGACGCGGACTATCACAGTCAGTTCAAAAGATGAAATCGGCAGTCTTGCCCTGTACTTCAACAATACGTTAGCCAAAATCAAAAACCTCATTATTATCATCAAGAAAGAGGCGGTAAGTCTCAATGACATCGGTAATGACCTTGCCAGCAACATGACCGAAACCGCCGCTGCAGTCAACGAAATCACTTCCAATATCCAGAGCATCAAGGGCCGCGTCATTAACCAGAGCGCCAGCGTTACCGAAACCAACGCCACTATGGAACAGGTTATCGTGAACATCGACAAATTAAACGGTCATGTTGAAAACCAGAGCAGCAACGTTTCCCAGGCGTCATCCGCTATTGAGGAGATGGTGGCAAACATCAATTCAGTGACACAGACTCTCATCAAAAACAGTGAAAATGTTAAAATATTACAGGAAGCCTCCGAAGTGGGCAGAGGCGGGCTGCAAGAAGTGGCGACAGACATTCAGGAGATCGCCCGCGAGTCCGAGGGCCTGTTGGAAATAAACGCGGTAATGGAAAACATAGCCAGCCAGACCAACCTGCTTTCGATGAACGCGGCGATAGAAGCCGCTCATGCCGGAGAAGCGGGCAAAGGCTTTGCCGTTGTCGCCGATGAAATCCGCAAACTGGCGGAAAGTTCCAGTGAGCAGTCCAAAACCATCGGCACGGTACTGAAAAAGATAGCGGAATCAATCAAAAAGATAACCAAATCCACGGAGAACGTACTAACCAAGTTCGAGGCAATTGATACAGGAGTCAAGACGGTCGCGGAACAGGAAGAAAATATCCGCAACGCAATGGAAGAACAGGGACAGGGAAGCAAGCAGGTACTTGACAGCGTAAGCAATGTAAGCGGGCTTACCCGGCAGGTAAAAGGCGGTTCTCAGGAAATGCTTGAGGGTAGCAGGGAAGTAATGAATGAGAGCCGGAATCTTGAAAAGATGACACAGGAGATAACCGGCGGCATGAACGAGATGGCCACCGGCGCGGATCAGGTAAACATCGCGGTAAACCATGTCAACGAGATAAGCGCCAAAAACCGCGACGGCATTAATACTCTGATGCGGGAAGTTTCGCGGTTTAAGATAGATTAATTCAATCCAGTCCATCCAGCACCTAAGTTCTTGGGTGCTGGGCTGGGTTATCGCTAAAAGAAAACGCCGATACGGAAATATTGTTAATATTACTAAAAATTAAAATATCCGCTGATTTCAAAATATTCTTCTTGATTTCAAAAAATCCCCCATGCCCATCGGTTTTTCGCTGAAGCGGGAAATATGAAGCGGGTGGACTTTCTTTATAAATGATGGATATTCTTACAAAAATATTCACAAAAAAAAATCTATATGCTTGATAACTTAAACTCACGGCGACATAATTTAGTACGAATGAAACTGAATTCTATTTCGTATGAAATGTTTTTCAGTCTCTCAAGCAAATTCTATAGAACGGAGATTCCGTCGCCGCTCACGCGGCTAATTAAAGGAGAAAAGAAATGAAAATTAAAATCAAACTGAGTCTCATTGTAATCGCCATTGTGGTGGCCGTGGCGGGGAGCATCACCGTAATACTGGTACGGGAGGCTTCCGACATTAGCATGGATCTGAGCGTCCGGGGCATTGGCTTCGTGGCTGATCAACAGATCACATTCTGGGAAGGCCGGGAAAACAGGTACATGGATGTATTGCGTACGATGGCGGTTATAATGGCCGATTATGAATCTGTGCCGCCGCAAGAACGGCGGGACCGGTATGATGATATTCTAAAAGCCGCTCTGGTTTCACAGCCCAACCTTGTCCGCGTATTTGCCGTCTGGAAACCCAACGCCCTTGACGGCATGGACAGGCAGTATATAGGCCGGCCGGGATCAACAGCCACAGGGCAGTACGCAATGACCTGGGGCAGGGATACCGGTCAGATTATAGCAACGACCAGCGTAGTCGTTAATGAAATTACGGAATGGTTGAACGGCCCCAACGCGTATAAAGAACGGGTAGAAGATCCCATACCCTTTAAGGTAAACGGAAAAGACACGTATATTGTCAGAATGGGGGTTCCCGTAATTAATCCCCGCACTAATGAAGTAGTCGGAAACATAACTTGTAATTTGGATATCGGGGGAGCGCAAGCCGTAGTGGATGGCCTCATTAAAACTCACGATGAAATTGCCGCAATGTCCATTTACGCCAACAACGGATTTATTTTGGCAAATATAGTACCGGAGCGCATAGGCAAGAAGCTGAGCGAAGCGGAAACGGTATACGGCGATTACCTCAAGGAGGCCAATCAGGCTGTTCTTGAGGGCAAGGAATTTAGCTGCTCAAGCTATTCGGCTTTGTTGGATACAGACGTGGAAATTGTTATAAAGCCTTTCCAGATAGGAGATTCGGACACGACCTGGAGCGTAATGATTGCGTCGGCGGAATCGTACATTATGAAAGAGGTAAATGAAATGACCATGTTTGCCGTCATTCTGGCAGCGATAGCCCTTGCAGCGGCGGCGATAATTGTGTACTTTACCCTGAACGGCACTACACAACCAATTGTTAAGGTTGCCGAAACCCTTAAGGATATATCCGAAGGCGAAGGCGATCTGACGCGGACTATCAAAGTCAGTTCAAAAGACGAAATCGGCGACCTTGCCCTATACTTCAACAATACGTTAACCAAAATCAGAAACCTGATTATTACCATTAAAAATGAAGCGGCAAGCCTTAACAATATTGGCAATGACCTTGCCAGCAATATGACTGAGACTGCGGCGGCGGTGAACCAGATTACCGCCAACATTCAGGGCATCAAAGGCCGTGTCATTAACCAGAGCGCCAGCGTTACCGAAACCAACGCCACCATGGAACAGGTTATCGCAAACATTGACAAACTCAACGGCCATGTAGAAAACCAGAGCAGGAATGTTTCCCAGGCTTCATCCGCCATTGAACAAATGGTAGCCAATATTAATTCGGTTACCAATACACTGGTCAGTAACGCCGCCAATGTAAAAACATTAAGAGAAGCCTCTGAAGTTGGCCGCGCCGGATTGCAGGAAGTGGCGTCGGATATTCAGGAAATCGCCCGCGAGTCCGAAGGCCTTTTAGAGATAAACTCGGTAATGGAAAACATCGCCAGCCAGACCAACCTGCTTTCGATGAACGCGGCGATAGAAGCGGCTCATGCCGGAGAGGCGGGCAAAGGTTTCGCCGTCGTCGCCGATGAAATCCGCAAACTGGCGGAAAGTTCCGGTGAGCAGTCCAAAACTATCAGCACGGTACTGAAAAAAATAGCGGAATCCATCAAAGAAATTACCAAATCCACCGAGAACGTACTAACCAGATTTGAGGCGATTGACTCAAGAGTCAAGACGGTAGCGGAACAGGAGGATAATATCCGCAACGCGATGGAGGAACAGGGCGAGGGAAGCAAACAGGTACTGCAAAGCGCCGGCAGTTTGAATGATATTACCCAGCAGGTAAAAAACAGTTCCGAGGAAATGCTTGATGGCAGCAAGCAAGTGATGAATGAAAGCCAAAACCTTGAAAAGATGACACAGGAAATAACCGGCGGCATGAACGAAATGGCCTCCGGCGCGGATCAGGTAAATGTAGCGGTAAACCATGTCAACGAGATAAGCGCCAAGAACCGCGAAGCCATTGATACTTTAATGCGGGAGGTTTCACGGTTCAAGGTGGCCTAACGTTCCGGCTGTAAACTGACATTTTTTTGCGTCCGATGGGAAAAATGCGAAGTATTTTTACGGGCGCAAAAAAATGTGGTGGAACAAAATCGTGCAGAGGGCGTAGCCCGAACACGGTTTTGTGTAGCCTAGCCGCCTACTGGCGGCGTACAGTTACAGTGCTGTTATGCGAAGTTTGGTTTACTCATATCCATTAATAATTTCTATAAAATCATAATTATAGAATAAATCAAAAACAATCTTTGAATTTAATGCTACTTATAGTCTGTAGACTTATAGAATACATAGAAATATCATCAAAATGTGACTATTCAACAAATTTTTGCCTATTGGGTGAAGTATTATAGACACAAAAATAATCTTTCCCAAGAAGATTTAGCCGATCTTGCAGAGCTTCATAGAACTTATATTGGTTCCGTTGAAAGAAGCGAAAGAAATATCACTTTAGTTAATGCGAATAAAATTGCAAAAGCCTTATCGGTAAGTCTAATAGAATTATTACGTGAGGAAATAACAAAACATGAAAGATAATACTTCCATTTTAAGAGAATGGGACATTACGGAGCAAGAATTTACAGAATTGGTTAGAAATAATCCGAGTCTGCGTGGAATGATACTCGGTTACATTGCGGAACAAAAGTTTCAGTCCATATGCTTAAATCATCCAGCAATAACTGCAATAAGTAAAGATGATGACCATGATAGAAGTAAAAAAGGTGATCGCCGTATCATATACAAGGATAAAACTTTCACTATTGAAGTAAAAAGTTTACAAACTCATACTGTAAAAAAATGTGGTAATGATATTTGGGAAGGAAAATCTCAAGTAGATGGAAGTGATAGAAGAATCATTACTTTTCCTGATGGCACAGAATTAAATACCACTTTGCTTTTAAGGGGAGAATTTGATATTTTGGCAGTGAACTGCTTTGCATTTGGTGGGAAATGGCGATTTGCCTTTTGTAAAAATAATGATCTTCCAACATCTTCATTTAAGAAGTATACAGCTATACAACAAAATGGATTAATTGCTTCATTAATACCTGTTACTTGGCCACCGCAGTCGCCATTCACAGATAATCTATTCCAATTATTAGATGAGTTATTATAAAAGAAGATTAGCTTTTTTGCGTTTATTATTTTCTACTTTTATAAATACCAAAAAATAACTATGATTTTTTCTTGCATGTTTCTGTTTCACCAGACGAGATATTGATGCCTTATTCTGCCTTACAACAACAAATAAATCTTTAGTATAAAATCCAAGTTGTTCATAGTAATTTATTATTTCAACATGTGTAAGCCATTGCCGATTTGCCGATACTTCATCTTGGCATTTTACAATCATAATACCTTTATTTTTCAATACGCGAAATCCTTCAATTCCTGCTTTAAAATATAAATCCGTAACGGCTTTATGCCATTTAGGACCATTTATATTAGATTCATCACCATTAGAATAGCATTCTCGAAAAGCTGTATATGTTGAAGTACCTGCTTTATGTAAAACATTATTTCTTAATAACCCTTCCATATAAGGCGGGTCAAGAATAAGCACATCAAAACTTTCATTATCATATGGAAGATTACGGCAGTCAACACCAGTAGCTATATCCGTTGCTATTAATTCATACTTTGAAACATCGACGTTTTTCCAAAAAACTCCATTTCCATAAGTTACATCAGCTATTTTTGAGCCAACTGGAATATGCAAGTTAATAATTTGTGCAAAAACGTCAGCATTTCCAGAAATATGTGCTGACATAATCACATTGCTCGTTGAAACCCCACCTTGTACTCTTTTAGCGATTCTTGGCTTGTTTTCAGATAATAATTCAGTATAAGTATCATACATATTTATATTATACCCATATTATATTTATATTGCAATAGGAAAATAATGTATAATTTTTCTCATATACTCTTGCCTTATCAAGCGTTACTCTAGAATAAAATTCAGACCAAATTTCGCATAACTACCTGTATACGCCATAAACTGTTATATAATATCCCAAATCTGTGTTATATATGATACTCTACCACTATCAGGAATTTTTCCTATGGGTTGACTGACACTCCCAGCACCTAACGTTGTTAGGTGCTGGATTAGGCGTTTATCCGCGACCTTGCTCCGTTCGTCAAAAAACAACTAAAAATCGTTCATTGATCTAATCAACAAAGTAACAAGTCTGCGGTCTCTTGTATTGAGATTGAGAAAACTGCGAGCCACCCCATTGACCTCTTTCGGCAGGGAAGAATCTTCACCTGTCACCAGATATTCCACAGTAACGCCCAGCGCTTTTGCAATTTTTACCGCAGTATCGGCAGGAGGCATGGAAGCCCTTGTCCGCACATAGGTATCTATCGCCCGTTTATGAACCCCCGATAAAGCCGCCAGTTCCTTTTTCAGCATACCCTTGTAGGCCAATTCCTGCTTTAAATTTTCTCCAAATCCCATATTGGCAGGGTACACAAAAATGAGTAATAGCTCTTGACAAAGACTAATATATGTGTCTATTATATAGAAACGAGCAAGATATGTGTCTACTAGGACACAAATTAAGCTTGCTGCCGCTAGAGCGGCCAAGGAGGAAAAGATGAGTAAAGGCGGTTCAGGTTCAAAGGGCGGAGGCGGAAAATCCAGCGGCGCAAATCAGGGCGGGCGGTCTTCAAGCCATCCCGGCCCGGGTGGAAATTGGCCGAGTACCACCGGCAACCAGTCCGGCGGTGACAGGGGCAATGCACCTGCAAAGAAGTGACGAATCCGGCATGTTGGACAAACCGTTCGGTTTACCTTGCGGTTTGTCCCGAAAAACAAACTAGTAAGGAGAAAAAAAATGACAAACAAAAAATTCTGGTTGGGAATGTTGGTAGTGGCGCTGGTATTCGGAATGACGGTTGCCGGGTGTAAAAATAATAATGATGATGATAAAGAAAGTGATACTTGGTCAAACGTAACAAGTCTCTCCCAAGTAAATGGAACTTGGAAAGCTCCGTCTACTGTTACTGGCAATTATGAAGGCATGAAAATAATTGCCAGCTATTCTAATTACAAAATAACCTTTACCACAGGGGCGATGTCAGTGTCTGGGACAAGTACAACAACTTTTTCAGGGGGAAATATCAATGAATTATGGTCAGAATTGAAAGGAAAACTGCAAGAGTCTCTGGAAGATATGGAAGAAGAGGACAGTTTCACGTTAACTTTTAATGACGCAAAACATTCTTATACTATGACATTTAACAATTTTTCTCAAACATTAACTGATGAAGCTTTAAGAGAGATGGATTTAAAAATAAACCAAAACGGGACAAAACTCAACGTTAGTGGTGATATGGGGCTCAAAATTATATATACTAAACAATAATATGGTTGCCGTGCCGTCAGCGGTACGGCGCTTCATGATAGATTTTACGGTACATGAGGAAAAGATGACAAACAAGAAATTCTGGTTGGGAACATTGATAGTGGCGCTGGTATTCGGAATGACGGTTATCGGGTGTAATGATACAACGAATGAAGAAGAGTCCTTACCAATGGGCTCCCAATGGACAATGGTATCGAATCCGCCATTTGGTACTGGTAGCATCTATGACATAGCATTTGGCGAGAATAAGTTTATCGCTGTTGGTTATTTTTCTGATGGTGATGATTCTGTTTCTAAAATAGCTTATTCCGAAGACGGCATAAACTGGTCATTGGTATCGAATTTACCATCTGATATTCATCCTACTGTCATTGTTTACGGTGATGGAAAATGGGTGACAAATGATAGCTATTCAACTAATGGTTTAAACTGGACTGAAGCCACAAACAAACTATCTATAAATTCCCCAAAAATAGCATACGGAAATAAGAAATTCGTTGCTGTTGGAGGAAAAAACCAAATTGCCCATTCTACGGACGGTCAAACATGGGAAACGGTATCGAATCCGCCTTCTTTCATTACTGATGACAGACCTGATTTAATATTTGGAATAACATACGGTAACGGAAAGTTTATCGCTGTTGGAGGCAATAAAATAGCAAACTCTACGGACGGTATAAACTGGACAACAGTATCGCCAGATCTTTTCGGTAACTATATTCATCGCATAGCTTATGGCGGTGGAAAGTTCGTTGCGAGTAGTTCGTACGTTATGGCATATTCTCTGAACGGTATAGACTGGATGGAAATAATTGGAAAGGAAAAGGGAAGTGGCTATTCCAACTTTCATTACTATAAAAATTTCAATTGTATAGCCTACGGCAATGGTAAATGGATTGCATTAATTAGTAGCGGATGGATTGCATATTCATCGGACGGTATAAACTGGACGCCTGCATTTAATCCGCCAGACATAACATTTCCGAGCGGTGCAACATATGGCAATGGGAAATTTGTTGTGATTGGCTCAAATTATGACAATAGCAACAATAGTCGGATAGGTCGGATAGCATATTCTATCCAGTAAATATTCAAGTGAGTACACAACGGTACCTGACACCAGGGCCAGAGATGCACAGCAAGGCTGTGTAGATGAACAAATGCGACAGGCCCGGAGCCCCAATTATAGCCACAGTACCCAAGAATGCGGACTTGCTTTAGCAAGTCCAGTGGGCGTTGCCTAGTGTCGTTAGGCGGGGGGGTACACTAGATATGGGGTCGTTTCGACCGCTTCGTTAGGCTCAGGGTACCTTTCGATAAACTCAGGGTACCACTCCTTGTCGAAGTGTGGTCACTGAGCCCTTCGGCAGGCTCAGGGTACCCTTCGATAAACTCAGGGTACCCCTTGTCGAAGTGACCGTCTATGACGGGGTTACGCGGTGGAACACTTTATCCGCCCGTCCGCCAAACCATTTGAGTATGGCCTTTGCGCGGTTGGTAAATGAAGCGCCGATGCGGTCACCCATTCCGGGGACAGAGACTGTTTTTGCCATACCTGCGGCATACATCAAAAGATAATCTCCGGTGTCGAGTACTGCCAGCAAGCTGCGGAATTTATTTTTGCCAACTGCGGGAATAATCCCCGCAGTCATGGCGGTTAAATTTTCCTGAACAAAAAAAACAGAATCCCTGTTGGTGTAATAAACAAAACGGTAAATATTATCGCCAAAGGTAAGGTCTTTTTGCCGGGCGTACAGCGCCAGCGAATCAGGCAATTCGGTAAACACCGGATCGGGCAGGGGCATTTTGTTTGCCGGACTGTCTATCACACGGGAAGATTCATAAAAAGTGCGCATGGTTTTGCGGCTTTCCGAATAATACTGAATTCCGGCAAGGGTGCTTAAAGCGGTTAACTGGTTTAACAGGTTAATTTGTTCAGCTTCATTCCATTCCGCCGCGGAAGGCTTGTGGTACAAAAAAAGGGTCTCCACAAACAGGTTAGGGTCAAGGCTGCCCAGCGTTTCGGCGACAAGGGCGGCAAGCCCGTCATGCCGGGGCAGCAAACGGGGGCTGATTGTTTTATGCTGCACTTCGGTGATGGGTTCAACTGCGGCGCGTAAAACTGCCGCCTGTTCAGCGCCGGTAAGCTCTTCCAGAGAGTAGCCAAAAACCGGCGGTAGTACAACGATGGCGACAAGCAAAAATGATAGTATATATTTCATTACAGCTCCCCTTCGGAGCGCTTCTATCTGATGCCCTTGTAGTATACTCGTACCTGCTTGTACAGGCCGTCGCCTTCGCTTTTGGTTTCCACATCGCTAATGTCATTTAACGTAGTGTGAATAAGGCGGCGGTCAAAAGGATTCATCGGCTCAAGCAGAATTGAAGTGCGGCTTTCCCGAACCCGGTCGGCAACGGTATAGGCAAGGCGTACCAGGGATTCCTCGCGGCGAATGCGGTAATTTTCGGTATCCAAAATAATCCGCGTATTTTCCTGACCCTGCCGCCCGGCGTAGATATTTGCCAGCAGTTGAATGGCGTCAAGGTTTTTGCCTTTTTTTCCAATCAGTATTGAGGAATATTCCGAATCAATTTTAAGACCCAGCTTGGATTCTTCCCGGAACAGAACCGAAACCTTGCCGCCGTAACCCATGTGTTCAATGAGTCCTTCGACAAAGGCCGTCATTTTTTGCTCAAATTCATTTTGGGCGGACGGGTCGCCAAACACTTTCTGGCGGGATGGTGCCCGCCGGACAGTTTCATTTCCTTCGGCGGCCTGCGCCGCGCGTCCGCTATACGCGGGCGAAACCGTCCTGTCAGTATGTACCTTAATTCTCACATGGCCTTTCTTAAACAGACCCTGACGCTGTGTTTCAACAATCTCTACGTCAAAATCATCTTTCTCAAGGCCAAGTTCTTCCGCCGCGTGGTCAATGGCTTCTTTCTCGGTACGGCCTTCAAATTCATATATCATAATATTCTCCTTAACGCTTTTTTTTCTTCCTTGGTACATTGACCATTGCTGCTGATTTTGCCGCCTCTGCCGCCGCTTGCGCCGCCCGCTTTGGGGCAAGGTACTTGTTAATCGACACCTGCTGAACCATAGTAAGCAAATTGGAAAAAATCCAGTATATCAACAGGCCGGACGGCACATCGTACAGGATAAAGAAAAAAACTATCGGCATAACGTATAACATCATTTTCATCTGCGTATTGCTTTTTTGATCGGGGGTTTGCGTCACCTTGCCGTAGAGCAGTTGAGAACCAAGATAGATAAAGGGCAAAAGACGCAGCGCAGTCCAGCCCAGCAGCGGCAGCCGGAAATCCGGCGGAAAATTCAAAATTGACTCAGGCAGCGAGAGATCGGGAATCCAGCCGGGGATAAACATCGCCCCCCGCAGATCAAAATGGTTGTTAAAAAGATTATACATGGCGAAGAAAATGGGAATCTGGAGCAACATGGGAAGACATCCCGAAACGGGGTTGTAACCTTCTTTTTTGTACAGCTCCGCCATTTCTACATTCATTTTCTGGCGGTTGTCCTTGTATTTTTCCTGCAGCTCCTTGATTTTGGGAGCGACAGACTGCATACGCAAAGTCGCCTCGGAAGATTTTTTGGTAAGGGGAAAAAAAACTATCTTTACAAATAATGTTAACAAAATTATGGCAATACCGTAATTGGGTGTCAGCCTGAAAAAAACAAGGAGCATCCATTTAAGAAATTTTTCCAACGGACTTAATATGCCTCTGGTATTGGCAACCTCGATAAGCTGCATATCGGTAATGCCAAAGCCGTTGTTCCCGTTGTTATAAGCGTTAAGCACATCCTGATTCTTGGGGCCCAGATAGAAACGGTAAATATCAATTGCCCGCGGGCTGTTCAGCACCGGACGTATAATGTTAAGCCGCGATGCGGAGGGAATACCGGGTTCGGGCTTCTCGGAAAAATTTATACCATATTGGGCAAGCAGCGGAATGGCGATACAGGTAAAATATTTGCCAGAAATCGCCGCCCACTTGGGGTTTGTGCTGATAATTGCCGACTCGCCCGCCTTTTCCGTTTTTCGCTTCTGGCTGTTAAATGTAATATATTGACGATAGTCGTAACGGTTATCAAGTTTTTCAAAGTGCGGCCCTATTTGGGGGCCAAAAGAAAGGGTATACGCGCTGCCGCCAAAGTTGAAACCCGGCACGGTATAACCGCCGTCAAGGGAGACGGTAAGCTCAAACATATAATCACGGGGTTTAAAATCGTACCGTTTTATCAGGCGAAACCTCGCTGCTTCATTATTGGGAACGGAAAAATCCCGGTAAAATTCCACCGAATATTCCGAGATGCGATTTACATAAAACAATGATGAAAGCGGCTGGGCGCCCAAACCGCCAAAGGCAATGGTAAACGCATGGGATTCGTTGTTTCCCGAAAGAACCATTTCTACAAAGTCATCATTATCTTTGTGAGCTTTAAGTTTCCATGAAACCACATCGCCCCCGGCGCTGGAAAGAATCACCTTCAACAATTCTGTTTCAATAATTACCCGCTGTTCCCATTCGGGGCCGCCGTCCATATTTGTATCTGTCTGATTGGCGGCAGCCGCAGTGTTGGTATCAGGGGGGGGTGAATTCGGAGGAGCTTGTTCAGTAACCGGAGGCGATTGATCCGCAAGCGGAGTAACCTGCTGCCCGGTCCCGCTCCGTGGGGGGGCTTCTTGTCTGGGCGGGAAAAAAATTCCCTGCATCATATAAAAAACAACGAGTACCAAAATAGAAAGAACCACTGCCAACAATGTTCTTTTTTCCATAAATATTACATTCCTTTCAAATCAAATTAAAAATTCTTTACGGAACCGGATCGTAACCGCCGGCATGAAACGGATGACAGCGAAGTATTCGTTTTACTGTCAGCAAGCCGCCCCGTAAAAAACCGTGTTTCTCAATCGCTTCAACGGCATAGGCCGAACATGTCGGATAATACCTGCACGACGGCGGCAGCCAGGGAGAAACGGCTTTTTGGTAAAAGCTAATCATAAGTAAAGCTGCCTGCTTCATCACAGTAACCCAGCCCTGGTAAACAGATATTCCAGTTGTTCCATACGCCCGGCAAAGGTTTGACTTGCATCTTCGGGGTAGAGCAACAGGATTAAATCATATCCGCAGCGCAGGCGGGGCTTTAAGCTCCGGTATGCCTCTCTGCCAAGCCGCCTGGCGCGGTTCCGCTTCACCGCGATTCCAAAACCACGGGAAAAAGTAAAGCAGATACGGTTGCGGGGCAGGTTGTTTTTCAGTACAAAAAGTTTTGCCCCCCGGCAGCCGGTACGCTTCCCTTTATCAAAAACCTCCCTAATCTCATTCCTTCTCTTTAAGTGTTCCTCGCGCATGAAACACAAGGAAACTTTTGTTTCCGGCGCACTAATAAGGCTTTTTCTCGTCAGAAGCAGTCAGTTTATACCGGCCCTTGGCCCGGCGGCGTTTCAGCACCAGTCTTCCGCCCCGTGTTTTCATTCTGGCGCGGAATCCAAATTTACGGTTCCGCTTAACCTTACTGGGTTGATACGTTCGTTTCATACAATGTTCTCCTAATCTTCTTCGTTATCTTCAACGGTAATATCCGCCGCCATAGCCGCTTCGGCAATAAAGGCGGCTTCCTGTTTGCGCTGTTCCAGAATTTCCTGCATCTGTTTATCCAGATCCTGGCTGTCCTCATCGTATAACTTAATTTCCCGATAACGCTTCATGCCCGTGCCCGCGGGTATGGGGTGGCCGATGATGATATTTTCCTTGAGGCCCCGCAGGTAGTCGGTGCTGCCGGCTATGGCGGCATTGGTCAGGACGCGGGTGGTTTCCTGGAAACTTGCCGCCGACAGGAACGAGTCAATGTTCAGCGACGCTTTGGTAATGCCCTGGAACATGGGCTGGGCAATAGCGGGCTGACCGCCTTCGGCGATGACTCTGGCATTCTCTTCATGGAAGCGGTACTTGTCCACCATTTGTCCGTAGATAAACCGCGTATCGCCGACAGAACGTATTTCAACTTTGCGCATCATCTGGCGGATTATAACGCCGATGTGCTTGTCGTTAATCGACACGCCCTGCAAACGGTATACCTGTTGAATTTCATCCATCAGATAACGCTGAAGGGTGCTTTCACCGAGGATATGCAGTACGTCATGGGGATTGACCGAACCGGCGCACAGGGCTTCTCCGGCTTCCACCGTGTCGCCGTCACGCACCAAAAGCCGTTTGGTCATGGGAATAAGATGGGGATACTCGCGGCCAAACGCGTCCTGAACGGTAACTTTGCGCTTGCCTTTGACAATTCCCTGGAAGAACACCGTCCCCGAAACTTTGGCAAGTTCCGCCGGGCTTCGCGGCTTGCGGGCTTCAAAAAGTTCGCTGACGCGGGGAAGGCCGGAAGTGATGTCCATCGCACGGGCGGATTCTTTCAGTATCTTGGCAATGGTGCGCCCCGCTTTGATTTTTTCGCCTTCGTCAACCTGCAGAATCGCCCCGCCGGGAAGGTGATACGAGGCAAGCTCATTGCCATTTTCATCCATGATGTGAATACGGGGCTGTTTGGTTTCAAGCTGAAATTCGGTGATGCGTTTTTCCGTATGGCCGGTATCCTCGTCTATTTCTTCCTTAAGGGTTGTTCCGGGAATAATATCTTCGTATTTAACTATCCCGCTTGCCTCGGCAATGATGGGGTCGGAAAACGGCTCAAATGTGGCAATGGTTCTTTCTTTTTCAACCACCGTCCCTTTCTTTACAATAAATTCCGAACCGTTGCGTATTTCAATTTTTTGTTCCTGTCCGATAAGACACAGGGAACTGCTTCCGTCGGAGTTTTTCAGAATCATAGCGTAGGCGATTTCCGGCGAAATTATTTCCTCATGCCCGCGTTTGATAATGGGATCGCCCCGGATAATACGCTTGCCGTCTTCCACCAAGATTTTATCACCAGCTTCGATTCTGTATTCTTTCATTACCTTGCTGACCATAGCGTGGCCACGGCGGGTAAACAGCCAGCGTCCGTCTTCAAGCTCTACGTGAGCGCCAACTACATCGTGGATAAAAACCGGGTACTTCAGGAAGATACGATTTTCTTCGCTCATCTTGGTAGCGGTACCGCCGATATGGAAAGTCCGCATGGTAAGCTGCGTACCGGGCTGGCCGATAGACTGGGCGGCAATGGTTCCCACCGCCTCGCCAATGTCAACAGCGCGGTTGGTGGCAAGGTTGCGCCCATAGCATTTGCGGCAAACGCCGTGCTTTGCCTCGCAGGTTAAAACGGTTCTCATTCGTACTGTATCAACACCGGCGGCGTCAATGGCGGCGGCAATAGCCTCGGTAATTTCTTCGTTCACGTCAATAATCAACTCGCCGGTAATGGGATGTTTTACCCGCTCAAGAGTGTAGCGGCCAATGATGCGGTCGCTCAAAGGCTCAACAATGTCTTCGCCGTCCTTAATCGCCGAATAGGAAATTCCGTTGATTGTGCCGCAGTCGTCCTCATTAACTACCACGTCCTGCGCAATGTCTACCAGACGGCGGGTAAGGTAACCGGCTTCGGCGGTTTTAAGGGCTGTGTCGGCAAGACCTTTACGCGCACCGTTAGTTGAAATAAAGAATTCGATAACCGAAAGCCCTTCCTTAAAGTTTGAACGAATCGGCAACTCTATAATGTCACCGGATGGTTTTGCCATAAGGCCCCGCATTCCGGCAAGCTGGCGAATCTGGTTGCGGCTTCCCCGCGCGCCGGAGTTCGCCATCATGTACACTGAGTTAAAGCCGTCGCGGTCAGCCTCCAGCGTTTTCATCATAATGTTGGTCAGGTCTTCGTTGGTTCTCGTCCACACTTCAACGACTTTATTGTAGCGTTCTTCCTGGGTCATAATACCCTTGCGCCACTGCGTCTGTATGGCCTCAACTTCCTTATTGGCCTTTTCGATCATTTCGGTTTTTTCTTTGGGAACGACAATATCATCAATACCGATAGTAGCGCCAAAAACTGTCGCATAACGGTAGCCGGTAGCTTTAATGGCGTCCAGCATTTTGACGGTAGTCCATGAACCTTTTCCGTCAAAGATATGCTCGATAAGGGCGCGAAGCTCTTTGTCTTTCAATTCATAATTGATAAAGGGAATCTCCTCCGGCATTTCTTCGTTAAACACGAGTCTTCCGGCTGAAGTTTCTATAATTCCGTCTTCCGCAAGTTCAATCTCATGACCGGCCTTGTCCCAAATGGGAAACTTCAACGGCTTAACGCGGATAAGGGCCTCCCAATCCAGAAATTTGTTTTCTACCGCCATAAGAATTTCTTCCATGGAAGAATAATAGGGAACTTTATTTTTACTTTCCGGTTTTGAAGAACCGGGACGTTTGGCATTGGGTTTAATACGGGTGAGGAAGTTGATGCCGAGTACCATGTCCTGAGAGGGAAACACGATGGTTTTGCCATTTGCGGGGTTCAGCAGATTCCGCGCGGAGAGCATCAGCGTCCAGCACTCCATTTGCGCCGCCTGGGTCAAAGGCACATGGACTGCCATTTGGTCGCCGTCAAAGTCCGCGTTAAAGGCGTGGCACACCAGAGGGTGCAGCTTAATCGCCTTGCCTTCCACCAGAACCGGCTCAAAGGCCTGAATACCCAACCGGTGCAAAGTGGGGGCGCGGTTCAACAGCACCGGATGTTCTTTGACCACTTCGTCAAGAATCGCATACACTTCCGGGCTTTCCGATTCGACCAGCATTTTTGCTTTTTTAATATTGTAGACCACGTCCTTGTCAACGAGTTTCTTCATAATAAAAGGTTTAAACAGTTCCATTGCCATTTTGGTGGGAAGCCCGCACTGCCACATTTTAAGATCCGGCCCCACGGTAATAACCGAGCGGCCTGAATAGTCAACACGCTTGCCGAGGAGGTTCTGGCGGAAACGCCCCTGCTTTCCTTTGAGCATATCGCTGATTGATTTAAGGGGCCGGTTGGAAGAACCCTTCACCACTTTCTTTTTCTTGGAATTGTCAAAGAGCGCGTCAACCGCTTCCTGCAGCATACGCTTTTCGTTGCGTATAATGATGTCGGGGGCATTGAGTGTTTGCAGCCTTTTCAGGCGGTTGTTCCGGTTGATTACGCGGCGGTATAAATCGTTGAGATCGCTGGTGGCAAAACGCCCGCCGTCCAATTGAACCATGGGGCGCAGTTCCGGCGGTATCACCGGAATGACATCCAGTATCATCCATTCGGGTTTGTTTGGGGAATTGCGAAAACTTTCAACAATATCAATGCGCTTAAGCAGCCGCTTGTCGCTTTTTGCGCCCTTCTCAATCATCTTGTCCCGCAGTTCTGCGGCCATTTGATCCAGATTCAGATTCTCCAGCAGAGTGCGGATTGCCTCCGCGCCCATACCCGCAGTAAAGCCGCCGCCGTAGCGTTCCTGTTCCTCAAAATACTCATCTTCGGAAAGCAATTGCCCTTTTTTTAGATCAGTATCAGCCGGATCAATAATAACGTATTTTTCATAGTACAGTACCGAGCGCAATGCCGTCATGGACATATCAAGAAGCAGCCCCATGCGGCTGGGAACCGAGCGGTAATACCATATATGCGAAACCGGAGCGGCCAATTCAATATGACCCATGCGCTCGCGGCGCACCTTAAAGTGGGTTACCTCAACGCCGCAGCGGTCGCAGATGACGCCCTTGTAACGAATCGATTTAAATTTTCCGCAGTAACATTCCCATTCTTTGGTCGTGCCAAATATTCTCTCGCAAAAGAGACCGTCTTTTTCGGGACGGAGAGTCCGGTAATTTATCGTTTCCGGTTTTTTTACTTCTCCGTATGACCAATTTCTGATCATTTCAGGAGAAGCAAGCCGAATCATTATCGAATCAAATTCCTGTATATCCCGCATTAAAATCTCCTTAGAAATTACTTCCCGACTTTGCAATCAATTCCTCGTCCTTTTCAGTCAGGGGAATCTGCTTGTTCTTGTTATCAAAAATAGCCAGGTCAAGGGCAAGCCCTCTCAATTCCTGCACCAGCACGTTAAACGATTCCGGTATGCCCGCAGTGGTGGAAGGTTCTCCCTTTACAATAGCCTCGTAAATTTTGGAACGCCCGGTCATATCGTCCGACTTAATCGTCAGAAGCTCCTGCAAGGTATGCGCCGCGCCGTAGGCTTCCAAAGCCCACACTTCCATTTCGCCCAAACGCTGTCCGCCGAATTGGGCCTTGCCGCCCAGTGGCTGTTGAGTCACCAGCGAATAGGGGCCGGTGGAACGGGCGTGCATTTTATCATCGACCAAATGGTGCAGTTTAAGGAAGTAAATCACTCCGCAGAAAATGGGATTCACAAAAGCCTCGCCGGTTCTGCCGTCGTGGAGTATCGCCTTGCTCGTTACCGGAAGGCCCGCCTCTTTCAGTTTTTCTTCAATTTGGCCGGTTGAGGGAGACTGGAATACCGGCGTGGAATACCATTCGTCGAGGGTTGAACCCGCCCAGCCAAGTTCGGTCTCCAAAAGCTGTCCGATGTTCATACGGGAAGGAACGCCCAGCGGCGTCAGGCACAAATCCAGCGGCGTACCGTCTTCCATGTAGGGCATATCCTCTTCAGGGAGAATACGCGCTACAACGCCCTTATTACCGTGCCGCCCCGCCATTTTGTCGCCTTCACGGAGTTTGCGTTTGGTAGCGATAAGCACTTTGACCATTTCATCAACGCCGGGATTAAGGTCATCGCCTTCGGTTCGTTTCAGCCGCTGTATGTCAATGACCGTCCCTTCAATGCCATGCGGCACTCTTAAAGACGAGTCCCGCACTTCTTTGGCCTTTTCACCAAAAATGGAATTGAGCAGTTTGAATTCCGGCGTTGTCTCGGTCTCGCTTTTTGGCGTTACTTTTCCTACCAGAATGTCACCGGAACGGACTTTCGCGCCGATACAAATAATGCCTTCCTTATCCAGATTGTCGAGACTTTTTTCAGACGTATTGGGAATTTCATCGGTTATTTTTTCCGGCCCCAGTTTAGTCTCGCGCACTTCGGTGGCAAATTCTTTTATGTGAATCGAAGTAAACATATCTTCCTTAACCACGCGCTGGGAAATAAGAATTGAATCTTCGTAGTTGTACCCGTTCCAGGGCATAAAGCCCACGAGGATATTCCTGCCCAGGGCAAGCTCTCCCTCCTGGGTAGCGGGGCCGTCGGCAATTACCTGCCCGGTAATAATTTTGTCACCCAGCTTAACAATAGGCCGCTGATTGTAGCAGGTATCCTGATTCGTCCGCTGGAATTTCACCAGTTTGTACACGTCATTGCCGTGTTCATCAACCACCGCCTGAGTAAGCGGTTTGGGCGCATTGGGCTTATCCGGCTTTACGGTAATATCATGCGAAGTGACCCGCACCACCGTTCCGCCCCGGTACGCTTTAACCAGCACGCCGGAATCGTAGGCGCATTTCCCTTCCATTCCCGTACCGACCCGCGGCGCTTCGGGAAACACCAGCGGCACCGCCTGACGCTGCATATTGGAACCCATGAGGGCGCGGTTGGCGTCATCATGCTCCAAAAAGGGAATAAGGGAAGCGGAAACCGAAATAATCTGCTTGGGTGAAACGTCCATGTATTGAATATCTTCCGGCAGGCGGGTGGCATAATCACCCTGTTTGCGGCATGAAATCTGATCATCGGCAAAAGAGCCGTTGTCTTTCAATTTTGCCGAAGCCTGCGCAATAAAATACCGGTCTTCGTCCATAGCGGAAAGATACTCAATGTCTCTGGTGGCAATACCCTTGTTCACCTTGCGGTAAGGAGTTTCCAAAAAGCCGTATTCGTTGACACGGGTGTAATTTGCCAGCGATACAATCAGGCCGATATTCGGGCCTTCCGGCGTTTCAATGGGGCACATTCTGCCGTAGTGGGTGTAATGCACGTCGCGGACTTCAAAGCCGGCACGTTCGCGGGAAAGACCGCCGGGGCCCAGCGCATTGAGCCGCCGCTTGTGGGTCAGTTCCGCAAGGGGGTTCACCTGATCCATAAACTGCGAAAGCTGGCTGGAACCAAAAAATTCCTTGATTGCCGCAACTATGGGCTTAATCGAAATTAAATCCTGCGGTTTGATTGTGTCGGTTTCTTTCAGACTCATTCGCTCTTTGGCAATACGCTCCATGCGGCTGAACGCGGTTTTCATGGCGACAGCCATCAACTCGCCGACAGAACGCACCCGCCGGTTGCCCAGATGGTCAATATCGTCAAAATTTTCATCGCCCACGTAAACTTTGATTAAAAATTTCATCGTGGCGATAATGTCCTGTTTGGTCAGGGTATAATCTTCCAGAGGGGGATTAAAGTTAAATTTTTTGTTGAGTTTGTAACGTCCCACCCTGCCCAAATCATAGCGGCGGCTGGTAAAAAACATTCCCAACAATTCTTTTTCCGCGGCGTCAACCGAAATCGTTTCTCCCTGCATCAACACCGAGAATACCGCCATAAGGGCTTCTTCTCTGGTAGGCTCATCGCTACCCGAATTTTCTTTGGTATATTTTATTTCTTCCCGTTCAAAACAATTAAGCAGCATGGTTGAATCCAGAGAAAAATTTGTTGATTTATCATCGGTTGGGTCTTTAAGGTCAACAAATTTAATCATTTCAACCGATTTGATTCCGTGCGCAAGAATATCATCAACATTATGCTGATGCAGTTTCTCCCCTGCCCGGTACAGCTTCTTCATTCCCTCGTGTTCGTCAGTTGATTTGCCGCTTTTCTGCCCGGTCTGTTCAACGGCCTGCGCGGCGGCATCGTCCTGTATCCACACCGGGGCGGCAAGCACCCGGCCGGAAATTTTTTCTCTGGTCTCCCGGTCATCTTTAATTTTAAGGGTTTCGGTAACATAAAAAGCCTTGATAATTTCTTCACGGCTCTCATAACCCAAAGCGCGGAGAAAGATGGTTCCCAGTATGCGCTTTTTCCGGTCTACTTTGGCGTAAATCAGTTCGCGCTTTTGGTCAATTTCAAATTCAAGCCAGCTTCCCCGGTAGGGAATGATACGGGAAGAATACACGCCTTTTTCGTGGCTGAAAATAACGCCGGGGGAACGGTGAATCTGCGACACCACTACCCGTTCAGCGCCATTGATGATAAAAGTCCCCCGCTCGGTCATAATGGGAACGTCGCCCATGTAAATATCTTTCTGCCGTATTTCACCGGTCTGCTGAAAGATTAAATTGACCTTCGCTTTCAGGGAAACCGCGTAGGTTATGCCTTTTTGCTTGCAATCCAGTTCAGAGAATTTAATGCTGCTTTCATCAAGAGAATAGCCGTCATACGTCAGCCTCATGTCCCCATTGGGGCTGTCTATCGGAAAGGTAGACTGAAATACATCTTCCAGTCCCTGCGGGGCAATCTTCTCACCGTTCCTTACCTTTTCCCTTTGCAGAAAACGCTCATAAGAGCTTAACTGAATATCAATAAGATCCGGTAACTCCATGACATCTTGTATGTCCTTCCCGATATATACGCGCTTGCCATCTGACTTTTCTTTTGTCATTGGTCTCCCCTTCCTTCGGACTTGTACCCTATGTCAAACATCCTGTCGCGGGACAACAACAGGATCCTTTCGCTCTATGGGTGTTTACGACATCCCGAAGAGGACACCGTAAACACTTGCGTTACCCTATGGGTGTTTACGACATTCCAAAGGGATGGCGTAAACACCTGCGATAGGCGACATTAAATGTCGCCTATCGAGTCTGTAAACGCCGTTTTAATGGCGTTTACAGATTATTGTATCTCTACCGTACCGCCTGCTGCGGTGATGGCTTCCTTGATCTTTGCGGCCTCTTCCTTGGAAACATTTTCCTTGAGCGGTTTGGGCACGCCTTCAACAAGGTCTTTGGCTTCTTTAAGACCAAGATTCGTAACAGTCCGCACTTCCTTGATGACCGCAATTTTCTTGGATTCCTCAAAAGCCTTCAGAATCACGTTAAACTCGGTTTTCTCCTCAACCGCCGCCGCGGGAGCCGCCCCGCCGCCAACAGCCGCTACCGCCACGGGAGCCGCCGCCGAAACGCCGAATTTCTCTTCCATCATTTTGACCAGCTCCGATACCTCCAGAACGGTCATTGAAGCAATCGCTTCCAAAATTTCTTCTTTTGTGGCTGCCATATTATCTTCTCCTCAAATAAGCATTACGCGCTTCATACGAAGCGCTTTTTATTCAAACCGACAGGAACGGCAGCACCCGAAGCCTGACGGTTTTTGACCCCTAATGGCGGTTTACGACGTTCTGCCGAAGGCAGAATGTAGGGGCGGGAACCGCCCCGTAAACCGCTACGCTCAACGACGTTTTAATGTCGTTGAGCGTGATGATAAGCGATGTTGATGTGCGTAGCACACAATGTCGCTTATCATTTCTTATCGGCAATAGCCTTAATCGTCCGCACCAGCCGCGCCGGAACATCGTTGAGCGCGGCGGCAAGGTTCCGCGCCGGGCCGTTCATAACCGACATGAGCATGGAAATAAGTTCCAGCTTGCCGGGCAGTTTGGAAAATGCCTCAGTTTGGGCGGCGTTGTACACTGACCCCCCCACCAAGGCGCCTTTTACCTTCAAGGCCGGCACCTCTTTGGTAAAGTCAAAGAGTATTTTCGCAACCTCGTTGGAATCTTTGGGGGAAATCGCCACTGCCGTAGGGCCGATTAAGTAAGACGACACATCCGGCGTGGAAAGCTGTTCAAAGGCAATCCGGGCAAAATTGTTCTTTATTACCTTGTACTCAACCTCTTTGGTACGGAGGTTTTTACGCAGGTTAGTAATTTGTTCAACGGTCAAACCGCGGTAATCGGTAAAAACAAAATCGTTGGTAACACCAAAAGAATCTTTGAGTTCTCCGATAGCTTTGGTTTTAGTTTCCTGTATTTTCTTCGCTATAATAGCCATGATTCCTCCTTATTCCTGTTCCGCAACGGAAACCCACACGCCGGGGCCCATAGTTGAGGCTACGGAAACGGTTTTGATAAAATCACCTTTGGCATCCGCAGGGCGTTTCCGTTTGATTTCGTCAATAACCGTCCTGATATTCCCGGCAAGCTGCTCCACTTCCATGGAAACTTTACCTATGGCAAGATGCACAACGCCGGTTTTGTCGGCGCGGAATTCGGTGCGTCCCTTTCTCAGTTCCGCCAGCGTACCCTTCAGGTCGAAGGTTACCGTGCCGGTTTTGGGGTTGGGCATCAATCCCTTGCGCCCCAGCACCATACCCAATTTGCCAACGTCTTTCATCATGTCGGGAGTTGCAACGGCAACATCAAAATCAGTCCAGCCGCCTTTTACCTTGTCGATAAGATCATCGGCGCCCACAAACGCAGCGCCGGCATCCTGGGCTTCTTTTTCCTTTTCAGGTTTGCAGAATACCAGTATTTTTTTCTCGCCCCGGAATTGGTGGGGAAGAACGACGGTATCGCGTACGGACTGACTCTTTTTCAGGCTGAGTTTGACTGAAAGGTCTACGGTTTCGTCAAATTTGGCGAAGGCCAAGGATTTAACCAGCCCCATCGCTTCATTAAGATCATAGGTATTGGCGGAGTTGAATTTCTTCAGGCTTTCCCGGTATTTTTTTCCGTGCTTCATTTGTCCACCTCAACACCCATTGACCGGGCAGTACCGGCGATGATCCGCATGGCGGCTTCAACATCGTTGGCGGTAAGATCCACCATTTTCACCTTGGCAATTTCCTCCAGTTTTGCGCGGGGAATTTTGCCAACCTTGGTTTTGTGAGACTCAGCCGATCCCTTTTCCAGCCCGATAGCTTTTTTGATTAAAACCGCGGCGGGCGGCGTCTTGAGGATAAACGTGAAGGTTTTATCCGCATAGACAGTGATAACCACCGGGATAGTAAGCCCCGGCTCCATGCTTTTGGTTCGATCATTAAACTGCTGAACGAACTGCGGCGCACTGACGCCGTGAGGCCCCAGAGCAGGCCCAACCGGCGGGGCCGGCGTAGCCTTTCCCGCAGGACATTGCAGCTTAATGTACGCCGCAACCTTTTTCTTTGCCATTTAATACTCCTTCGTGGTATGCCGGCGGCAACCAGCTAACGTTCAGCACCTAAATTAGGTGCCGGACTCCCACTTGCTATAATTTCTCCACCTGCAGAAGATCGACTTCTACCGGCGCGTTTCGGCCAAAAATTCCAACCATCACCTTTAACTTGTTTTTCTCCGGGTATACTTCATCAATGGTTCCGGTAAAGGACTCAAACGGCCCATCGATAATTTTGACCTGCTCGCCCGGGGTAAAACTTTGGCGGGTGCGAACCGGACGCTCCCCTTTTATTTCACCCGATTTCTGCAAAATGGCGCGTGCCTCATCGCTTGAAAGCGGCTGGGGCTTGCGGCCTGCCATAGTTCCCACAAAGCCGGTAACACCCTGTATTTTTTTAATTTTGGAACAGGGTATCTTCCAGCCCATATCGGCATCGGGAAGATCCATTTCCACGAGTATATAACCGGGGAGAAATTTCTTGATTAAGGTGCGTTTTTTGCCGTCCTTTACCTCAACAATTTCCTCGCTGGGAATCTTCACATCGCGGACGATTTCCTTGTCGAGTTCTCCCATCTCGGTCATCATGCGGATAGTTTTTTCTATTTTGTTCTCATAGCCGGAATAGATATGAAGAACATACCAGCCTGTTGCCATTTTTTTCCCTTAAAATACTGCCTTTATACCAAAAAGCAGGAGTACATCTATCAAACCCAAGATTGCCGCTATAATAACGGTAGAAACAATCACGACCTTTACCGAGCTGATTACATCTTCTTTGCTCGGCCAAATCACCTTGCGGAGCTCAGCGTATGATTCCTTAACAAATTGAACTATCTTTTTCATGCCTGTTCCTCACATCATACCAATTCAGGCTTTATACAGCCTCTTTTCCAGCGGCGCCTTATCCGCTTTCAGGCGCAGTAGGCTTCGAACCCACGACCTGCGGTTTTGGAGACCGCCGCTCTACCAACTGAGCTATACGCCTTGATTCTACTTTATTTTAGTCTCTTTGTGGAGCGTATGCTTCCGGTCAAAGGGACAATATTTCTTGAATTCCAGCTTTTCCTGGGTATTCCGGCGGTTTTTGCTGGTGGTATAATTGCGTCGTTTGCACTCACTGCATTGCAGGGCTATCAACTCAACCACCGTCTTCTTACTTGCCATACATTAACCTCTCAAAATCAAAATTCACCCAATTAAGTGTCAGCCCTCGATCAGAATCGAACTGATGACCTTATCCTTACCATGGATATGCTCTGCCAACTGAGCTACAAGGGCTAAACTTCAGCGCCGCTTCGAAAAACGGCTTGACCGCCCTAGGTGGTCATGGGTTCCCACAGGGAACCTCCATATACTGCATTAGCACCCCGTTAAGGGGCGTTAATTCAATACCAACCTTCCCTCAACCTGGGTTTTGGGGCGTACTACTGCGAGTTTACATAGTCTTGAAAACATACAAAAAATACACAATTTGGTCAAGGGGTTAGGAAAAAAATATCAAATTTTTACCCATTTTACGCCCCCTTGACTTTTACCCCAAAAAAGGCGCATACTGGCTCAATAAGCCCGGATGGTGGAATTGGTAGACACGCTGGTTTCAGGTACCAGTGCCGTCACAGGCATGGAAGTTCAAGTCTTCTTCCGGGCAAAAATACTTTCTTGATTATATAATGCGCATTATCCGTATAACCCACTAATTCTATGGACTAACAGGAAAAAATACATTAAACACCGTTCCCTTTTCCGGCTCGGTTTGTACCTTGATGGAACCTTTTCCGCTGCGCACCCTATCTTGAACCAGGCTGAGGCCGATGCCCCGGCCTGCGTGGATTCCTTCGGTTTCGGCGGTGCTAAAACCGGGTGAAAAAATGACCTTTAACAAAGCGTTTTTATCGTTTGCGTCTTCCGGCTTTATCAGATTCAAGCGCAGGGCTTTTTCGGCGATTTTATCGTAATCAAGTCCGCAGCCGTCGTCTCCCAATTTAACGTGAATATTTTCGCCGCTTACTTTTACCGAAAGCCGGATAATGCCGGCCTCATTTTTCCCCCGGGCAATACGGTCTGCGGGCAGTTCTATGCCGTGTACCGCCGAATTCCGAATCAACTGCATGAGCGTTTCTTTTATTATCCGCCGCGGCCCCTTTTCAATCGCTTCGTCATCAATTTCATCCACGATAAACTGTATCTTTTTGCCCATATCCCCGGAAATCTTGTTGACGGTCTTGGTCAGTGATTCAATTAAAACATATTGCCCCTGGCGCTGACCGTTGACGGAGAGTTTGAACGAATTAATTTTTTCCAGCGTTGTTTTAAATCCGTCCTTTTCCCGGAACAACCTTTCCAGTTTCATAGTCAGATTCAACATATCATCAAAAGGCACTTCTTCCTGTTCACGCAGTTTTTTGATTTTTGACTCAAGTTTATGCGCCTTATCGCCAAACGTATTAAGCCCCAAAATGACCGCGTTGGACTTAATCGCATGAACCGACTGGTAGATTTCCACTAACGCTTCGTGCGCGGACATCGCTTCATCTTTAAGGGTTTCAGTGATTCGCCCAAATTCATATTCCGCATCTTCAAGAAAATCGTCAAATACCTGTGGTTCTACCTGAATAAGTTCAAAGAGGTTTTTCATTTCTTCCTGACGCTTGCTTTCTTCTTCCGCCAGCCGCTGCTGCAATTCAACTTTGGCGGTAACATCGTATATAACAGCCAAAACAAAGGCTGCTTCGTGGGCCTGTTCGATAGCGGAAAAACTGCAATTGAATACTTTCCGCTTGCCTGTCTTGGCGTTTACATAATGAAATTCACCGAGAGGATTTATATCGTCCAGCGTACTTTGTTCAAATGTATGCTCAAAAATCATTGCAAAGTAGTCACGAATATCGCATAACTCTTTGGCGTTAAACGATGCCGATAAAATATCGGGGAAACATTGCCCGGCAAGGTCTTTTTCCGACAGCATTTCTTCCAGATACCGTGAATAATGATCCTGAATGATATAGTTCCCGTCCATAAAGAAAAGTCCGATTTTTAAACTGTCCTTCATAACGGTAATTTCATCCCGCTCGGCCTGGGCTATCTTCATACAGGTGTCAAGCAGGTCTTTTACCATTACAATGCCCGAATATTTTCCTCCCTGTTCAACCACAATGGGATTGTACAAAAGTTCAAACGGCCTTTGCATGGCGAGGCTGGATACCTGATCAATGGGCATATAATAATTTACTTTGAGAAAATCAGAATTCATTATATCCCGAATGGGATTTTTGGCATGAAGGTTAAATCCGTATTTGCCGCCCAGCATCTCATTCAAGGCTGTTCTGGTCATAAAACCAACGGCAACATCATCTTCAACAACGGTAAATTCAGTAATGCCGGGATTAAGTTTCAATGTTTCATAGATGCTTTCTGTTTTTTCATCGGGAGGAAAACAGTATCCGGGCATGGACAAATATCCCGCGTTTATTTTATCAGCAGACCTGATTATCTGCTGAATGTTCATTTTCAAATCATCATCGGAAACATTGTTAAGTATCCCATGACCAAAAAATTGCTCATCGGTCAATGACAGGGCAGGCTGATATTCCGGTTCATTGCATCCGTTTCCCCAAATTTTTTCAATAATTTTTGAACCGGTCTGCTCTACAACATCCTCATCGGTTATAGCAATTTGCATAATAATACCTCCTTACCTGTGTAAATTATTGGCTATGTTGTATTGAGGCAGTATTAAGGAATAATCAAATTTGCGTTAATTCGGTATTTAAGGGCGTTTGCCGCTCTTGTATAATACATCGCTTTTCTGCTATACTGTGGGCAGAATGGGGGCGCAATGACCGTAGCGGAAGCAGTTACATTACTGGAAGGACAGTTTTTTTGTGGTGAGGATAAGGCCGGTCTCGAAGTGGCTTCGGCCTGCGGAGCAGACCTGATGAGCGATGTTATGGCCTTTGTTAAAGACCGGGTGCTTCTTTTGACAGGGCTGGTAAATCCACAGGTAATCCGTACCGCATCGTTGCTTGATATTCATGCCATTATTTTTGTGCGGGGCAAAGCGCCCAGCCGCGATATGATTGATATGGCGGAAGAAGCGGATATTATTCTGGGCGGCACCAAACTCCCCATGTTTATTTCCTGCGGCAAAATCTACGAGGCTGGTTTAAGAACCGGCGGTGTTCGGGCAATTTAATACAGCGGCTATAATTCCTACATTCTGAACTCGGAACCCAGATACACTTCACGAACCATCTCGTTGGCAAGGATTACGTCGCGGTCGCCCCGCGCCACAATCGAACCTTCGGCAATGATAAACGCCTCGGTGGTAATTTCCAGCGTATCGCGGACATTGTGATCGGTAATAAGAACGCCGATGCCTTTTTCGGCAAGACGGCGGATAATTTGCTTGATTTCAAAAACGGCAATGGGGTCAATGCCGGCAAAAGGTTCGTCCAACAGCAGGAATTTTGGCTCGGTGGCAAGGGCGCGGGCAATTTCGGTACGCCGCCGCTCGCCGCCGGAAAGGGTAAAACCGTACTGGCTTCGTATTCTGGCTATGCCGAATTCATCCAGCAGGCTTTCCAGCCGCCGTTTTTTCGCTTCATTGTCAATGTCGCGGCGGCTTTCGAGAATAGCCCAAATATTTTGCTCAACGGTTAATTTGCGAAAAATTGAGGCTTCCTGCGGCAGGTAGGCAATGCCCTGCCGCGCCCGCCGGTACATGGGTTTGGTGGTAATGTCGATGTCATCCATGCTGACAAAACCGGCGTTGGGCCGGTAAAAGCCGACAATCATATAAAAAATGGTGGTTTTTCCCGCGCCGTTTGGCCCCAACAGACCCGCAACCTCGCCGTTGCACATGGTAAAGTTTACGCCGCGAACCACTTCTTTTTTGCCAAAACGCTTGTAGATATTGGTTACACCCAGAGTATGCCGTTCCGGTTCGGCGGGCGGCGGCGCGGCAAGCTGCGCTGTGGATTCTTCGGCAGTTGGTTCGGTGTTTTCTTCCATCATCATCGGCTAATTTTTTATCATTCCTGAAACGTCGCCTTCCATAGTAACGTCATCGGTATCCAAATCAACACGGATACGGTCGGCCCTGAATTCATCATCCTTTTTGAAAACAACCGGAAAGCCGGAAAGATCCAGCAGTTTCTCGTTGCGGCGGTACACGGCATATTCGGAGCGGCACACCATATTATCTTTAAACAACCGCACCGAAATTTGAAATACGGTTATTTCGGCCTGGTCGTCATATTCGATAAAATTGCCTTTGGCTACAATTTCATTTTTTCTGTCCTCAAGGGTTGAATTGCCTTCCAGCCGGGCGATTTTCAGTTTCCGGTCATAGCGGAGACGGTCGGTTTGAAAGAGAATATTTTTTTCCTCTTCCATGCCCCACACCCCGCCGGTACAATCAATAAACTGGTTGTCATCGCCCTGAATTTCTATGCGGCTGGCTTTGAGTATCAGATTGTTGGAACGGACTTCGGCATTACCCGCCAAAATGGTGGTTTCCTTGCCGACGGCCTTGGTTCCGGACATTTTATCCGCCTTAAAGCTGAATTTATCCGCCGCGTTGGCGTACATGGCGGCAAAAAACAGGCAGAACACGGTATAAATACCGAGGGCAACTACAAACTTTGCGCTCCGATTCAACATCATAGGTCTATCCCGTTAATAGCAGACTTCGCATCACCGGTGATTTCCGCTTCTTCTTCGACATTGGCTTCAGTTTCTTCAATGTCGTCTTCTTTATCATCATCGTGAACATAGGCGCCGCTGACATTGCCGGTAAATTCCCAGGTGCGCCGCCGCGCATCGGCATGAAAGCCTATGCCGGTAAAAGCCGTGCCTTTTTCCTGATAAATGCTTACGTCATCCATCTCCCCGCCGGTCAGAAGACGGTCTTTGTCCTTCCAGTCAAGCCGTCTGGTTTCGATAGCCAGTTCTTCGGAATCAACATCGATTCGCACCCCATTATCCATGCGTATATCTCCGGAATCAATCTCGAAAGAAGCGCTTCCGGCCCGTCCATAGGCGTTTACCTCTTCGCCGTGGTTGCCAAATTGTTCAAAGGAAAAATTCCGCAGTTCCATGATACGGCGTTCTTCATAGCGTTCTACCCGTTCCGCCTGAAGCCGCGCCTGGGGGTCTGCGGATCGCATCCGCACATAATCGACATTTTCCATAACTATGTCAGGCTGGTCTTTGTCGCTGCCCGTTTGATCGCTGTAGTCGAAGGAGCATGAGGCGAATAATAGGGAGAAAATCAGTAAATATGTCGCTGTTCCTCTCATGCCCGGCTTTTCCTTTGTTAAACGGTATGCGAAGGGTATACACCCTCATAATAAGTATAACGGTTTTTGGGGGGAATTTTCAATATGTATGAAGGCTTATTGCAGGACTTCTGCATTTGGTTTTGACCGTACAAACCAGCCGGATGGGGCGCTACGGGCGAGCGGAAACGCTTGTAGAGTTCCGCGGCGCGCTCGGCTGGATAAATCCAGCCGGCATTACTGTATGCGGTGGGGTTTTCTGTGCGCCGGAACCGGTTGCATTAGTCCGTCAGCGCCCCTTGACGGGGCGCCTTTTTTCTGTTCCCACCTACGGAGCATCACAAATGTTTCCGCTACCCGCCCGCCCCCTCCGGCTGTTCTCTACCATCACAAGGGAGCGCGGAGTGCCTGACACCCAAATTTGCAGTGTCGTTAGGCGACATTGTACGCTACCGGTAGTGTCGTTAGGGGTAATAAGGCGGCGCATGGTGTCGGGCACCGTTTTTGGGGTTATGACACGGTTTCACTTTTATTATCTTCTAACTGTAGGCGGATAAATTCTTTCTCTTTTTCTATCTCTATGCGAAGTTCTTCTTCGGTAGGGAGATAAAGTTTATATTTGGTTGCAAAAAGATGTTCATTGCCTTTTAGAATTGAATAACGTGCAATGTCTTTATCGGTCTCGGAACAGAGCAGAATACCGATAGTGGGATTATCGCCTTCATTGCGTTTTAGTTCGTCATACATTCGGACATACATATCCATCTGCCCTACGTCTTGATGGGTGATTCGGCTGGTCTTGAGATCAATGAGAACAAAGCATTTTAAAATATAGTTATAGAAAACCATGTCAATATAATAATCACTTGTCTCGGTGCGAATAAGTTGTTGGCGCTCAACAAAGGCAAAGCCTTTCCCCAGTTCAAGAATAAATTGTTGCAGATGATTTATAATTGCCTTTTCCAAAATTGCTTCACTATATCCCATATTGCCGGGTAGTCCAAGAAATTCAAGAATCGATGGGTTTTTGATAAATTCCAGTTTATTCTTCTGGTATTTTCCGGTTTTTGATTTCATTTCCTGAATAACCGGTTTCTTTACTTGGGACATAAGCAGGCGTTCATAATATTGGGTACTGATATTGCGATCCAAAGTACGGACATCCCATGACTGTTCGACAGTTTCCCGCAAATACCAAGACCTCGCTTCGGGATTTGATACACGCATTATTCGCTGAATATGGGTCCAATTAAGAGAAAGCTCACGGTCTGGCGGATTAATTCGGCGATCAATGATCGCCAAATTGGTCTTTGATTTGGTTGGTTTATCGGAAATGGCGATCTGTGATCGCTGAATTGAGACTTTAGGAAACATTTGATAAAACTGACGGTATTGACGGATACTCCGTTCGGAAAATCCTCTGCCGAATTCGGCAGTAAGGGCTTTTGATATATTTTTTATGACTTTATTACCATAATTTGCCCTATGCTCGCCTTGTTGTATTTCTTCCACGATACGCTTACCAATAAGCCAATATGCTTCTACCATAGCATAATTGACTGCGGCATAGGTTTTATTTCGCGCTTCTCTGAGAATTTGTTTGATTTCGGCGATATATG
>JAITCL010000130.1 GCA_031283105.1 Treponema sp. | reverse complement strand
GCACGGACATGACCGAGCGAGTGAGGAAACGAAGGGTTTAATACCCCGCGGCTTGCCGCGGAAAGCCGCCGTAGGCGGCGGGTGCAGGGCTTGCCCTGCGGTATAATACCCTTTATTCCATAAGGAGGCCGTTATGGCGCAACATCAATTTCAAACCGAAGTCAGCAAGTTGCTGCACCTCATTATCCATTCACTGTATTCCAACCGGGAGATTTTTCTGCGGGAGCTGGTCTCCAATGCCAGCGACGCTTTGGACAAGCTCAAATACCTGAACGTGGCGGACGAGGCCTATAAATCCGTCAAGTTTGACCCCCGCATCGACATTTCTTTTAATAAAGAAGCAAAGACCCTCACCATTTCCGACAACGGCATCGGCATGAACGAAGCCGACCTGATTGACTCGCTGGGAACCATCGCCCGTTCCGGCACCCGTGCTTTTCTGGAAAAACTTGCCGATGACGCGAAAAAGGATTCCAACCTTATCGGCCAATTCGGGGTGGGGTTTTATTCGGCGTTTATGGCGGCTGATAAAATCGAAGTAATCAGCCGGAAAGCCGCCGAAGACGCCGCATGGAAATGGTCAAGCGACGGCAGGGAAAATTTTGAAATTGAAAGCGCGGCGCGGGACAACCAGGGGACAACGGTCATTCTCCATCTGACCGAGGAAGGAACCGAATACGCCAACCGCTGGACTATCGAGGACATCATCAAACGGTACTCCAACCATGTCGCCTTTCCCATTTACCTGACCTATGATGAAAAAGAATGGGACGATAAGGGAAACGAAAAAGGCAGTAAAATCAAAACCGACCGCATTAATTCCGGCACGGCGTTATGGCGGCGGGCAAAGACGGAACTCAAGGACGAAGATTACAACGAATTTTATAAACAGCTCGGCCACGACAGCGACCCTCCCCTGCACTACATTCATACCAAAGCCGAAGGATCGCTGGAATATACCACTTTGTTCTATATTCCGAAAAAAGCCCCTTTCGATTTGTACAATGTCGATTACAAGCCGGGGGTAAAGCTGTACGTTAAGCGGGTGTTCATCACCGATGATGACAAGGAACTGATGCCGGTCTGGCTGCGTTTTGTGCGCGGTGTTATTGATTCGGAAGACCTGCCCCTTAATGTAAGCCGCGAAATCTTGCAGCAAAATAAAATCCTGCTCAATATTAAAAACGCCTCGGTCAAAAAACTTCTGTCCGAATTCAAGCAAATGGCGGATAACGCGGTCAGCGGTTCGGACGAGGCCAAAGAAAAATGGGAAACCTTTGTCAGTCAGTTTAACCGTCCGCTGAAAGAGGGGCTTTACCAGGATTTTGCCAACCGTGACGCGATTCAGGAACTGGTGCGCTTCAAAAGCACCGCCGTTGATAGTTGGACGAGCTTCGCCGATTATGTTTCCCGCATGAAAAGCGACCAGAAAAATATCTACTATATTACTGGTGGTGGCGCATCCGCCGGATGCGATGAAAAAACCCTGCGGGCATCGCCGCTGTTGGAAGCCTACCGCGCCAAAGAGATTGAAGTGCTGATAATGGACGATGAAATTGACGATCTGGTGATTCCTACCCTGCACAGTTACCGCAAAGAAACTCCCGGTACGGACGGTAAAACCGAAACTCAAACATGGGAACTCAAGGCGGTAAACCGCGCCGGGGCGGACGAAGAGTTAGGCGAAAAGAAAGACAAGGACGCTGAAAAAGAGGCAAAGCCTGTTATCGAAAAGATCAAAAAAGCCTTGGGCGATCAGGTGAAAGACGTTAAACTGTCCCGCCGCCTCCACGATTCCCCGTCCTGCATTGTCGCCGATGAAAACGACCCCAGCATTCAAATGGCGCAGATGCTCAAGGCAATGGGCCAGGCTTCAATGCCCGACATTAAACCGATTTTGGAAGTAAACGGCGATCATCCCATTGTCACCGCCCTCAAAGACATTGACGATGAGGAACGCATCGCCGACACCGCTGCCGTGCTATTGGATCAGGCGCTGTTGGTGGAAGGGGTGAAATTAAAAGACCCGGCGGATTTTGTCAAACGGTTGAATCGGTTGCTGTCAAGATAATAAAGAAATATAAACCACGGAGAACACGGAGGAGGAAAGATTTTCGTACCATAACTCCGTGGTCAATTTCTTTCCTACTTGAGTTTTTGCAAAAATTATTCTATATTTAGAAAAGACACAACAAGGGGGCATTAATGGAAAGCGGTACCGTCTCGTTTTCACTGCTGGATTTGTTCAAAATGGGGGGCGTATTCATGTGGCCCCTTTTGGCGTTCTCTATCGCTACCATCACCATTGGCGTTGAACGGGCGGTTTATTTTATACGCCACAGCCTGGAAATCGGCGATCTGGGCGGCAAAGTTTCACAACTGGTAAAAAGCGGCGGCTATCAGGAGGCGGCGGAATACCTTTCCGCGCAGACCGGGCGGCGCATGGGAGCGCGGGTTCTCCTTGCGCTGGTCAACCGCGCCAACACGGGCGGCGGCAAGGCTTTTTCCGAACATCATGCCGAGCGGGCCGTTGAAACCGAAGCGATGACCTGCATCAATTCAATGGAAAACGGTTTTAACTTTCTGGTCGCCCTGGGTTCCCTTTCCCCCCTCACCGGCTTTTTGGGAACCGTATCGGGTATGATTGGGGCGTTCAAATCCATAGCCGAGGCCACCGAGGTAAACGCCCAAATCGTCGCCAACGGAATTTATGAGGCGCTCATCACCACGGTTTTCGGCCTGATCATCGCAATTATCGCCATGATCTTCCATTCGGTTTTCAGCCACATTGTTGATAAATTTGCCGCCGAAATTGAAACGACCTGCTCCGATTTGATAGCTGAAATCGCCGACAGCCAGCCATAGCACGCGGTACAGCATGAAACTGAATCGGCGAAAAAAATTGGGGTTTACTGACTCAAGCGCGTCCAGCGACATTGCCTTTTTGTTGATTATTTATTTTATTGTCATTGCCGGTTTTAACATCAACAAGGGCTTTTTGATAAATCTGCCCAACAAGGATTCTACCCGCCTGATTCTGAAAGAAGACCTTTTGCGTTTTGAAATGGACGGAGAAGGAAACATTATCCACGAAGAGCAGACCATCGGCATTAAGGCGGCGGAAAAACTGATAGCATCCGTGCAGGCGGGAAACCCCAATGTCGCCGTCATGCTCAGCATAGACCCACAGGCCAGTTGGCAGAATGTTGTAACTTTTGTAGAGATTGCCCAAGACCTTAAAATTGATTCATTTTCATTTTCGATGAAGAAGGATGCGCCATGAAGCTGAACCGGGGTAAAGGCAAAAATTTTTACATTCCCCTTAACTCAATGTCAGACGTGGCATTTCTGTTGTTGATATTTATCATGCTGGTTGCGCTGATAAATTACCGCAAGGAAGTCAAGATTGAATATCCCAACGCACAAACCGCCCTGCGAACCAGCGAAGAAAAAAATCTGGAGGTGTGGATAGACCGGGAAGGCGGCATTTACCTTGACGGCGATAACGCTGACCTTCTTGCCCTTGAACGAAAAATCGCCGACCTGTACCGCGGCGCGCCGGACACGCGGGTGCACATTATCGCCGACCGTAACACTTCCTACGAAAAAATAAACGCTGTCCTGGAGGTTCTTCAGGTGCTTCAATACCGTGTCGTCAGTTTTGTGGTAAAAAATGCTGAATGATCAACGATCGGAACGCCGTCTGCGGCTGGCGCTGTTTTTCGCGGTCGCCGTTATCCACGCCCTGTTACTCTTTTTAATTGCGTTTAACGTAAAAACCGCGTCTCAGGATGCCGAAGAAAACGCCCGCGTTATGAAACTGACCGACCTTGCCGAAGCCCCTCCCCCTCCCCCCGAAGAAGAATTACCCCAAGTTGAAGCCATCGCCGAAATCATGATCGAAACCGACACGCTTCCCCTGCAAACCATTGTCGCCCCCGGCAGCCTCAGCTCCAACGCCGCTACCTCCTGGGATGACTACCTTCCCATACACAAAGTTTCCGAGCCGCCCCGGTTTGATGAACGGGAAATAACCGCCGCCCTGCTGTACCCGCCCATCGCCCTTCGTTCCGCCATTGAAGGCCGCGTGATTCTGGAACTCTTTGTTGACCGCAACGGACTGGTGCAGAGAATAACCATCTTGCAGGAGAACCCCAAAGAGCGCGGTTTTGGCGAGGCGGCGATCAGAGCCTTTACCGGCAGACGCGGCACTCCCGCCTACGCAAACGGCGAACCGGTCTCGGCCCGCTACCGCTACCCGGTGAGTTTTAAGATAAAGTGATTTGATTAGCATTGAGGCTAATTGTAATAAAGCATAATGCTATAAATAATTTAATATTCATGTGTCACATCTTTATTATATTTAGGGTCGTAAGTGTCACCCCATATTTGTTTCATACCCCACTCGCCTGGCTTACCTTGCGGCTCTACATACAACATACCTTTACCACCGATATAGATGCCAATGAACATATGATTAAAGTCTGTCTTAGGTTTACGATTAACAATCAACTTAGCATTGTATCCATAGTATTCACGGAACGCCATGCTATAGTCTATGCAATTTATTTTTCTATCGCCATTATAATCTTTAACATAGTGGTTACCATAATTCCATAATAGATATATAAGTTCGTCAATAATAACATATGAATTTAATTGATATATATTTTTAAGTCGATTTACATCGCGTGGTATAACTATTATTGGAGCAGGTCTATTAACAGTGTTCGGTGGTGAATCTGCGGGTGATAAAAAATTATTATATGTCGTACAGCACCGTAAAAAACCAGATATAAATATACCAATAACAATTAATAATATAATATTTTGCGAAACAGTGACGGTCATTTGTGCGTGTTTATGACTAATGCATTTTCTACATCTTTTAATTCCTCCTTGCAGTTCAGGTAAGGTATTTAGGTATTCCTCCATTTCTTTAATAGAAGATGCTTCAAATTTTATTGTATTACCCTTTTTTTTACTTTGTTTATAACAATGGCAGTTAATATCATGAATACAATATCTATTTGATAATCCCGTATTACTATTATTCGTCGGTAGAAAGCCGCCATATCCAGGTGGAACTGTTGCCCCAAAAAATCTTGACATAGTTGCCTCCAAAAATTTATGTTGTTATTCCTTTACAACTTCCCGTCCCTCATACGAAGTCCGTTTGCACACACCAGAGTAGCGCAATACTCTTTTTTACCTTCCCCGCTCCCGCCGGGCATTTTCAAGACTCTGTCTTGCGTTAGCATAGTTCGGATCAATTCGCAAAGCCGCTTCATAGTCCGCAATTGCACTGTTCCAGTTGTTCTTAGAAAAATACACATCGCCCCGCCAGTTATAGGCATTCGCATTATTAGGGTCAAGTTTTATCTGCTGGGTAAAGTCCGCGATTGCCCGGTCATAGTCCTTCTTTCCATAGTACGCACTGCCCCGCCAGTTATAGGCAGTCGCAAAATTGGAGTCAAGTTTTATCGCCTGGGTAAAATCCGCGATAGCCCGGTCATAGTCCTCTTTTTGATAGTACGCCTTGCCCCGCCAGTTATAGGCAATTGCAAAATTGGAGTCAAGTTTTATCGCCCGGGTAAAATCCGCGAAAGCCCGGTCATAGTCCCTCTTTTCATAGTACGCAACGCCCCGGCTGCTATAGGCAATCGCATAATTGGGGTCAAGTTTTATCGCCTGGGTATAGTCCGCGATAGCCCGGTCATAGTCCTCTTTCATATAATACGCCCAGCCCCGCCAGTTATAGGCACCCGCAAAATTGGGGTAAAGTTTTATCGCCTGGGTATAGTCCGCGATTGCCCGGTCATAGTCCTCTTTCATATAATACGCCCGGCCCCGCGAGTCATAGGCTCTCGCATCATTGGGGTCAAGTTTTATCGCTTGGGTAAAATCCGCGATAGCCCGGTCATAATCCTTCTTTTCATAGTACGCGTCGCCCCGGTTTTTATAATAATTCGCATCATTGGGGTCAAGTTTTATCGCTTGGGTAAAGTCCGCGATAGCCCGGTCATAGTCCTTCTTTTCATAGTACGCCTTGCCCCGGTTGTTATAGGCAATCGCATTATTGGGGTCAAGCTGTAGCGCTTCAGTAAAATTCACAATCGCCGTATCAAAATCGCCCCTTTCCATAAACATTTTGCCATGGTCAAGCGGTGTTTCTTTTTTAGGTTCCGTAATTGATGAGCTTAGTAGTGAAAGCAAAATATTGTCTGGTCTTACTGTATATATCTTTGTACCAATAATTTGAGCAGTTTGGACATCAGTAATTTTTAATCTTAATGAATAATTATTACCCAAGGGCAAAATTGAACCTGTAATTATCATCTGCGTTTCGAGTTGTTTACCAACTAAAACCGCTGTTTCGTCGCTTACTTCCCCGGATAATTGGTATTTTTGTTCTTTTTGAATGTTATCCAATTCAGAACGTTCAATGACCAAGCAATTATCATTGTTTACAAGAAGCATAACAATGTTGTCGATAACATAATTGGAAAGGTTAACCGATGGCGAATTCATATTTATAACGCCAACTTTTGATCTTGTTGGTATTTTACTAATAATGTAATCGGAACCTTCCCGAATGACAGAATCCAGTTGTTCTAAATGGGAGTCTATTGCTGATGCGCCACTGTTTACCGGAACAGATTGAGAGGTACATCCAGAAAGTGACAAAAGAACGATACTAAAAAACAAAAGTGCGTTTCTCACGGTATCCATCCTCATACAGGCCGCGCTCGGTCACCCGATTATTTCCTTATAAAGAATTTTCATTCCTACTTTATCTACATTTACCATTCCATTTTTCTAAGTAGAGCGGCTTTTTCTCTTAGCTGTCTAATATTTTCGAGTAAAGATGCTGTAATAGTATTTAAGTATTCTTGTTCTTTTTCAGGTACAATCCTCCCAAGCGGTTGAATTGCATCGCGAATAAGTTGTTCATCTTTCGCAATATTATCTGCATCTTTTTCTATGCCCTGTATTAGGCCATTGAGAATATTCTTATTTATCACATCATCACCCATGCTTAATTTCTCCAAGCCGCGCTCGCTCACCCGATTATTTCCTCTTCCCGTCAAATTCCTTAAATTACTTCAATATAACCACAAAAAACACAGGAAACTGACTATATAGGTAAATTATACTGACTATTTCAGTAATAAGTCAACCGGTAAATAGTAAGTATTATGACTGGAAGGGTAAGTTTTACAGATAAAATGAGAAAAATTAGAGATGTATTGGCTGAAAATTTGAAAGAAAACCGCCGGTTAAGAGGGTTGACGCAGGAGCAACTTGCCGAAAAAACCGGCATTTCTTCACATTATGTTGCAATGGTAGAAACTCGCAAAACTTTTCCAAAGCCTGAAATGTTGGAACGGTTTGCTAAAACTTTTGGTATTGAACCCTACCAGCTTTTTACTGTTGAAAATGACCCAAACGAGCCAAATGAGCGTTTGCATAAAAAAATTGTTACTGAAATGAAACACATGGCGACAGACATAAAACAAATCGTAAAAGAAACGGTAAGAGAAACGATAAACGAAGAATGTAAATACAATAAGAAAAAATAGTATCTGACGGAGTGCTTTGTGCCAAAGAAACCATTTTATGCGGCCTTGAGATAATAATACCCCAGGAATTCTTCCCGCAGTCTCAAATTAATGAAATCCGCTGAAATCGCCTCTGCCGATATTAAATTGGACAAAGCCTCCCCAAGAAACACGGAAGCATTTGCGGTATTACCATGCCTTATTGCCCGGTTAAATTTATTCCTTAAATCATCCGTAAAATATTTCTCAAAGATATTTCTGTCTAAAATCAACTGTTTGTAGACAACAGAAAAACTGTGTTCAAAATCTTCATATCCCAATCTAAAATGTTCATCAGGATAAATTCCAAGAACATTGGTAACAGCAGAAGAAGTATTGCCGAATTGAATTAACAAAGATTGATAATGAACCTGTGCATTTATTTTCACACGGCTAATCAATTTTTTTACAAGTCCGTCTATTGATATTTCCGAAATTATTTTTCCAATAGAGAGAAAAGCGGCAATACAATGGGTAAACTCATGTATAACGGCGCTTCGCCGCTCTACCCTTAATACGGGATTTTCTGAAACAAAGAGGTTATTATTGATGTAGATATTTAGAAAAAATAATCGCTGTCCCTCGTATTCTTTATGGCTGAATGTGTAAAAACCATTTGCCTTCGATTGAAAATTTCTCCGGCAAATGGTCAAAATACAATCTTCCATTCCCAGTTGAATATATTGTCTGGTATCTGACAACAACTCCACTTGATAATCAGGCTCTTCAGGAATATTATCAATATTTATTTTATCCAGCAGCGGGCGAAAATGTCTGATAACCCACGGTACATCATGCTCTTGCACTATGGTATTTCGCCTTGTTAGCATTTATTCGTTTTGCTATACCAGCTATATCAAGTTTTGTATAAAATTTTGAGGTGCTATCCAGGACATCATGTATTAATTCAGGGGACACATTTTCATCGCCTGAAAAGTCCACGAGCCCTAATTTCTTAACGGCAACTTCAGGTCCTTCAAATGCTTTTTTGGCTTTTTCCATTTTACACTCCACCTTCACTATACAAAAACAACAATCCCGCCCTGCCCCATTATCGGCAAAACGACAGATTATGGACACCTATAGTCAAGATATACTATTTTTGTGTTTTGTCAAGGCTTTTTTACGCTTTTTTCCCTACATATCCGTGCTATCGCCGCCAAGCTCGTCAAAGTCTTCCTGTTTGATTTCGGCGATTTTTTTGACAATTTGCACCGCCAGTTTTTTGCCTACCACGCCGGGACGGCAGAGGAACTTTGGCTTGCTGCCAATGTTCAGTGAATAGGGGTCGGTGGTGCGGGTATTGTACAGACGTACAACATCTCCCAAACGGAGGGAAAGCACTTCGCGGACGGAAAGGTCTATTTTGCCGATAACCGCTACCGCGTCAATGTCAACGGTTTCCAGTTTGTCTTTCAGGACGGTAAGGTTTTCAGACGTACCGGCACGGTGCGCCGTGGAAAACCAGAACTGGGTGGACAGTTTGCCGATTATCGGTTCAATGGTGATGTAGGGTATACAGAAGTTAATCATGCCTTCAACTTCGCCGACTTTGGTTTCCAGGGTTACCAGAACCACCATGTCGGTGGGCGGCACTATTTGGGCAAATTGGGGGTTGGTGTCGATTTGTCCCAGCCGGGGCCGCAGGTCGATTACCTGTGTCCACGCCTCCCGCATATTCCCCAGTATGCGGACGATTATTCCTTCCATGACAGATTGCTCAATATCGGTTAATTCATGCTGGGATTTGTTGCCCTCGCCGGTACCGCCGAACAAACGGTCGATAACCGAGAACGTAATGGCGGGGTCGATTTCCAGTATCGCGTTGCCTTTCAGGGGATCCATATTGATAACCGCCAGCGTGGTGGGGGTCGGAATTGAACGGATAAATTCTTCGTAGGTAAGCTGGTCTACCGAAGCGACATGGACATGGACAACGGAACGGAGTTGGGCGGAAAGGCTGGTGGTGGAAAGGCGGGCAAAAGTCTCGTGCATCATGGAAATCGTCCGAATCTGTTCTTTTGAAAATTTATCGGGACGCTTGAAGTCGTATATTTTGATCTTCCGGCTGTCGGCGGTAGACTTAAAATCCTCCGGCTCCGTGTCCCCGGCATTTATGGCAGTTAATAGCTGGTCTATCTCATCCTGGGACAGTACTTCTGTCATGCACCTTCCTCCCTACTTTAAGTTTATGGTATTTTTCCCCATAGTCAACTATTTCTGTCTATAAATATCGGCATTTTCTTTAAATAAGATGAATTTTAAGACTGTGTTTCCTTCCGGGCCTTTTCTATCCGGTCCATCTTCCGGTAATATTCAGCCTGTTTGACTATTTCCCCCGGCGTGGCAACCTGAATCTTGTCCTGAATTATCTGGATATTCTTGTTTCCCATTATTTCTGCCTGCGTTTGACGGGCTATCCGGTCGGCAAGCCCCACCATATTGGTTAGTTCCTGCAGGCCAAAACTAAAGGTATAGGGACTCTGGCTGTCCAGGGGAATCCGGTTTTTTTCCAGTTGGATGAGCAGGGAATCGTACATGCGTCCCAGGGGATTGTCGATGAGGGTATTGGCCAACTGCTTATAGATGAGCCAAACCCGGTCGGCAAGGAGGGTGGTAACTTTGGTTATAAGCTGGGGCTGCGTTTTAATCATTTGTTCAAAGTTGGCGCGGTTTATCATCATTACTTCACATTCATCGTAAGCTACTGCCGTAGCGCCCCGCGGCTTGTTTTCCAGAAGGGCCATCTCCCCGAATATATCCCCGGCCTTGAGTACCGCCAAAAGCACCTCGTTATCGCCCACGATTTTGGTGATTTTGACCGAACCCTTCTGGATAATAAACATCTCATCTCCCGGCTCGCCTTCGATAAAAAACAGGGAATCCTTGCGGTAAGTCCGGTTGACATCATCGGGGCCGAATTCCCTGATTGGCTCCTTTACCTGTGCCTTGAGTTCTGTTATCCGCTGTTGGGCAGCGGCGGCATTTTCCCCCTGCGGGCAATGTCTGAGGTAATGGGTATAGCTGTACAGGGCCTTACTATGCTGTTTTTGACGGGAATAATAACGCGCCACTTCAAAAAGATAAGCGGGACCAATCTCAATCGTTTTTTTCAGGGTAATTCCCGCAAGGGTTTCGTTCAAATACCTGAGATGCCGGGAAAACTGCATGATTATCTTCATGGCCACCTGGCTGCTTTTTTGGATAAGAGTCCCGTACTGTTCCTTGTGAACCGTAACGAGCATAACATCCGTTAGGGCCTGGGCGTTTTCAATATGACTGTGTCCCGACATGGTGGAAATAACGCCAAAAAAGTCTCCCGGACCAAGTACCTTGCCCTCCTCTTTCGCCACCACTACTTCTTTGGAGATTCCCACTTTTCCCTGCTGAATGATGTAAAAGCGGTCGGCATTTTGCTTGCCTTCAATGATAATATAAGAGTCTTTTTGATAACGAACCGTACTGAGCTGGAATTGACCTTCCATTAATATCTTCCCATGACATTCTATTGTATGCTTTTCAGGCAGAGCGGTCAACTGCCCGGTTCCTATAAGCGCCAGCCGATGCCGATCCAGGGACGCAGGTAGCCGGAAGAATCGCTGGTGGTTAAGAAGTGGGTATAGTTAAGACCGGTTTCAAAATAAACGTATGTCAGGGCGAACCAGAGGAAGGAAATATCCATGTTTACATGGGGTGCCAGTCTGTCCAGCAAGTACGATTCCTGTTCGTTGCTCAGGTCGCCAATCTGAAAGGCAAGCCCTCCCCCTATCCTGAACGTGGCGGCCATCTTCTGATTGGAGCTTCGTTCCTGGAACAGGATATTGCAATCTATAAGCCCCGTCTGTACCTTAATGGCGCCGGTATCAAAAGCCTTATCAAGCGCATACCATGACGTTGACAGTTCAAAGCCGGGTTTAATGTCCCGCGGTTCGGTGAAAATAAAACCGAGTCGAAGCGTCGCGCCCTGAAAAAACAGCTTTTGCCCGAAAACCTGTTCTATTGCCCCGTACATGGGGAATAACGGCGCCCATGCCGTCCCCACAAACATTTCAACCTGCTTTTCCGGGCCGGGGCCGGATTCTTTCTGTTTTTCAACGATGAGCATCCCTTTCTCGGTTTCCAATTCATCCGGGTTTTTAATGATGATACCGTTGATCCCCGGAAACAACTGCCCGTTAACAGGAAGCAGGGTAAAAACGTCATCTTCTGTCCGCACTTCAACAGACATGACGATAATGGAACTGTCTTCAATAATTACCCAGTCCGACGCTTCGCCGGGCTGGTCAAAAAAATCATAGGGGATAACGCGGTAACGGTAACTCCCCCGCGGCAGGGCAACCTGTATTTTGGGCAACTCGGTAGATTCCTTCCTGAACGCGCGGTATTCTTCCTTTTCCTTTCGTTCAATGACCACTTCGTACCGAAAGACAAATTCATCGCCGACCCAGGCAAGCCGCTGAATAAAAAGCGGTTCCGTAACACGCCGCCCGGTCTGCGCCCCCAGGGAAGGGGCCAGGCTGAAAAAAAACAGCAGGGTTATAAGGGCCTGTTTCAGAAGAGGATTATTAGTCGTCATCAATATCCTCCGGCTGTTCTATGATTTGTACCGGACCGGGACGCGGAATATCTATAACAAATGAATTGCGCCCCGGACTGCCCCGCTGTTCAATAACGCCGTTTTGCCCCACGCTGACCGCTTCTACCTGCCAGATAAAATTCCCCCGTCCCAGTGTTTTTATATCCATGCTCCAATCGGTGCGATTCTCCGGCCCTGTTTGGGTAATTTGCCGCTGTCCGTTTTCGTCCTCCTGATACAGGGTAAAAATATAACCATTCGCCCCCAGTACCGTCCACCACCTAAAGTCGATTCTCACTTTTTTAAGCTCTTCGATGCCGACACGGTGGTTCGCGGCAGGCTGGCGGTTTTCCGGCGCGGGCAGGAGGGGGATAGGCAGTACCCGCAGTTGGCGGGGCTGCCGCGCGCTAATATCAACGCCTTCGGGAGTGTGCGCCTCTACCGTCCAGTACCAGACGCCTTCTTTCAGGCGGTCAAGACGGATTGTCCGGTTGGGATCAAGTATCTCGATTTCAGGTTTCCCCGTTAAAGGATTGGAATCGCGGGAAAGGACGAATCTTGCTTTTTCCACTCCCGCTTCACTGCCCCAGCGAAACACGGTCTGCTGCCGCAGGGCGTTAAGCCCCGTCAACTCCGTTCCGTTAGCCGGTGATTCCAGCGTGACAGGCTGGGGCGGTCTTGCCGGGGGTCGCGGCGGCGGCTGCTGCGGCTGCGGTTGCGGCCTTGCCACCGGCGCCGGGGGCGGAGGCGGCTGCTGCTGCGCAACCGGCGGCTCTGCCGGCGGCTCTGAAGCCGGCGGCGGCGCCATTGCGATTAACGGCGCATTCTGCGGTTCTTTGTCTTCGATTATGCGAAAAGAGGCGCTGCGCGGACTTAAGCCGCCTTCGTAAGCGTGTGAAAAAATCGGCAGCACCCGCCAGTGCCATATTCCCGGCCCCAGGCTTGAATCGGCAAACGATGTTACCGCCGTCTGTCTTTTGATAACAGGATTTCTGAATTCAGGCGTAACATCCACTTCGACAAGGTAGGAAGAAACATCATCCATTCCTGACCACTGAAAATACACCATAGGCAATTCAGTCTCGTAGTAAAACTGCTGGTTCATTGCCGGGCTTAACAACGCGGGCCCCGACGCTTCCACAGTAACGCGCCCCGTACCAAGAACAGCGCCCCTATAGGACAGCCTCCAGTGCCACACACCGGCATTCAGAGCCGCCTGCGCCGCGGAGTCAAGGCCGTCAAAAGCCCGGACAATACGGCTAAAATACGGGTCTTCGGCTATTTCAAGGCGCAGGGTTTCCTGCGGCTGAAGATTGATTCTGTTCCATGAAAAATTGATATTCACCGGCCCGGACTCGCCGCCGCGGTAATAGGCGTTGGGACGGGGCTGAATAATAACCGCCGCCGGATCCGGGCGAACCGAACCCGCGGCGTCAAGCGCAATCATCGCGCCGGCGGCGAGTTCGCGGCTCTCTCCCGCTTCTTTGACCTTCGCCGCGCCTTCGCTGACATGCAGCGCCATGCCGTCATTCCCGGCGGCGGCGCTCAGCGTAGTTCCCGGCTGCGCTTCCACCTGTCGTCCCATAATGTTGAGAATAATTTTTTCGCCTTCGGGGGCGGCGGCAAGATTCATATTCCCCGACGCAAGATCAATCTGAAATTCGCCGCTTCCGTCTTCGCCGCGCCGTATCCGAATCAGCGTATTCTCATTCAGGAAAATATCATTACCGCCTATATGCAGGGACGCTTCGGAAAGCTCCGCCACGCGAATCATATCATCAATATACACCGGCGATTCTTTAATCAGCCTGTCCCATATTACCCGGTTTGTCATGCGGCGCTGAACGGTATTTTTTTTGAACGTTACCGTCCCAACGGGAATAACATTCTGCCCGTTGATGGTTTGAAACAGATCAAGCCTGAACAGGTTAATGCTGTACCCCGCGCCGGAAAGACAGAGCAGAATAACCAGAAAATCTATTAACCGGAATTTTTTACCGGATTTTTGCGCGTCTTTCATTTCTGTTTCCCGTTCATTTGCCATCAATCTTGTATTTATGCTCTTCCGCGTTGACATCTACTTTTGAAATGTCCGGCGGTGCAATGCCTAAAGCTTTCCGTACCTGCGCCAAAGTCCGGGGGCCTGAATGAACGGAAACATGATTCACCACGGCAAAAATCCGCACCGGTTTTTTCTTTCCCTTTACCGTTACCGGCGGCATTTCTTCGACAATAAACTGATCCTTTACCATGTTCCATGTATCCTCGGTAATCAGAATGTCAGTCCCCAGCGGCTTGTTCAGCGATTCGACGCGGGAGGCAAGATTTACCGGATCGCCAATGACGGTGTACTCCATGCGGAGATCGGAGCCAATCTGCCCGGCGGTAACTATACCGGTGTTGATGCCGCAGCCGATTTTAATGGGCGGGTTTCCCCAATTTTCCTCTTTACGGTTTTTGTTGATGTTATACAAGCCCACCCTCATCAACAGCGCCGCCTTGACACAGTTAACGGCGTCTTCCCGCGGACTTCCCGCCGTGCTGGCCGTCCCCCAATGCGCCATTACCGCGTCCCCGATAAATTTATCCACGGTGCCGTTAGTCTTTTCAACACATTCAACCATGCGGGTAAGATATTCGTTAAGCCAATAGACTATACGATTCGACGCGTCATCTCCGAAAACTTTGGTAAAATTTTCGGATTTTTCGGTAAAGCCGCGGATATCCGAAAAAAAGACCGTCGCGTGTTTCGACAGGCCGCCCGGTTTAATTTCACCGCGCATCGCCTGAATGGCAATGCTGCGGTTGGTAAACTTGCCAAAAACACCCAGGGCGGCGCACATTCTGCCGAAACTGGCCGTTAAAACGCCGATTTCATCGCGGCTTTTGGCTTGCAGCGCGACATCAAAAGAACCGCCTTCGATGTTACGCGCCGCCGCCGCCAGCGCCTTGAGCGGCACGGATATGCTTTTCGCAAAAAACCATATCAACATTATGGAAATACACAAAACCGCCGCCGTAAGGTACAGGTTGCGCCGCGTGGTAGCGGCTATTCCTTCAAATACCTTGTCGTACTCGATGCTGGTAATCACGGTACAGCCGGCGGTATTCAGCCGGGTATAGGCAAAGTAATGGCGCGTCCCGGAAGAAGCGGAAGACGGCAGCCCCAAAAGCCGCTGTATTTCCCGTTTGACAACCGTTACATTCGTCTGGATAAAATCCTGAACATCCTGAGTTTTCCGCGCGGGCTGAACATCAAGCGTAATTAACATCTGTTTGTTACGGTCGGGACTGTCAGCTATCCGGCGGATAAAATCCTTATCCGCCAAATTCACGCCGTCCTTGACGGTTTGGGGGTCGGCATCCGCCACAATATCGCCGTCGGCGTTTATAAGGTATGACGCATTAACACCCATGCCAAAACTTTCATTGAGGTTTTCAGTGGAAAAGAGCACCCCGCCGCCGCCGCCGTCAGACAGGGGAAAAAACAGCGCCGCCACAGGAGCCGAAAACCAGACTGAAGCGTTAAGAAGGATTGTTTGTCCCGCCGCGGCCTTTTCCAACATTCTGGCGTTGACATCGCGGTAAGAACCGGCAAGCGCCGCCTGTATTCCCCGTGAAAGGAAAAAACGTTCATTCACCAGAACCCGGTCTGTGGATGGACGCCCGGCGGCGCGCCCGGCGGCGGTATAGAACAGCGCGGCAATCTGCGGATTTTGCGCAAAGAAAAAATCAGCCTCTTTTTGGACAGCGCCGCCCTCTCCCAGAGCGGCAGCCGCGCGTATGAACATGAGAGAAAATTTACGCATATTTTCGAGGGTTTGTTCGGTTTCTACCGCGGCGCGGCGGTTTATCTCGAAATTATTTTCTTCCGCGCTGATTTTCAGGTCTTCCCGAACCAGCCAGGACGCCAAAGCGGTAATGGAACCCAGGGAAACCACCACAATAACGGAGATAATAATTATCAGTTTTGCGCCGATGGAAAAACGTATTTTCAGGTTTGCGCGTCTCTCTACAAATTTTTTTCTTTTACCCATACCTAAAAAACCTGCCTTATATGTTTGTGTTGTTGATTATCTTTTTTGTCTTGACAAAATGTAATATATATATTACAAATAAATTATGCCGGAAATACGAACAAACAGTGTTTTTAGAAAAGAAGAAGACAATGAAAACGAGTAAATGGGACATGGCGGAATTCATGGAAACCAAAGAGGATATAATCGCCCATCTGACGGTTGCCCTTGAAGAAAATGACATAGATTTTTTATTGAGCGTTCTTAATGCCCTTGCCCGATCAAAAGGTATGGCGCAGATTGCCGCCGAATTGGGGGTATCGCGTGAAGGCTTGTATAAATCCCTTGCCCCCGGCAGTAATCCCGCTTTTGGAACGGTGGTAAAAACTCTTGATAATCTGGGATTCAAACTCAACATAGAATTAAAACAAGCCTCCTAGCTTTTTGGGTATTCATAATTTTCACCACACAAACCACCTTTTCAAAATTTAATGCCTGACACTCAGGCATTTGCTCGGCGCTTCGACCCTTCGACAAGCTCAGGGAGCGAAGCGACAAGGGGTGGTACCCTGAGCCCTTCGGTCACTTCGACAGGCTCAGTGACCGCGCTTCGACCCCTACGGCACGGAACGCACCAGCCGGAACCCCAAGTAGTCGCCCCTGCCCGATGGGGTATCGTCGCCCCGTAACGCGGAACGCAGGTCCCGACCGTAATTGCCCCAACTGCCGCCGCGTCCCACCCGGTTAGTGCCGGTAACCGCTCCTTGTGGATCAGTCTGCGCTCCGTTTGAATAACTGCCAAGCCAGTCCCAGCACCATTCAAACACATTCCCGTGCATATCATACAGTCCCCACGCATTAGCGGGCTTTAATCCCACCTGATGCGTTTTACTGCTACTGTTATAGTCATACCACCCTGTGTTGTCGCTAATCGTTGCTCCGGTGTTATACGCCGTGGTTGTCCCCGCGCGGCACACGTACTCCCACTCCGCTTCGGTCGGCAATCGATACCCGTTAGCGCCGGAAACCATTACTACCGCGTCCCATACCGCGGGGCTGCTTGTAGGTACTGTTCCCCAGTCCGCAGGGTTGGTCTTATCGCTAATGCTGTACACGGGGCTTAATCCTTCCATTATGCTCAATGTATTGCAGAATACCAGCGCGTCATACCAACTTACACCCTCAACAGGAAGTTTGCCCGGCGTTCCGCTTTCCCCGCTTACCATTGTCGTGAAATAGCTCGGATTTGTCCCCATTACCGCCTGATACTGTTCCTGCGTTACCGGATACTTACCCATGTAAAAACTTTTGGTCAGCGTTACCGGATGTTGTGTTTCATCAGTGCTACGATCAGGTTCGGTTGTAGGGCTGCCCATCGTAAAGATTCCGGCGGGTATTTTTACTAAGACAATACCCTTGCCAGATGTTATTTCTTCAGGCGGGGTGCTTGGCTGAGTTACTGTAACCGCACACGTTGCCGTTTTTCCGCCATCTACTGTGGTAACGGTAATGGTCGCCGTACCTGCGGCTACTGCGGTAACTACGCCGTTACTCACGGTGGCTACGGCGGGGGTGCTGGTACTCCATGTTACCGTCTTGTTGGTTGCGTTGGTGGGGGTGACAGTTGCCGTCAGGGTTTCTGTTCCGCCGACTGTCAGGCTTGCGGTGGTCTTGTTGAGCGTAACGCCGGTAACGGGGACGGTTGCGGATTTGATGAAGGGCACGGTATTATTGGTGGTAACAATAGCGTTACCATCGTCTCCTGAGCCATACCCTTTCCCCGCATAAGCGCCATCGTATTTGGCTGTTCCGCTGTTTACATAAACAGCCGCGCCGTCTGCCCCTGAGCCGCTCACCTTGTTGGGATACCCAGCCGGCGCGTCAACGCCGTAAATGGTGCCGCCGCTCATGGTAAAGTTTCCCACGTATAGATACACGCCGCCGCCTTTGTTGACCGTGTTAACGCTTATTTCGCCGCCGCTCATGGTAAAGGTTCCGCCATCTACAATAACGCCACCGCCGGCGCCGACACCGTTGTTGTTTGCCGTGTTACCGCTTATTTCGCCGTCATTCATGGTAAAGATTCCTTTCTCTGTATACACCCCGCCGCCGTCGCCTGCCATGTTACCGCTTATTTTGCCGCCGCTCATGGTAAAGGTTGTATCGGTTACAAACACGCCGCCGCCGTTGCCGTTGCCGTTGCCTGCCGTGTTACCGCTTATCTCGCCGCCATTCATGGTAAAGATTCCTTTCTCTGTATACACCCCGCCGCCGCCCGAGCCGCCGGATTTGTTGGCCGTGTTACCGCTTATTTCGCCGCTGTTCATGATAAAGGTTCCGGCGTTGACAAGTACGCCGCCGCCGTTGTTGTTTGCCGTGTTGCCGCTTATTTTACTGCCCGACATGGTAAAGGTTGTATTAGCACCGGTTACATACACGCCGCCGCCGCTGCCATTTGCCGTGTTACCTGATATTTCGCCGCCTGACATAGTAAAAGTTCCGCCGAATACAATCACGCCGCCGCCGTATATGGCTTCGTTGGTGGATATTTTGCCGCCTGACATGGTAAAAATTCCGTTGTCTACAAACACGCCGCCGCCGCCGTTGTTGCCGTCTGCCTTGTTGTCTGCTATAGTCCCGCTTTTCATGGTAAAGGTTCCGTTGCGTACATACACGCCACCGCCGCTGCCGTTGTTTGCCCTGTTGCCTGTTATAATCCCGCCGTTCATGGTAAAGGTTCCGTTGTTGTCCACATATACGCCGGTGCCGGTGCCGCTGCCGCTGCCGGCGCTGCCATCGCCATTATTAAAACCGGTAATGATAACGTTGCTATTCATGGTAAAGGTCGCACTATTGCCGGCTACATATACACCCCGGCGGCCTGACGCGCCAGTTTCATTATTTCCGTTAAGGGTAAGGGTTCCGGCGCCGCTGCCCTGCAGAGTAAGGGATGAGTTTGCATTAACGGTAAACAGGGTGAAATTTCCGGCAAGAGCGGCGATAGTGCGGCTCCGCCCTGATTCAACGGTGAGCCTTATATTTTTGTTTATGATATAGCCGGTATCGTCATCCATTTCCTCTTCGGGTACGGTAATATCCCGCAAGATGGTTATTACGGTGGGGCTGCTTGCAGAGCCGTTTGCGGCGGCATTGATTGCCTCGTAAAGGGTGAGGTACCCGACCGTGCCGATTCGCGCCGCCGGCGGCGCCTTCCATTTGGCGTACAGGGTAATATCACCGGTAACCATGTCGGTGCCAAAGTCCCACAGGCTCAGGAAGCTGGTATTGTCCTTGTACCAGCCGTCAAAAGCGTAGCCGGGCTTGGCCGGGTCAGGGTTTGGCCGGCCGATTTTGCCGTCTTTGCCTACGGTCTGCGGGGCAACCGGGCTGCCGCCGTTACTCTCAAAAGTTACCGTGAAGATAATGTCGCTCCACATCGCGTACAGGGTAATATCTTCGGTAACCGGCGTATCAAAGTTATAAGGTATCGTTAAAAGCTGATCGATATACCAATCCACAAAGCCCCAGTCGTCCATGACCGGATTTACCGGCCGCCGCGCGGTTTCTCCTTCGCTGACCGGTTGCCTGTCAATTTCGCTGCCTCCGGTACTGTCAAAAGTTACCCAGCACACCGAACCGCGGCTGATTGTAATGCTAAAATCCTGGGTATAGTCATTTCCCTGGCCTTTGCCGTTGGCGACTTTTGCCCGGATTAGAACAACCCCTTCCATTTCGGCGTTTAAGGTCTTCCCGCTGATAAAAGCCCGTGTGCCTCCCGCATCCCGAACCGACCATGTGATGGAGCTGTTACTTGCGATGCCGGGATTAACCGTTCCGGTAAGGGTAAGCGGAACCCCCGCCATGCCGGTATCGGGAACGCCGGTAATGGACCTTACCGGTATAAAAAAAGGGTCATCCTTACAATTTACTATTGAAAAACCCAAAAACGCCGTCAAAACGACAATCGCCAGATTTTTAACCATGTGCTTCACCTGTGATTTTTCCCGTTTACGGATGAGCGTGGCGGAATGCCAGATAATCAACATAACGTTGAAACTTTTTGCCTTTGGGCGAACCGGTAATGGCAAAACCCAACTCTGCGACATAATTATCGCTGCGTACCCATTTGCACTCTACCTCAAGCTGGAAACTGCCGACATGCGACACTCCTTCCGGCTTGATTTTCAGTTCATACCGGGCATTGGGCTGTATTTCCGCTCCACCGGTACATTCCACACAGCACCCGGTAATACTGATATTTCTGAGGAAACATTTTCCTTCCAAAATCCCGGAAATCTGCGCATGGGCCATCGCCCGGTACCGTGGACTTATTCTACCGTCCGACATTCTTCTATTATAATTTACTCGTATAATCCGGTCAATAATACCAAAAGGCGGTAGTATTCAGTTTTGTACAAACCAGCCGAAAGGGGCGCTGCGGGCGCGCCGCCGGCGGGCGGAAATGCTTGTAGAATCCGCCTACGGAGCCTCCCAGCACCTCCATTAATCATGCGAGTTATGATAGTACGAATAATTATCGTATGGAGGTGCTGGGCTTTTATTGTCCCTACCCTCGTTACTGTTATCCGCTGGTCTCCTCCGGCGGGGAATTCCAAATATTTCCGCCCGCCGGCGGCGCACCCGCAGCGCCCCCTCCGGCTGTTCTCTACCGTCGCAGGGCAACAGCATTTACCCTGCTCATTGGTTATAAGGCGGCACAGGGGAGGGTTTCTGCCTTTATGCGTTAATGACACGGTATTCTGCAATTCCACCCCTGTCCTCTTCCTCCGTGTTCTCCGTGTCCTCCGTGGTGAAAATTCTTCCCTGCTTTCTCATCTCGCATAGCTCCCCAGCTCGCCCCGCGCTGCCCCCCTGTGCCGGTTCTCAGTAATATGAAAAAAAGTATATGCTGTTGCCCTTGTCTAGGGGCGTATCTTGCTATATAAAACAAATGTGCAGAAACTTAATCCCGCCGAAATTCTGGATACCCTGTGCGAAGGGGGCAGCGTTGCCGCGCGGCTTGAGCATTTTGAGCCGCGGCAGGCGCAGCTTGACCTCATGGAGTTGATTATCCGGTGTTTTAACGAAGATGCCATTGGCGCGGCGGAGGCGGGAACCGGGGTGGGGAAATCGTTTGCCTATCTGCTCCCCGCCCTGCATTGCGCCGCGCACAACAACGAGCGGGTGGTCATTTCCACCGCGACCATCACCCTGCAACAGCAGCTTTTTGGCAAAGACATTCCCCTGGTGCAGCAAGCCACCGGACTAAACATAAAATCGGTACTGGTGAAGGGCCGGGGGAACTACCTCTGTTTCAGGCGGTTAGATGAAGCCCTGCGCGAGCCGGAACTGCCGCTGGACGGGGAGCGGGACGAGCTTGAGCGAATCGCGCGGTGGGCCGAAACCAGCAAGGGCGGGGGACGGGAGGAAATCCCCTTTACCCCCGTTGAAAATATATGGTCAAAGGTATGTTCAGACGCGGATTTGTGCATGGGCAAACACTGCCCCCAGCAGACCCGCTGTTTTGTACTTGCCCTGCGTAAAGAAGCCGCCGCCGCCCGCATTATCGTGGTGAACCATCATCTGCTGTTTGCCGATTTGGCGGCGCGACGCGAAGGCGCCGGATACGAGGCGGCGGTCGTGCTGCCCCCTTATGCGCGGGTAATTATTGACGAAGCCCATACTATTGAAGACGCGGCAACTTCATTTTTTTCAAAAGAATTCAGCAAACTGAGCATTATGCGTCATATAGGGCGGCTGTACCGACGGCGCAGGGCGCAGCGCGGCGGGCTGCTGGTTCGTTTTTGTTCGTTAATTTCTGACGGCGAGGGCAGCCTTGACACCCTTGTTACCGCGCTTGATAACATTCGCCTTGCCGCCGCTGAACTGGACAGTCCCGCCCTTGACCTTTGCGAAACCGAGGGGGTATACCGCTTTTCACCTAACCGTGAAGACGGCGGCGCGAATGCGCTGTATAGCGCGGCGCTTTTCCCCCTGTTAAACTCCCTCAGAAAAAAATTGCTTGCCTTTACCGCAATGACCCGTGATTTTCTTGAACTGCTTCCCGAAGAAGACGGCGAAAATTCTGTCGTTTGGGAATTAAAGGTCATACTGCGCCGTTTTGAAACCATAGCGGGAATCTGTTCCGCCTTCTCAGAATACCGGGAGCGGCAGCATGAAGTGATGTGGATTGAACGGCGGGGAGGCCAGAGCAGTGATGATGAAAAAGGGCAGTGGGCGGTCTTTACCCAAAGTCCGGTGGAACTTGCCGAAAGTTTGAAGGAAAGCCTTTTTTCGCCTAACAAAACCGTCGTGTGCGTTTCCGCTACTTTGGCATTATCCGGCAGTTTTAACTACTGGGCAATCCGCAGCGGCGCGGCCATGACGCAGGAAAAGCTCCTGTTGACCGGCTGCTTCCCCTCCCCTTTTCCTTATTCCCGCGCGGTACTGCTTGCCGTCCCCGATGACGCCCCCCTGCCCGATGAGCCGGAATATCAGGATTTTATCGACCATGCGGCAGGCCGCCTTGCCGCCGCCTCGGATGGTTCCGCCCTCATTCTGTTTACCTCGTACCAGTCCCTGCGCAGCGCCTGGAATGCCGCGCAGCCTGAATTGCAGAGTCTGGGCATACGCTGTCTTAAGCAGGGCGACGACGACCGTTCGCGGCTGTTGCAAACTTTTCTCGCCGATACTCGTTCAGTGTTATTCGCCACCGATTCTTTCTGGGAGGGAGTTGACGCGCCGGGCGATACTCTGCGGCTGGTTATCCTCTGCCGTCTGCCGTTCAGAACCCCCAACGATCCGGTTTTTGAAGCCCGCCGCGAAGCGGTAGAAAAAAACGGCGGCAATCCTTTTATGGAGCTTTCCCTGCCCGCAGCGGTGATGAAGTTCAAGCAGGGCTTTGGCCGCCTGATGCGCCGTTCCAGCGACCGGGGCGTAGTTGCCGTTCTGGACAGCCGCCTCATCAAAAAACGTTACGGCGATTTTTTCCTGCAATCCCTGCCGGAAACCCGGACAAGTTTTTCCGGTTTTTCCGGCATACTCCGCGACACGGAAGATTTTTTGTTTTCAAAAATGTGAATGACGCTTATTAAAAAATAAAGACTTAACACTAATGCAAAATGCAATTTCTTTATGAACATAGACAATAGAATGTTTATAATAGACTTATTCAAAAACTAAAGTTCTCGAATAGCTTTATTGACGATTAGCAAAAAATATTATATGTTGTAAGAGTAAATATGGCAATGTTCATATAATTACTAATAATTAAGCGGGATGGTTTATGCCGTTAATTTTATGTCCTGAATGCAACAATAAAATATCAGATCGAGCTGAGTCATGTCCTCACTGCGGTTTACCTGCTAAACATTTCGGCACATCTGCAAAGCAAGATAATACTATCGCCAACACTTTGCCCGATTTATCCGAGTTTCGTAATGTTTTGATTTCCTTTGACCACAGTTATCAAACTCTTTTTGGAGCCGGACACTATATAACGGCGCGGGAATTAACAAACTTGAAAGTGTTTTTCAAAATGTGGGTGGAACAGCTTTCAGTAAAGGCGGCTTATGATTATTGCAAGGAAAACGCGCCACGCTTTTCGGTTGACATGGAAACAGTCAACGCCTGTCTGCGCCGTTACGAAACACTGGATCAAGATGCGGAAAGTCATAACGCCCAATATACCGACCGTATTGTAGAACAAAACAAAAGTTATTTTGACAATTTGCTGAAAAATATAGACCCGAACATCAAACTTGATGATGAACAACGAAGGGCGGTCGTTGCAGATGATGATTATTGTCTTTTGGTAGCGGGCGCAGGGGCGGGAAAAACTACCACAATGGCGGCAAAAGTAAAATATTTGGTAGAGAAAAAACAAATTCTCCCGGAAGAAATCATCGTAATTTCGTATACTAATAAAGCGATAGACGAATTAGAAGAACGTATCAACAAGAAACTTCATATTCCGGCGAAAATTTGTACTTTTCACAAATTTGCTTATGAGATAGTCCGAAAGTTCAGCGACAATCCGCCGGAAGTAAATTATTCCGCTTTCAATATCATTCTTGAAATGCTGGAAAAAGAAATATTTAATGATAAAAAATTATTAAGAAAAGTTTTATTATTTTTCGGTTATTATTTTGACTTGCCCGCCGACATAATGAAATATGAAAACCTTAACCAGTTTCATTTATCAAAAGCGGCGCAAGATTATGAAACAATAAAAAGCGGAGCAGGTGATTATATAAAAAAAGTTTCTACACAACGCAATTTGAAAACATTGACTGGAGAATATCTACGTTCGGTGCAGGAAGTACAAATTGCCAATTTTCTGTATCTTAACGGACTAGATTATGAATATGAACCTGTTTATCCTCATCCTATCAGCGGCGCAAGAAAGAAATATACGCCTGACTTTATCATTAGGCAGGGAGAACATACCGCATATTTAGAACATTTTGCTATCAGCGAGAGCGGCTACAGCAGTGTTTTAACACATCAGGAAATAGAAAAATATTCATCTGCAGTAAAGGATAAGATCGAACATCACCGCCTTTTTGGAACAACTCTGTTGAAGACATGGGCAAGGTATAAGGATGAACGTCCGCTGTCCGAACATCTGAAAGAGGCGCTTGTTAAAGAAGGATTTATACTCAAAAAACGGGATTTTGAAGAAGTATATAAAAAAATTGTTGAAACAAGCAAAGACAAGTATATTTTCAAAATGGTAGAGTTTTTGCTTAAGTTTATTGGACAATTCAAAACGTGCGGTTATGATGCAGGTAGTTTTAAGGTGTTAAAGAAAAAAACAGACAATCTCCGCACACATCTTTTCTTAGAAATCGCAGAGCCGGTTTATAATTATTACCAAAAACAACTCTCCAAAAAAAATCGTATTGATTTTGAGGATATGATAAACTTTGCGCATTTTTACTTTGCTGAAATTGAACGGCAGCAAATAGAGATGCCTTATAAATACATCATCATTGACGAATTTCAGGATATTGCCCGCCAACGTTTTAATCTAACCAAACGGTTAAGCGAAATAACAAAAGCAAAAGTTGTCGCCGTTGGTGATGACTGGCAGTCTATTTTTGCATTTGCCGGATCCGAAATCGGTTTGTTTACCCGCTCTTTAGAGCTTATGGGAAGCGGCGTAGAAATGAAAATTGTTCATACCTACCGGAATTCGCAGGAATTAATTGATATTGCAGGCAGTTTCGTACAGAAAAATATTTCGCAAATTAAGAAAAAATTAATATCACCAAAACATCTTGCCAATCCAATTATTCTTACGGAATTTGACGATACATTTAAACCTGATTATGCGATGGCGGAAGCA
>JAITCL010000160.1 GCA_031283105.1 Treponema sp. | reverse complement strand
CTGCGCCGAGGTGTCGTTGGCATACTTGGCTTATAATATGCGGCGGGTTATTAATATATTTACCGGGAAACGAGAAAATCCGGCGGTACTATTGGGGCAAACGGCATAAGGATGGGGGAAAGCCCTGTGTTTACCTCATTAATATAATCCCATAACACCATTAATACATCAAATCACCTTCCCGACACTCCCTAAAATCATTGTTGCCTATATATTTTGCGCAGTCTGATAATGTCAATTTGCAATGGCTTGAAACCGGCGATGGCGAAATGTTCTATACGGATACGGAACAGGAAATAGAGGAAATTATCAGCCTGTACAAAAGGCTAAACCCCTTTTTCAAGAAATTCATAATTCGCCAGCTCCGCGATCTCATTGAGTTCAAAATGAGTAATTAGTTACGGCTTAAATCTGCTTTTTGGAGTTAGCTGCTTTTTTTGTAAAAATATCAAGAAACCGGGCTGGATTTATTACCAGCGGATCTTTCGGGTAATGCCTGGCATTTCCGGTAATCAAATACGCTTCACAAAATTTGGCGGTATCATAAAATTTACGATCCGATTCATCGGTCATTGTAACAGAGCGCGGATGTATATCCGCAATTACAGACAAGCCCCAGTCTGTTATTTCAGATAACAGTTCATCTGCCTGACCCGGCGGAAACGCAAGCCGCGGACGTGATAAAACCGCACGGTACTCATTCAAAATACGCTGATCAAAGCAGGGAATTATTCTGTCTGTTAAGACCAAATTGATAATAGTTGAGGCATTTCCCGCAGGAGTCCACAGGGCGGAAACTAAAACATTGGTATCCAGTACGACTTTTAACATTATACCAATGCGGAACGAGCCGCCCGTATTTCCTTTTCTATCTCTTTTTTAGTTAAAAAACCCCGTCGCTGAGCGTCAGCGCGCATACGGTTAAAAAGACGCATCGCCTTGACTTGCCGCAAAGTCAAAAGAGTTTCCTCAAGGTCTTCGTCTTTTAAATTCAAGAGTAAGGCTGTAGGTTTGCCGTTGTTGGTTATCACCATTTTGCCGTCTTTGGTCAACTTATGCCAGATATTTTTGGACGATGCCCTCAATTCTCGAACTGATAAAAAATCCATTTTACGCGCTCCTTGTAACAATAGTATACACGATTGTAGACACACTTGTCAAACAGGGCTTTCTATTTTTTTCTCTCATTGTTCGTCGTACCGAAGGTACGCTTCGTGGTAAAATCGCCCCCATTTCCCCCAAATTCGTCAAAATCAAGCCAAAGATGAATAATTTTAATTTTGACAAGGGCGTAAAAAATTCGTATAATAATACTATGGAAAGTAATAAAATGAATAAAATCTCTTCTTTAAAAGCCGCCGCAAACTACTCGCGTAATACCCCCCCCCCCCCCATACGGTCGGTTAGTTTTTCTCCTGCTTACCGCGCTGTTTTTAACATTTGCGGGTTGTGAATTTCCCGATCCTTTTTTTGTACCCGTATCGGCAATAGAAGACGTACCCACGGCCGGAATGGCGGGAACGCCCCTTGCCCTTACCGCGACGATCAGACCCGGTTTCGCGAATAACAGCGATATTGTCTGGCTTGTCGCCGACGCGGGAACCACCGGGGCAAGCATAAACGGAAATATCTTAAACGCCGACTCGGGCGGAACAGTTTTAATAATAGCGAAAATCGCAAACGGCAAAGGCGAAGGCAAGGATTTTACCCAGGAATTTCAGATTGCGTTTACCAATAAAGTAATTGTCCCCGTCTCCGGCGTAACCCTGAACAAAGACACCCTTATTCTGAATGTCGGCGGAACGTATAACTTAACGGCGACTGTCGCCCCCGCTAACGCTACAAACACAGCGGTAACATGGAGTACTAGCGACTCCGCCGTAGCCACAGTGAATAACGGCGCTGTTACCGCAATAATCGCAGGTACGGCGGTAGTTACCGTAACCACGGCGGACGGCGGCTTTACGGCGACTTGCACGGTTAACGTAAGCCTGGCAAGCGCGGCGGACGTTACCTTCCCCACAGCGGCGGCAATCACCTACGGCGCGGCTCTATCGACATCAACCTTGAGTGGCGGTTCTGCGGGACGCGGTACTTTCACATGGCAGACCCCCTCGACAATTCCCACGGTAACCAACAGCGGCTATAATGTGGAATTTACCCCGACTGACTCTTATGATTATTCAGCCGTGGACGGTTGGAACGGCTCAAAAGTGGTTAGGACTGTTGCCATCACAGTGAACAAAGCCGCGGGTGCGGCGGTTGGTACGCCTACCGTGAACGGTACGCCAACAAGTAGCGGTATTACCGTAAACGCGGTAACCGCTCCCGCCAACGGGCAGACGGTAGAATATGCAATCAGCACGGCAAGCAACGGGACAGGTTTGTCCGCATACCAGAGCGGCTTGGCCTTTACCAACCTGACGGCTAACACAACGTACTATGTCTACGCCCGTTCCACGTCCAATACCAATTATAATGCGGGTACGGCAAGCGTCAGCGCGGGGATAAAAACCGCTCTGGCAAGCGCGGCGGATGTTACATTCCCCACGGCGGCGGCGATTACCTACGGCGCGGCACTATCGACATCAACCTTGAGCGGCGGTTCTGCGGGGCGCGGTACTTTCGTGTGGCAGACTCCCTCGACAATTCCCACAGTAACCAACAACGGCTATCTTATGGAATTTACCCCGAATGACTCTTATGATTATTCAGGCATAAGCGGCTGGGACGGCGACTTGAATAAAGTGGTGCGGACTGTTGCTATAACTGTGAATAAAGCCGCGGGCGCGGCGGTTACCACGCCGACCGTGAGTAGCAGTACGCCGCCCACGAGTAACAGTATTACCGTAAACGTGGTAACCCTGCAAACGGCGACAGGGCAAAGCATTGAATACGCAATCAGCACTGCAAGCGACGGAACAGGTTTATCCGCATACCAGAGCGGAACAACCTTTAGCGGACTGAACGCAAACGCAACGTACTATGTCTACGCCCGTTCCGCGTCCAACACCAATTACAACGAAGGTACTGCAAACGTCAGCGCGGGGATAAAGACCGACAACATATCAATAGAAATGGTATTGATAAACGCTGGAACCTTTATGATGGGCAGCCCTACAACGGAAACAGGACGAAGTAGCGAAGAAACGCAACATCAGGTAAGGCTGACAAAAGATTTTTACATGGGCAAGTATGAGGTAACGCAGGAACAGTATCAGGCGGTAATGGGAAGCAATCCCAGCAATTTCACGACAACGGTAAGCGGGGAAAGCGGAACGCCGGGCAAATTGCCTGTCGAGAGGGTAAGTTGGTATGACGCTATAGTATTCTGTAATACATTGAGCATAATGGAAGGAAAGAATCCCGTGTACAGCATGAGCGGCAGTACCGATCCTTCGGTATGGGGAACAGTACCCACAAACGATAATTCGACATGGGACGCGGTAATAATGGTTTCTGGCGCTAACGGGTATAGATTACCGACCGAGGCGGAATGGGAATACGCGTGCCGCGCGGAGACAACCACGGCGTATAATACCGGAGCGAGTATAAACAACAATACGGGGTGGTATTATGATAACAGCGGAAATAAAACGCATCAGGTGGGATTAAAGCCACTCAATGCGTGGGGGCTGTATGACATGCACGGGAATGTGAATGAGTGGTGCTGGGACTGGTATTATAATAATTATTATTCGAATAGTCCGGCTGATGATCCCGAGGGGGTGGTCTCTAGCAGTAATCGGGTGCTTCGCGGCGGGAAGTGGAACGATGCGGAGTGGAACGTCCGTTCAGCCGGGCGGTTCTACAACAACCCATCGACCTCGAGCCATGGTTTCCGGCTGGTGCGTTCCGCGCAGTAGGGGGCGCGGCGTGGGAATGGAGCAGGGCGAGTAAAGGAGGTATAAGACAGAATTAGCGAATAACGCAATCGCTTGTCAAGCGGTCGGGTTAAGAATTGGGAAATATGTACGTTGTACATAAAAAAGATTAAGAGAATTTAGAGGAGACAAGAAAATGAGTATTTTGAGAAAGGGAGATAAAGTCGGCAATAAAAAACAGGCAATGGGAAATATTTTCGGTCAAACAAAAATTAACGTCAGGAAAGCCGAACAAATAATCAACGACAAGAAAATAGCGGACTTTTTACCAATCGCCGTACGCGGAAAAGATGGAGGCTGGATACGCTTCAAAAAAGATAAGAAATTTATTAACATTCCCGATATTGACGAAAAAGGTATTACTCAGATAGCGGTAAATGGACCTCGTACAAGTGAAAACAGAAAAAATACAGAATATGCGGTATTCGTTGAGAAAGGAATAAAACAAGGAACTACCGGAGCTCAATATGAATTCTTTGGTATCTGTTCCCGTACAGTGTCAAAAGAAGACAGATACTCAACCTACTTCAAACTGTTAAAAACAGAATTTGAAACCGATGATTGGAAGGAGTAATTCATAATTTTCGTGCGGTTCGTGAACGTACCGAAGGTACGCTTCGTGGTAAAAATCATGAGGAAATTATCGTAATGATCGTATTAAGAGCATCGCGGATTTTATTCTCATTCAGATGTCCGGCAACGGAAAGAATTATATTTTTATCGGCAGTGAATATTTTATTGGGGCGGATAAAACTTTCAACCGGAAGACCGCCCGAATTAAAATCATCAATATTCAAAGAAAGCGCGAGGGGATCGGATTTGGATTTACTGGTTATTTGGCAGACGATAATATCGTCTCCTTCCAGATTGGCAACCACAAAAGCCGGGCGTTTTTTATTGCCCGATAGATCAGTAAACGGGAATGGGACGATAACAACGTCGCCTTTTACAAATTTGCCCACGCTTTATCCTCTTCCGGCGTATCCCAATCTTTTGACAAGGCTGTCTCGCTTAAAAGCATGGTTTCGGGTATATGCAAAATTTTACGCTGTTTTATCCACGCTACAAAATCTACTACCTCGCCGACACAATTTGCCGGAAGCGTCTCAATTTCTTTTATCAATTCAGCCTGTTGGGTCATGGTTTACTCCTCATAAGGAAAATATAGCATGAAAATAAATAATAAACAATATAAAAAGATATTTTTGCGGTGTCAGTCGCTCAATATAAGGGGTATGTTCGTGGTGGTTCGTGAACGTACCGAAGGTACGCTTTGTGGTAAAAAATTCTTCTCTCTCCCTCTTTGTGTTCTTCTCTTCCTTTGTGTTCTTTGTGAGAGGTCTTGGGGAAATAATCATATAAGGCAGGTTTTTTAGGTATGAGTGAAAGAAAAAAATTTGTAGAGAGACGCGCAAGCCTGAAGATACGCTTCTCCATCGGCGCGAAGCTGATAACGATTATCTCGATAATAGTACTGGTTTCCCTCGGTTCGATAACCGCGCTCGTGTCATGGCTGGTTCGGGAAGACCTAACACTATCCGCCGAAGAAAACAACTTCGAGGTAAACAGACGCGCGTCAGCGGAAACCGAACAAACACTGGAAAAAATGCGACAGCTCTCGCTCGCCTTTTCACGCACCGCCGCGCTTGGGGAGCGTACAATCGCAAGCGGCGCAAGAGGCAGAGGCACGGCAAGCGGCAGTGTCAACAACGTGATACAGGAGGAGACAAACTATTTTTTTTCGCAAAACCCGCAGATAGCCGCCATGTTTTACACATCAACAGGCGGAGCGTCCGCATGGACGGACAGGGTGTTTGCCAGCGAGCGTTTTTTCACCTCACGCGGAATTGAAACGTCTCTTGCCGAGTCCTACCGTGTTACCAGCAAAAAAACGCTGGACAACGCAGTGATGGGGCAGACAGTTCTCGTCAACGCCTCGCCGTGGTTTAACAAAACGCAAGCCTCAGTATCCCTTGCGGCATTGTTCTTCCCCATACAAAATGGCGGCGGCTGTGTTTTATTTTCCACCGAAACCCTAAACGAAAGTTTTGGCATGGGCGTAAACGCCTCATACCTTATTAACGCCGAAGGCGGCATTGTCGCGGATGCGGACCTTGAAAGAGTAAAGACTGCCGCCAGCCTCGCACAACAGGACATTATCCGCCAAATATTTGACAGCCCCGACCGGAACAAACAGATGTTAGTTGAAATTGACGGGCCGTCCGTGTATCGTAATACGGCGATTCCTACCATCATTCTCCCCTTGTGGGAAAACATCAAAAAAACATTGAATATACAGAAGGATACCGGAAAAACGCGCCATTACCTCGCCTATACGCGGCTGAATACCGCCGGAAGCGTCGTAATCACCACGATTGAATACGACAAAGTTTTTGAAGGAATAAACGCTACCACACGGCGCAACCTGTACCTCACCGCCGCAGTCTTGTTTCTCTCGATAATGGTTATCTGGTTTTTTGCCAAAAGCATATCCGTTCCGCTTAAAACGCTGGCGGCGGCTTCGCGTTCCATTGAAGGCGGCATCTTTGACATAAAACTAAACGCCGCAGGCAAAGATGAAATCGGCGTGTTAACGTCCAGTTTTGGAAAGATGTGCGCGGCGTTAGGCGTTTTTGGCAAGTTCACCAACCGCGACATCGCAATACAGGCAATGCGCGGACAAATTAAACCCGGCGGCTTGCCCAAACACGCCACAATCTTTTTTTCCGACATACGCGGCTTTACCGAAAAATCAGAAAACTTTGTAAAAGCGTTCGGAGGAGAAGCCTCCGACCGCATCGTTTTCTGGCTCAACGAATATTTATCAGGCATGGTTGAATGTGTAGAAAAAACCAACGGCACTGTGGACAAATTCATCGGGGACGCGGTAATGGCTCATTGGGGAACGGCCAGCACCGCGGGAAGCCCACAGGAAGACGCAATTAACTGCGTCAAAGCCGCCCTCATGATGAGAGCCGCCCTGTATAAATTAAACAGAAACCGTAAACGTGAAAATCTGGGAAACCCGCCCATAAATATCGGGTGCGGCATCAACACCGGCGTAGTAACCGCCGGGCAAATCGGCTCCGACCTGCGCATGGAGTACACCGTCATAGGCGACCCCGTCAACCTCGCCTCGCGTGTCGAAGCGCTGAACAAACCGCTCGGCACGGACATACTGATTACCGAAGACACATGGAAACTGGTAAAAGATATTCTTATTGTCGAAGAAATGCCGCCGGTAACGGTAAAGGGAAAAGAAAAACCCGTGCGGCTTTTCGCCGTTGTAAATCATATTTCCGTTCAAACGGGGCCCAAAACGTTAGCTGAAGTGCGAAAACTAATGGGTATCAGGCCGCCGGATATTTCAAAGGCTAACGTTAATACCAAAGAAGTCAAATACAAAATTGGCGGCAAATAAAAATGGAAAACGAGAAAAAATCAGGCGGCAAATTCCGCCTTGTTGATTTACTGGTAATGCTCCTCTGCCTGACAGGAGCGGGTTTCAGCGTTAACCTGTTTTGGAATGATCTGTTTCAGACCATCAATGCTGAAAACAAAACCCCAATCGGCACTGTTTCGATAAAAAGAAACATCGTCCAGCGCCGAATATCGGACAGGGTGTTATGGGACAGATTGATAAAAGAATCGCCTGTATATTCCAACGACATGATCCGCGTAGGTGACAATTCCGAAGCCGGCGTTCACGCGGGAGGGCACGACATAGTTCTTAATGAAAATACATTAGTCCGCCTGCGTTACGACAAAGAAACAGGCGAATTTCAAATTGAACTTATGTCAGGGGACATAGGGCTTGTTACCGCCCCCGAAGGTAAAGATGTGGCGTTAAACATCATGGGCAGAAAGGTACAGGCGAAACCCGGAACCGCGCTTGTTGCCGCCGCCGGAGACAACGGCGTCGCTTTGCAAGTCAGCGAAGGAACGGCGGCAATCATGGAAGAAGGGCAAAACCGCGCTCTGTTTAGCGGAGACATGATAGCGATGGACAGCGAAGGCGTTATCCGCTCTGAACCGTCCGCGCTGGTTATCCAGCCCCGACCAAACGCCCTTTACCGCACAAGCGGCGGTGAGCCGCTTAACGTCGGTTTTTCATGGAACAGAATCAACCTTCGCGCAAATGAAACCCTGCGCCTTGAAATTGCCCAGGATATAAATTTTAGCCGTTCCGTCCGTACCCTTGACGGGCTTAACGATTCAGCGCGAGCCGCTCTCACTGCCGGACAGTGGAACTGGCGGCTGACCTATAACAACACGGTTTTAGATACAGGACGTTTCACCATAACGGACGCGCCCGCCCTTGAACTGTTAAGCCCCGCGAGAAACCAGCAGTTTTTCTATGAAAGCGAACTGCCAAAACTTTTTTTCCAATGGTCGGGTGTGGAAGATATTTCGCATTACATTGTAGAGGTAGACGTTACTCCCGAATTCAGGAATCCCATTATCAAAAAACAGACGACAGTAACGTCCTTTACTGATTCAAGCCTTCGGGAAGGAATCTGGTATTGGCGCGTAACGCCCGTTTTTTCACAGGCAAACGATAACAGCGCCGCTAGTAATAGCGCCGCCGCCTTTCGCATAGTAAAAAGCGGTGAACCGCAAATGCCGTCATTGTTCACTCAGGCGGAAGAAGCGCCCGCGCCCAAACCCGAACCGGAACCGGAACCCAAAATTGTATATATACGCGAACCCGCGCCACCTCCCAAAATTGTATATGTACCCGCGCCCGCGCCGGAACCCCGGATTATATATATACGCGAAGGCGCATCCGAACCGGCACCCGTTACCCGCCTGCCAGCGCCGTCAAACCGCCAGCCTGTTGAAGACTACCGTATCGGCATTGAAGAAGTAAAAAAAGGGAATATCAATTTCAGGTGGTCGGCAGTACCGGGGGCAAATGCGTACCTGTTTGCCATTTATCAGGAAACCGCAGACGGACGGCGGCAAATTACGCAAACAGGGCCGGAGAACCGCACCTCATGGGCAACGGACGTTAAAACGCTGGGGCGCGGTGATTTTATCTGGAGAGTAGAAGCGGTAAACGTAGGAAAAGACAATGTAATTGAACAGCACGGCGATCCCGGAGAAAACCGTTTTGTTATAGACATACCGCAAGCCGGTCCCGCGCGGATAATCAGCGAAGCAGAGAGCAGCCATGATGAATAAAGGGTATTATACCGCAGGGCAAGCCCTGCAAGGAAGTTGCTTACGCAACTTACAAAAGCCTACGGCGGCTTTCCGCGTGCAAGTCCGGACTAAAGTCCGGCGGGGTATCCTCAACCGAGCCCGTAGGGCGAAGGTTCCCCTCTTGATTAAACCCTTCGTTTCCTCACTCGCTCGGTCATGTCCGTGCAAGCACGGTCGCGACCTCGCTCCGTTCGTCAATAAAAGTTTTCTTTTGGTTATTTTAACAACCCTGTTTTTTATAAGCCAACCCCTATGGGCGCAAGACGCGCAAAGCGCAGCGCAAGGCGCAGGACACTACGTTATTGAACAGCGTTATGTGCAACAGCTTGTCTGGGTAGGAGACGAATACACCTTTAAATACGAAGTGGTTATTGAACGCGGCGAAGGAAAAACATACAGCGCATATCAGCGGGAATTCACCGAAAAGCCCGCCCTTCAGATTTCCCTGCCTCCCGGAAATTACCGTTACCGGATAATCTCCTATGACTATTTGGAACAACCCGGCGGCGTGTCAGAGTGGGTAAATCTGGAAATAAAACCCTCCCCAACCGTTTCCGTTGACGAACAGACAGAATCCGGGTCTGATATATTCAATTTTTATTTAAGCGCCGCATGGTCACCGTTAATACCCGTGTACGGAGGAATACAGGAAATTTTCGGAAAAGAATTTTACGCCGCCGGCGCGTCTCTGCGTTTTGGCGCTTTTTTTAATAAATTAAATTGGTGGTTCATTCCCGGTCTGGAACTGTCAACATCATGGTATACGCTTAACAAGGCTCAAGGCGGCGACACAGTCGGAATATATGCAGGGGTAACAGGCTTTAACATAGCCATGCAAAAAAACCTCCCCAACCCAAAAATGACAGTAACCCTTCGTACCGGAGGCGCGTTAGCCTTTCAGACAGGAGAAACAAACAGCGGGGAGGAATCATACACAATAGGCGGAATAGCCCCCCAATTTAATGTGGAAGCATCATTTCTTTATCAAGTTTGGAAACAACTTTATATAGAAGCCGGCGCCGGCTTTACTTTTCACCTGAGTCAAAACAACAGCTCCGGTTATCTCCGTCCCTGGCTTGGCGCAGGCTGGAAATTTTAAGAGAGATAAAATACATCACTGCTTTCTCTTAAACACGTGGTAGTTGATATGGGGGAAGATGCTATGGCGGCGTTCCAGATTGGTAAGCCATTCGGTGCTTATGTAGTTGCTGCCCAATGCCTCGTATATCGTGGTGAAATTCTGTAAGGCATCTTCAAGCTGGTTTCTGGCATAGACGGTACATTCCTGACGGTACAGCATGGCCGGCCAGTCCGATGCCATAGCAAGGAGTAATTCACAGGCGGCCTGATTCATGGTTCGCTCTTTAAGGCTTGAGCTTCCTGAAAACCGGTCTGTCAGTTCTATCATCCGGTTGATGGAACGGCTGAGATGGCGGTAAATCCAGTCATTGGAAGAATCCAGCCAGACCTGGGCGTAACCGTTATCACCCCAGGAGGAATATTCGGGAAGCGATACTTCAAAAGCGGAAATGGGCTGCTGGTACAGATATTCCGCGGGGGTCATAAACTGAAGTTCGCGGTAGTCTGCCGCAAGACGGAACAGGCTTTCCAAAAATTGGGGCCCCTCATGCCAATGGCGTCCAAAACTGTCCGCGTTAAAGGCGCAGAGGGAAAGGGGAATTTCACCCATAAACCGCCGCGCCGATTCAAGCCTGCCGGCGCAATTTTCAAGAAAAGCCCGCGCGTGTTCTTCCGCGGCTTTCCGCGCCGCGGCAGGATCATAGACCGCGTCATCATCTGACACCTGCCAGTATTTATACCCGGTCTGGCACCGCGCCCCGTTTTGGGCGATAAAGGGGCTAAGCATTTCAACAGGGAGTTCATAACCAATATCCCGGCTGTTGTTACGGTACGGCCCTTCCTGTGACATTCTGTTTATATCGGCGCAGGCGCAAAAATCACGCGCCAGTATCATGATGTTCTGCGGCGTTCTTACGGGAAAAAAACTGCCCCGCGACGGCGGCGGGTTTCCCAGCACAAAGCCATGACTGTCGGCAATGGTGTAATTGAAATTATACGAGCGCAGAAACGGGTCGAGTTCTTTTGACCAGCCCAATTCGGGAAGCCAAAACCCTTGGGGGGTGATGCCGAGCGAATAACGGTAAAAAGACAGCGCTGTTTCTATCTGCGCATGCAAGGCTTCGGGAAAAGAGCAGAAGAAGGGAAGAAAGGCATGAGTAGCGGGAGCGGCAAGAAATTCTATGTTTCTTTTTTGTTGATAATGTTCAAACGCCTTGAAAATATTGCCCTCGTAACGGGTGTACAGGGCGGCGCGCCGGTCAACGGCTTCGTCAAAGTAATGCTGGGCGAGCCGGCGCAGCGCGGGTTTTTCGTTAAGGCGTTCAATCTCCTGTTTGCCAAAATCAATTTGATGGTCAAGATAGGCGGCGTATTTTTTTTGGAGAAGCTCATCGCGTAACATTTGGACTATAATGGGCGAAAGGGAAAGTCCCAGGCGGAAGGGGACATGGTCGGCCTCCAGCCGGTCAAAGAGCATGAGCAGGGGCAGGTATGTTTCCGAAAGGGCTTCAAAAAACCAGCTTTCTTCAGCCGATCCGGGGGACAGGTTCATGTTTTCAAAAGGGGCATCTTCCGAAAAGCCCGCATCCTGTTCTGCCAGGATGGAAAATTCCTTTACATAGGGATGATGAACATTCAGTACCAGGGAAACAGCGCAACTGACGCTCATACAACTACCCTTTCGACGCCGGCACAGGCGGCGCGCTATCCCGTGAGCGGAGCAGGCGGTCTTCGCTGTGAACCAGCGAAAAACGGTCAACGCCGGACAACTGCGCAAGAGGATTACGGTACACTGCCTGTATGTCCTCGTCCGGTTTCAGCTTAATCAGGCGCGGCAGCCTGAACGGCCGGGACTCCGCAAGCGCCGCGCGGTCTTCACGATTCAGCATACACAACTCAACCTTGAAACACCGCCCGTCTTCCGGCGGAAACCCCAAATACCGGGCGGTATCGCCTGAATCCACCGTCACCATAAAAGAAGCCGCTTCATCCGGCTGCAAACTGTCTTCCTTGAGGGGAATTACCCGCAGACAGTAACCCTTAAAATCAGCGGCATTTTCATAAATGTTCCGGTCAGAGGCTTTAATCTCCCAAAAAACAAACGCCCACAAAGGGTCGCGGATAAGAACGTCAATAAACGAAACATGGTACTGCAGGGGAAGCGTCATAAATTCCTTGAATTCATGGTGATGTGAATCATGGAGATCCGCTTCTTCCGTTTCCCTTTCTGTATCATCAATATCCTTATTAAGATAAAACAGTTCTTCAATAATGAACGCGCGTTCAAGGCCGGGCGGAATGTCCAGACCGTTTTTGGCGGCAAGCTCTGTCAGTTCGCCGGTGCTGAGACTCTCCAGATAGGCAAGGTTCAATTCAGCCAATGGTTGTACCTGTAAAATCTTCGCCGCAGATAATTTTTTTGAGGTTTTCAAGGTTCCTCCCCGCGGCGCATATCACCTTCAAACCGATTTGTTCCGCATGGCGGCTGGCAACGGGATCAAAGGGGACGTTTTTTCCGGGAACCCATTCGTCGCCTGTCATGGCGCGGAAATCCGCCCATGAAATGCGGTCAAGAGGTTTGGCGGACGGGTCTTTTTTGGGATCGGCGGTGTAGACCTTTTCAATGTTGGAAAGATTGATAACCGTTTGCGCATTAAACCGCTCGGCAAGCAGCACCGCGTCGTTATCTGAAGAAAAGCCCGGCTTCCAGCCCGCGGCCACCAGCACCTTGCCTTTCAGCGGTTCTGAACGGGTGGGATCGGTAACCACGTCCTGACAGCACCATTCGGCCATGACCGCTTTTACCAGTTGGGCGTTGAGCCGCGTCGCCATAATTCCAATCCAGTCCGCTTCTTCATCACGCGCCGAATCGCCGCAGACTTCGCGGTAGGCATTTTGCCAGGCGCGGGCGGGGCCTCCGCCGCCAACCACAAAAATAAAGCGCCGCTGATCATCGGCCTCAATCAGGCTGCGGATAAGCTGCGCGCATTGTTTCAAAAATGGTCCGTCGGCGCTGTCGGGGGCCACAATGGAGCCGCCCAATGAAATAACAATTACCATACTCCTATTGTGCATATATTCCGGTAATTGTAATATCCCCCCACAGGCTTGAATAGGACTCAATGCCGCCGATGGCTTCTTCACGGATATTTTGCAGTGAATAAAAGCGGTCATGCGCCGCCGTGCGTCCGCGGGGATCCATTGGCGAAAGATTGGAAAAGCCCCGCGAAAACGCTATCCGCTGGCTGTCAATATTGCCGAAGTAAAAATGCGGCTGATTTTCATGAACGCCGAAGGGGGCCGCAACCGCCCCGGCGCCCATAGCCGGATCAACAGGAACCCAGCCGAAACCGTCAATCCAGAATTCCGCCCAGTAATGGTTCATGGTCTCCCGGTTCCGGCTTACCAGCACTCCGGCCACCGGCTGGCAGGGAATCCCCGCCGCACGGAGCAGCGTACAATACAACAGCGCGGCAAGGCAGGAATCAATCCGTTTGGTTTCCAGCGCGGAAAAAATATCACCCCCCGACCGGCTTTCCCAGACAAAATTGCCGCCCGTCATCCATTCATAGATTTTTTGCGCCTTGACATAGGGGTTGCGTTCCCTGCCCAGTATCGCCGCGGTCTGGTTTACTATCCGGGAATCATCGGTGGGAAATTGGGCGCTGCTGTGGGTGTAAGCCGTGTTGATGGGAGAATTTGATTCCTGTTTAACGGATTGGGGCCATACCGTAGTTTCCACGCGGTACACTTCTATTTTCCATGAAAGGCTGATGGGTATATCGCTGTTTGCCGCCAGGTCGTCCAGTTTGTACAGGCTGATTCCCCGGTAATTGTCGACAAACGGCTCCATGCCGGATCTCAGCAATTCTATATTTCTCTGCGCCGCCGATGACGCGGGACGGGGAATCCACAGGTACAGGGTATTGGGCGCCTGCGCTTCACCGATTTTTACATTTACCGAATAATTGAGCGTATAACTCCGTTTGTCGCGGAAGGTTTTTGTTCCCGGCCTGCCGCTCAGCTCAAAAGGCATGGGAGGGGAATTGCCCCGCGCGGCGCGTATTTCTATATTTCCGCCGGATGCGCCGTCGGGGACGCGCACCCGTATTTCCCGGTCGCTCCACAGTTCGTAGCCAAATTCAACTTCAGAAACTTCGACAAATTCCTGCACCCGCGCCTCAAGCGGGGCCGAAGCGGTTGTCCGCGCGTTCCACGCAAAAAAAACGCCGCCGTTCAGGCGCGAATTGCCAAAGCCGGTTCCCCGTATGCTCACCAGGGCGCCTGCCGTTCCGGACGGGGGCGTTACCGCGATAATACGCGGCCCCGCCGCCGTTTCATCGCCCCGCACCGGCCGGGGCAGCGTCGCCGCATTGGTAAACAGCACCCCGTTGCTTTTTTTACCCTTGACATAGACAAAAACCAGCCCGGCTTCTCCGAATTCGGGGGTACGGAACATAATTTCATCGTCCTGCCATTCAAGGTAGGACATACCGGTCGGCTGCGCCCCGGCTATGGTAAGGTACGACTCATCCCGCTCTTTGCCGAAGAAAGCCCCTTTAATGGTGACTACCTCGCCCATTGAGCCGGTTTGAGGGTAAATGGAACGGATAAGCGGCATTTGAGGGCGGCAACTGAGCAGTGTAATAAAAACCGCCGCCGCCAATCCTTTAATTATCTTCATAAGGATGTAAGGTAAGCATTACTTCGATACAGGCCGCGTCATCATCCTTGCGGGGGCCCAGGGGGAAAAAATAAACCGGCTCGCCGAATTCCAGCGGTATTGTCTGCATTGAGGTATAGTAACGCATCCCCTGATTGGGAATCTCCATCCATATCTGCCCCTGCGCAACCAGAAATTTTTTCATACCCCGGCGGATATAGGGGGTAAACTGGGCTACCACCACGAGGTTTGCCCCCACCAGTTTTATCCCCACCGGACGGCCGGGCATGATGGTTTTTTGATGCGACTCGTTCCATATAACGGTTTGATTTTGTTCCACAATGCGGGCGCTTATGTCCATCACCAGCGCCCTTCTTTTAAGTTGGGGGAAAAGACCCTGCAAAAAAGAATCGCCGGACAGCGCCGCCGCTTCTCCCTGCTGCCCTGCCGTTTCTTGCGCCGGCATACGCGCGGCATGTACCAGAGTTACAAACATACAACACAACAGATACCAACGGCGCATTTTACGGTTTTCTCCAACCCGGCGTTTGCCGGCCCGTTGTTTGACGGGAATAATCAGCGGCCCTGATAATGGCAGGCTCGCCATAATTAACAAAATTGCGGCTTTCCGGCAGGCGCAGGATGATGATTTCGCCGTTGTCGCGGCTGCCCAAATATTGCAGCATATTTTCCATATCCGAAACGGGAATAATATCCGGCCCGTCAAACTCGGTTTCGGAAGCGATGGTCATGCCGGAATTTTCCGCCGGTTCCGTTATCCTTAAAACCACTAAAAAAGCCAGGGCAACAAACAGGACAACAGCCGCCGCCGCCGCGGGAAGCGGAATCGAAAGCCGCCGCCGCCATACCGCCGGCATGGCCGCCCTGTCCCGTACCGCCGATGGCCATGCCGCCATACCGGTACGTTGTTCCAGTTTCTGCCAAACCCGCTCCCGGGCCGCTTCCGCCGCTTCCCCATCATCCGCGCCGGAAATGCGCCGGTACGTTTCCAACTGCCGGGCGCACTGATCACAACCGGCAATATGGGACTCCATTTTTTCTTTCCAGGGGGAAGGCATTTCCCCGTCGAAATAAACCGAAAGCAGTTGACGATCAGGACATAACCGCGCCATATTGCTGACCCTCCTCTCTTTCACCGGGCAGGATTCCGCGCAACAGACCGGCAAGCCGTTCCCTCGCCCGGAAAACCCGCACCTTAACATTCCCTTCGCTTATACCAAGCGCCCGTCCAATTTCCTTATAATTCAATTCAGCGTATTCTTTCAACACCAGCACGATGCGAAGATTTTCCGGCAGTTGGTTGAGGGCCCCCAAAACCTCGTCTTTCGTTTCTTTTTTGACAAGCTGCCCCTCCCCGGTTTCTATCTGCCGGACATCTTCCCTGAATGCCCGCTGATACGCCCTTCGTTCACGCTGTTTGCGTTTCGCGTAATTAAGGGCGGCGTTTTTAACTACCCGGATAAGCCAGTAAGTAGCCTCTTCCGGGCTGGGAAAAACCATGTTTTTTTCATGCAGACGAAAAAAAGCCTCCTGACAGAGATCCTCGGCGGCCTCGCCTGAATTGGCAATACGGTAGGCCACCTTGTATAAAATCGGGAAGGCCGAATTGTACAGTTTACGGAATTCAGCTCCGCTCATTTCCGCCGTCTCCCCGTCTCTCTACATAAAAAAACAAGTTTTCCCCCCATTTGTTACAGGATTCTGCGCCAACTGGTGCCGCCCGGCCCGTCTTCCAGAATAATACCCCGTTCTTTCAGATTTTGCCGCAAATAATCCGCTTGTGCAAAGTCTTTTGCCTGTTTTGCCGCGGCGCGTTCGGCGATAATCCCTTCAATTTCCCGCTTGAACGCCTCGTCTTCCGGCGGCTTTTTTTCATCAAGAACGGAACGCAGGCCAAGCCCCAATACCTCGTCCATGTCAAATACCACCGCCAGCGCCGCCTGAGGCTCTATTGAATTATCCCGCGCCAGCCCCCATAATTCCGCCAACGCCCGCGGAGTATTCAAATCATCTTCAAGGGCTTTATTGAAAGCCTGTACATAGTGCGCCGTATCCTGCGCCGCGCCGCCCTGCCCTGCCCTGCCCGCTTTTTCCGCAAGGGCGCGGATTTTATCCGTTAGTGACGCGCGGGCATTTTTCGCGCCTTCAAGACCGTCCCACGAAAACTGCAACTGGCTGCGGTAATGCCCGCCCAGCAAAAAATAACGGTAATCCAGCGGATGGTAACCTTCATCAACCAGTTTTTGGAGAGTCAGAAAACCGCCGGTTGATTTTGACATCTTGCCCTTATCCAGCACGAGAAATTCATTATGCAGCCAATAGCGCACCCAGGGTTTTTTGCCGGTCGCCGCCTCGCTCTGCGCTATTTCATTGGTATGGTGAATGGGGATATGGTCGATGCCGCCCGCATGAATATCAAACTGTTCCCCCAGATATTTAACACTCATCGCCGAACATTCAATATGCCAGCCCGGATACCCCCGCCCCCAAGGACTGTCCCAAACCAGCGCCTGATTCTCAAATTTACTTTTGGTGAACCACAGTACAAAATCGTGGGGGTTTTTCTTGTGTTCGTCTACGGCAGTCCGCGCCCCGGCTTTCAAATCATCCAGCCGCAGCAGGGCAAGCCCGCCGTAACCGGAATCTTTGGTAATGTCGAAGTAAAGGTTGCCGCCCGCGGAATAGGTATAACCGTTATGCGCCATGCGCTGAATCAGGGCGATCATGTCGGCAATATGTTCGGTCGCCTTGCACACCATCGTAGGCCGCACTATATTCAAGCGGTCAGTATCGCTGAAAAAAGCGTTGGTGTACAGTTCGGCAATTTCCAGCACGCTCTTGCCGCGTTCAGCGGCGCTCTTGACCATTTTATCATCGCCTTCGTCGTTATCGCCGGACAGGTGCCCCACATCGGTTATATTCATCACATGGTTTACTTCGTAACCCGCCCGCCTGAGGGCGCGAACCAGAATGTCATGCACCACATACGCCCGCAGATTCCCGATATGGGCATAGTTGTAAACGGTCGGCCCGCAACCGTAAAAGCCGACCTTGCCGGCCTCTCGCGGCTGGAAAACTTCCATTTTTCGGCCTAGGGTGTTGAAAAAGGTAAAAGGCATGGGTTTATGGTACGCGAAAACAGGGGGAGAGACAAGTAAGCGCGTTCAGAACCGGTAATGGTCGCTTATAAAACAGCCCTTGAAACTGCCGTGATTTTGTGGTATTGTTATATAGTGAGGATATTTAAAAATACGTGATATAAACGGTTTGCAAAAAAAGAGGGTATCACTGATAATGAATTGCGTGAAACGGTAAACCAGCTTGAAAAGGAACAGGCGGATGCCAATCTTGGCGGAGGGGTGTACAAAGTGCGGGTTGCCCGCGACGGTGAAGGGAAGTCGGGAGGGTATCGGGTAATTGTGTTTTTTAAAAGCACAAAACGAACGTTTTTTGTCTATGGCTTTGCGAAATCCGATAAAGATAATATTGATAGCGGTGAGTTAAGAGGTTTTAAGGCTGACGCTCAATATCAGTTAGCGTTAAGCGACGAGCAATTGGACGCTTGGTTGAAAAAAAAGAGTCTGATAGAGATTCTTTAGGGGGTATAATATGAAATACAAAAGTGAAATTTATGAAGTAATACATCAGGACATAACCGCAATGTTCGAGATCGGAGCTATTTCCAAAGCCGAAATGCGGAAATTTGATAAAATGTGTCTCGTTCAGGAACCACAGGCATCGTATGCGGCTGACCCCCCCAAAAAAACGGAGTATGCCGCCGCCGCATTATAAATTGGCATCATTTTCGTTTGCCTTTTCCCCCAAAACCAAATTCTTTCATATCGGTAAATTCTTTTGGTGACTGTCACCACTTACGAACCAATAACCGGCGCCATGTGTGTTCAATCCTCCTAACGCCAAGTGCCAACTGCGTTTAAGTAATTTCAGCGCATGGCGCCGGTTATTGGTTTGGGTTTGGGTTGGGGTTGCATAATTTTTGATTACAGTATATGATAAATCCATCGGATTATTTATGGAAACAATTGAAAAAATGCAGAAAAATGGTATATTTCTCGATTATAATGATATTGTAATTTTATGTAAAAAATATGGTGTAAATGAATTGTCAATCTTCGGCTCATCTATTCGGGACGATTTTACCCAAAATAGCGATGTAGATATACTTGTTTCATTTGGCAAAACTTCAGAAATTACATTATTCGACATAATGGATTTAGAAAAAGAGTTTTCGCAAGTTTTTAAAAGAAATGTCGATATTGTAGAAAAAGAATCTCTTAAAAATCCTATTCGAAAAAACAGAATATTATCAACACGGGAAATAATATATGCCGCTTAATGAAAATGATTTATCGTATTTGATTGACATTGCAGATTGTATTATAGACATAAATGAATTTACGGATACCATTCAATATTATCAATTTGAAAAAGATAAAATGCGGAAACTCGCAGTAGAAAGACAGTTAGAGGTTATTGGACAAGCCGCAAATAAAATAAGCATTGAAACGCAAAATAATCTGGGAAATATTCCCTGGAAAAATATTATTGGATTACGAAATAAAGGGTATTATACCGCAGGGCAGAGCCCTGCACCCGCCGCCTACGGCGGCTTCCGCGGCAAGCCGCGGGGTATTAAACCCTTCGGTTCCTCACTCGCTCGATCATGTCCGTGCAAGCACGGACGCGATCTCGCTTCGTTCGTCAATAAGTTGTTAGAAGTCTTTACTCGGATTTCTCGATGACAGGGGTACTATAAGAAGCCCCGATTTCATCTCTGAAGGGAATGAATCTGACGCTTTGACCATTGTAAACATCCCTGCGGCTCAGGATAATGGATCCGTCCGCAGCCTCATTTTTTACTATTTCCATTATATATTGGCGGTTTGGAGGGCCAAGAGGCAGAACCATGATCCCTCCGGCTTTTAACTGCCGAAGGAGAGGGGGCGGAATGTGGTCTATTGAGCAGGTGACGATAATTTTATCAAACGGGGCGAATTCTCCCCAACCGTAATACCCGTCCCCCAATTTCCGGTTAATGGCGGAAAAAGAGGGAAAAGTTTTTTCCAGATTATGGTACAGGGCGTCTGTCTCAAAGAAGAGGGGCTTGATTATTTCTATAGTGTAGACATCTTTGGTTAAATAGGAAAGGATCGCGGACTGGTACCCCGAACCTGTCCCAATTTCCAGCACTTTGTCCCCGGGATTGACGTTAAGGGTCGTAGTCATCATGGAAACAACGTCGGGATCTGTAATGGTAGCCCCGTATCCTATGGGAAGCCATGTATCGGCGTATTCAAGCCCCTTGTTTTGCGCCCTGACAAAATATTCCCGCGGGGTTAGCAGAAAAGCCCTTACGTCCGCGGGGTGTTTAAGTTCGGATGTTTTTACAAGATTCTGCGCCCAAGTCCAGCGTTGTTCAAGAAAAGCGGGGTCGTCACCCCTGTTTTTACCCATCCATGAAAGCCATGTTTCCTTGGTTTCAATGGGCATGGATTGGGCAAGACGGGGGCCGTCATACTTTTGTACTCCCGGAAGGGTAATATAGCTGATGCCTTCTTCTTCCGAATTTGACCTTCCTGCCAGCCGCAAAGCGTCTTCGACCATCGAAACGGCGGCAACCTCTTCGTAACTGACCACCTTTTCGGAATTGGACAATACCATCAGCGGAATGAAAAGACCGAACGCCGTACCGGTCATAAGGCCGGAAAATACGGCAAAAACATGCGAAGCCGGTATGGATTTTTTCAGAAAATTAAAAACACTACAGGACATATCAATACTCTAGAATGTAAAGAGAATAAGGATATATGTCAACGCGTACACGGCCCCCCCCAAAAAAAACCGCTTTTTTCCCCCGTGCCACATTCGACCAAAATTTGTAAGATATTTTAATTACAAAAGCCGTTTGTTTATTTTCTTTGCTAAAGGTTCTTTGATCTCTCTGTGACGGGGAACGGACTCAGTTATACCAGTGTTCGGGTTTTTGTACCAATCATGGTCGCTGCCGTGTCTGATAAAAACAGCTCCGTTTTGTTCAATGATTCTGACTAAATCAAGACGCTTCATACAGGAACAGCAACTAAACCTGTGTGTTCAGGAACAGCAGATTGAATATCATCAAATTGCATAATATCGCCATAGAGTGAAACAAGCATTTTTTCCAGTTCATCTATGCTATCGCCTTGTGTCCAATAATCAGGGTATTGGTT
>JAITCL010000112.1 GCA_031283105.1 Treponema sp. | reverse complement strand
ATCTCCGCAATGTCCAATAAATTATTCAGCCTTGTTTGCAAATCACTGATAAAAACCGCTTCTAATTCCATTAGCGCAGGTAGCCGCTTGGTCTCGGAAAATAAATCCGCAGAAACAGGCAGAAAACTATTTGTATCAACTTTCCCAATGTACTCGCGCATCAACGCAAAATCTAAGTCGGGTATCTTTAACAAGGAACCGTACTCCTTCCCGTTATAAAAAAGCATAACCAGCGTCTTTATATCCGTATAAGCGGCGTTCCTTTTCTCTTCGCCCATTCCCTCGCCAAAGTATTGGAGATGGTTAACGTCTATCCCGTTGCTCTCCTGTATGGCGTGCAATTTTGGCTTGACAGTCTTAGTAAACAGCGACCTGTTGTACTGGCGCGCTTTCATCATAACCGCGAAATACGCGAGCTGGTACGCCCGGTCGTCAATGTCCAGCCCGTAAAGGTTCTTTTCAAGTATCAGCACCGCCGCGTCACGGGGGTTATACCCTGCGCTCTCATAAATCTGCATCAACACCGTGAACATATAAACTAAAATATGCCCGCTCCCCATACAAGGGTCTATTACTCTAATATCTTCCGGATTAATCTTTTTATAACTAAGCCTAATTTCTTCCAGTTGCCTTTTAACGCTCTCTTCCTGCTCCGCCTCCTCAAGATAGTATTTCCAGTTTTTCTTCAGTTCATTATTGGGATGCCCCTCTATCCAAAGCCTCCCCAAACTATTTTCCACCATGTAGCGTACTATCCAGTCAGGCGTAAACAACTGCGTCTTCGCAGGTATGTCTTTTTTAACTACCTTCTTGCCCGCCTTCACATACGCGTCCACAGCCGCCTTAGGCTCGGCGTTGTAATACTGGTACAGCCAGCCGATGATCTCCACCGTCTCCTTAAAATCCCCTTCGGGTATGTCCGTTATAAGATGGCGGACAGCCCCGTCAGGGTCAGTATAATTCATGTTAATCAACAGTTCCGTGTAATCATCTATCTTTTCAAATAGCTCCGGCAGAAAAGCGTTCAACTCGTTACACTGCCTGATAAATAAAAAAGCAAAAAGCTCATTAGCCTTGTTTTTATCCTTCCATTCGATTATCTGCGCCTTCTCTGCTTCAGAAAAAGTAAAGTTACTGTCAAAAGGTTTTGACACAAGCTCAGGCTCCATCTTGTTACCGTTGCCGCTCAACACGCGCATACCCGAAGGCAAGTATTGGTTGACCTCCATAAACCGCAACGCGACCAGCCGGTTAAACCACGTGTACGCGGTCTCTTCCACTAAAGTATCAAAAGCCTTTTTATAATCCCCCTGCCGCTTCGCCTCTTTATTAAGAGCGGCCACCAGCTTTTCCCTCTGCTCAACAGCGCCGCCCGTTATTAAGTGCGGCTTGTTACCCTTGCCAACATCAAAGTACTGAAGGTCTTCAGTCGAATGCCTCAAAGGCGCTGCAATGCCGCGCTCAGTAACGCCGATAATCATAGCCTTGAACCGCACATCCTCCATGAGCTTATTCCTTGCCCAAATCGCAAAGTTTTTAACCGTCACCTTGTTCATAATTAATTATACTGTATCACAAGGAACCGCGTCTGGCTGGATGGTGCCTATGGATGAGACAGGCACCGTCTACCACTTGACACCACACAGGAAAGGGCTAAGCTCTACTATATAGGTAGACCTTTTGGTAATGAAAACGGCTGAATATGGCGCTCATTAAGGGCTTCTGTACCTTCCAATTACCGACCAACTCCTACTCAATACCGCACCAACTCCGCACCAATACCCACTCAATACCGAAGCGAGATTCCCGTGGCAGGTATTGAGTGGGTATTGAGTCGGTGTTGTCTCGGTGTTGATACGGAGTTGGTCATCTTTTATTATTGAGATTATAATTATTTTTTGGATTGCTAGGTTACGGGATTGTAAAAACAAGCCCTTGACAAGTAAGACGAAATGTATGACTAATTAAATATGCCGATAGACGGGATTGAATGGTATGGTGAAAAAGCGCGTTTAAATATCGAAAATCATAAGGTAAGTTTTGAGACGGCGCAATATGTCTTTTCCGATCCTGAAAGGCTTGAACGCATTGATCAAAGCGAAGGAAATACATCGGGAGAAGAACGCCTGCAAACTCTGGGTAAGGTGAGGAAGGTTCTTTTTGTGATCTATACGGAACGTGGAAATAATAAGCATATTATTTCCGCTCGTCTTGCTGATAAAAATGAGAGGAGAAGTTACAATGGATATTATCAAATCGACGGTAAAGGTTGGACAAAAGCCCTCTAAAGAGGAAATGAAGCGGATACGGGCGGAGCTAAAAGAAGCCGCAAAGCATCCGATTGTATATACTGATGACTGCCCGCCTTCAACGCCGGAGGCCTTAAAAGAATTCGCGCATTTGGCGGCTGAGCGCGACAGGCGCAAGAAGAAGAAGTCGGTAACGATACGCGTCGCCCCTGATGTTTTGGAAAGCTACAAAACAATGGGGGACGGTTACACTGGCATTATGGCCGAGGTGTTGCAGTACGCTGTTAAAAACCCCAGTATCTTGGCCGAAGCCACGAGGTAACGTACTATGCCGAAACGTGATTATTTCTGTTAATTCAACCCTTGTTTTTCAATATGAGGAAATATGGCGCGAATGACCGAAGAAGAAGCGGCTTATTGGGATGCGGTTCTTTTTTGAATTATAAGATATTTAGGACTGAAAAGTGTAATCTGTTTACGATGCCCCGATCACCTTGATAACTGCTTCCTGTACGCAGGCAATAATTTCCGGCTCCACAGAGCCAAGCAGAGCTAAAAGCCGTTTAACGGAAACGCTTCTTATTTGGAAACAATCAAGGGCGGATACTTTTGTAAGACCGTTTTGTGTTGATGGGATAACTGTTCAGCACACGCTGAACTTTACCATCCAGAGATAGTTGCTGTAATGATCCTTCCAATCAGTGATCGGCGCAATAATTTTAAGCGGTAGCTTTCCAAGGGTGTCGGTATTAATAATCAATGCGGGCCGGTTTTTTTTTATTTCGGCGCCTGTGGCTGGATCAAGCCATATTTGCCAAATCTCACCTTGTTTCATAGAAATCTTCGCCGTCAAGGGCGCAGAAAGCAGACAATTCTTTATTACTGAGATATTCTTCGGCAGCAGTTTCGGCGGCTTTTTCCAAAGAAAAGGTTTCTTTTACCTTCTTTTCTTTTAAATACCCAACAAAATCAAGTATTTCTCCATAATAACGGGGGGGAAGGGAATCTATTTCCTGTACCAAAACAGATCGTTCAACCATTGTTTTCCTCCTGAGTTATTTAAGAATAGCGAAAAAAGCGGCCTAAAACAAGAGTTAATATTCTGCCCGCGTTGAATTTGTCGTTCTAGGTTCGAGCTAATAAAATAGCATGCGGATGTTGAAGAGAGAAACATTTGGCGGATGCATAACGCTCGTTCTTGACACGCTTTAGCGTGTAGTAATAAAACTCCTTACGTTACGAAAGCCCTTATTGTAAACCTTCTCTTGTTATGCTATAATTTCTCCATGACCATAGAACAAACGGTTGAAATTCCGGTTGACCACAAGATATTTTTTGAGTTTCTTGCTCCAAAGGAAATTCCTGCGGGGCTTGCGCGTCTTGAACTGAAAATAACTCCGGTTATTGAGATACAGGGGAAACCTGCGGAGAAAAAAGAAAGCGCTGGGGTAACGCCGCGCGCCGACCGGCTTCTGGGTATAGCGGCGCATCTGGGCGACCTTAGCCTTGAAGAAATTCGCGCGGAAAGGCTGGCTAAATACCAAAAATGAAAGTACTGGTAGATACCAATGTTGTTTTGGACGTACTTTTGAAGCGTTCCCCATTTTATCAGGACTCTTTTAAAATATTCCAGCTTGTTGATCAGGAACGCATACACGGGTGTTTGTCCGCTTCTTCCATAACCGATATTTTCTATTTGCTCCGTAAAGACCGGCATAACTCCGGCGAGGTCTATCGAATTATGGATGAGCTTATCGCTCTTTTTTCGGTTATTCCGGTTTCTGAAACTACCATTGCCGCCGCTTTGGCGCTTCGTTGGAAAGATTTTGAAGACGCTGTTCAATTTATGACTGCCAGGGAGAACAGCGTTACTCACATAATTACCCGAAATAAAGCGGATTATGAAATCTCCGATATACCTTGTGTAAGTCCTGTAGAATTTATTGAAAGTGCATTGAATTCCAGCGATTAATAGCATACTTTGCCCGCCCCTTAAAAAGCCCGAATGGCGCGCACCGTGAATGTATTGAACTTGCCGATGTAGATGGTGTAGCCGTAGTTCTGAAAGCCATTTCTGAAATTCTGATACCACGAGTAGTGATTACTGTACTGCGACGAAGACCAGTATATCTCAGTATTTTTGGTATCCTCAACAGTCTTAAACCCGCCCAACCCTTTCTGTTTCAGATTTTTATACATTAAGTCCAGTTCATCCTTACTCGGTAGAAACCAGTCTTTGTATCCGTTAACATCAAGTGCGGCGCATAATTGAGCCGCTTTGTTGGTTTCACCTAATGCCTTTAACCGGTCTACAATAAGTTTGGTATTTTGTTTGCCGAAGCCTACCGCCAACATCGTATTTGCCACGTCTTGCCCATAAGCTCCCCATTCGGCGGTAAATTCCGCTCCGGCGGGGGCGGATTCCAGATACCGCCAACCGTCCCCGGTAAAGCCCCGGTCAAAAAAGACAATACCACCCCCAGGCCCGGTATCGCCTATTTTGTAGGTCTTGCCGGGCGCAGTTCCGCCCCCCGGTGGTCTTGCCCCCGTACCCCCAATAGTCTGAATCAGTTTGTCTATCAGCGGGTCCATTTTGTCGTATGCGTCGTCCGCGTTGGCAAGACGCGCGTCCGTACCGCCCTCAAACCGGAAGGTTTTTATATTGTAAAAAGATACGGTGAGCAGTATGGTGGAGCCGAATTTTTCCATTTCGCCCCGGACTATCCAGTCGGCGTTTAACGCGCTTCCCAGAGCGGCGGTTTTTTGCTGGTTTGACCAGTCCCCCGACTGAAAATTATGCTCCCTGATAACCCGTTCCACCACGGTACGGTCAACTAGATTTACCTGCCGGGTATTGCCCAGCCGGATAAAAAACACCCGCGTAATCATGGCGGCATCGGTCGCGCTAACGCCGGAAATCACGTCAAAGGGGGCTACCGCCACCACCGGTCTCTGCTGTGCAAAAAGCCCCATACAGGCACATAATGCCAAAAAACAGAAAAAAGCCTTTTTCATGGTTTCCCTCCACCTATTATGTAAATTTACATAATCTTGTAGCATTATTCTAAAAAGAATAATCAATACATATGTACTATCAAAAAGAGAATAAAGTCAATACCCTATTATTCCTTTTTAAGTAACCTGAATTTTTATGGGATTCAAGGAAAATTTAAAATCAGAGTTAATTTATTCAGGAATGATGATAAAGGAACTTTGTGCTATAACTGGAATAAAAAGACATACCTTTGATAATTACCTCAACACCCACAATTCCCTTCCTAATGCCGAAACGGTGGTGAAGATTGCCCGTGCCTTGGGGGTATCGGTAGAATACCTTGTTACAGGGAAAGAGGAGAAAAACAGGAAGATTCAGCCTCCCATACCATTGGACATGCAGATTTTGGTTGATATGGCCGAGAAACTCAACCCCAAAAACCGCCGCCTTGCCATTAAACTGGTTAAAGTTTTAAAAGAACAGGAAGATGAAGGGAAGAAGTGAGGGGGGGCAACAGCATTTATTTTTTTCATATACATACATAGCGTGTAAATCGGCACAGGGGACAGCGCCGGGGCTGCCAAAACAGATGGGGGAACTCAACTACGCAGCCCCCGCACGGCTTCTGTGCATTATTGAAAACTATAGGTAATTCCATTATAAGCGTGTTCTCTTGTTTCTCGTGCCGTGTGGCTGTTACTGTACACCTAGTTTTTGCTTTTACTCCCTGGTCTGCTCCGTCGAAGAATCCCATAATATTTTGGCAACCCCGCGCTGTCTCCCTGTGCCGCCTTATTCCGGCTATAACCAATGTAACAGAGTAAATGCTGTTGCTCTGTGATGGTAGAGGATAGCCGGAGGGGGTGGGCGGGTAGCGGAAACATTTGGAATTCCCCGCCGGAGGAGACCAGCGAGCAAAGGTAACGTAATGGGCTCCAGAAAAAGCCCAGCACTTAAATACGACATGATTTCATAGTAATACGATGCACATGGTAATTTAAGTGCTGGGGGGCTCCACAGGCGGATTCCACAAGCGTTTCCGCTCGCCCGCAGCGCCCCCTCCGGCTGGTTTATATTGTCATAAAGTAAATGCTGTTACCCTGAAGTGAAGTGAGGGGGAATGAATAGTTTAAAATAATTTGTATTTCCACTAATGCAAAATGCAACTTTCCACCCTATATATAATAGGCATAGAAAATATGCTATATTATTTTAAGGAGTTTGCATTATGACAGCTACAGTAAGCGAAAGACCAATCCCAACCGGGGAAGGCCTCACTTTTGAAAAGGTGTGGGCGATTCTAAAGGAAGTCGCCGAACGGCAAAAGGAAACCGACCGGATAGTCGGTGACTTGGGCAACCGGTTTGGCGAACTGGCGGAGCATCTGGTTGCTCCTGCTATTCACAAACGGTTTAACGAATTGGGTTACCACTTTAATGGTGTTGCGCCCGGCGGCTATGAAGTCCGTGATGATGCCGGAAAAACCATTACGGAAGTGGACATTCTGCTGGAGAATGACGACCACATTGTGGCGGTGGAAGTAAAGGCAAAAACGCATATAAAGGACATTGAACACCATATTAAACGGCTGGAAATACTGCGGGAACACCGGAACAAACACCACGACACGCGCAAAATACAGGGAGCCATAGCGGGCGCGATATTCGGGAGCGCGGAGAAAGAAGCGGCAATTGAGGCGGGATTCTTTGTACTGGAACAGTCGGGAGATACGGTAAAGATGGACATACCGGAGAATTTTGTTCCGCGGGAGTGGTGAAGAAGCGGGCAACGCCGAGTGTTTCATGGTGAAAGTCACTCGTTGACACGATCTTTTCTTTTGATATACTATAGAAAATAGTTCAATTACATTTATCAAAAAGGAGCCATTATGAGTAACAGATCATACTATATCGCCGGAAACTGGAAAATGCACATGACCCGCGCCGAAGCCGCAAAACTTGCGACCGAACTTGCCGCGCAGCTTAAAGACGGCAAGCACAAGTATTTGGCGGCGCCAAGTTTTACCTTAATCGAAACCGTAGCCCCCATCGTCAAGGGCACCAATATCCGGCTGGGAGCGCAGAATTGCGCCCCGGAAGAACAGGGCGCCCATACCGGAGAAGTGTCGGTGCTTCAGCTTAAAGATTTGGGCGTGCAGACCGTTATTTTGGGTCACAGCGAAAGACGGCATAACTATAAAGAAGACGATGCCCTTATCAATAAAAAGGTCAAACTGGCCCTGAAACACGGTTTTGAGGTGATACTTTGCATTGGCGAGCTTTTGGAAGAACGCGAGGCGGGCAAGGTAGAAACCGTCTGCGAGACCCAGACCGTCAAGGGGTTGGAAGGGGTCAGCGCGGCGGAATTGGCTAATATTGTCATTGCGTATGAGCCGGTATGGGCTATTGGTACTGGAAAAACCGCCACGCCGGAAGACGCGGAGGCGGTTCACGCCTTTGTGCGCAAGGTTATAGCCCGGTTGTACGGCGCGGATGCGGCGGAAAAGATCATTATTCAGTACGGCGGATCGGTAAAACCCGAAAATGCCGCCCAATTAATGGCAAAAGAGAACATCGACGGCGCATTGGTCGGCGGCGCGTCCCTTAAACCGGAAACTTTTGTACCCATCGCAAAATTTGCGTAAAATTTGGATAAGTACTATAATTATTGAGGGGGGGTAAAAAAGCGGCAGAAAAAAGAGGGATTTTATGCATTCTAATACATCTCCTTCCCAAGATAACGCAAAAACGGCCTATGACCTCAAAAAGGCGGAGCAAAAACGAAAACGTATTATCAGAGACGTAGTTTTTGGCCTTATTCTTGTAGGGTTACTTGTTGGTATTGGTACCTGTGTCCAGTGTATAGGCCGTAAATCCGAGGCGAAAGTTTTCAGGACTATGTCCGATATTTCCGATTTATCTGTTGTTTTTGTTGACGGCAAAGCGACGCTGTCATGGGTTGACCCCCCTGATGTTTTCCTTGATCGTATTGAAGTTTCGTTCTGGCCTGAGGGTAAAGGGTCGAAAAAAATTGCCAAAAAAGCCGAAAAACACGTTATTTCCGGCCTTGAAAATGGAAAGGACTATTTCTTTACCGTAAGGGCGGTGGATAAGTGGGGAAATAAATCCGATGTAACCGAAGGCGGCAAGGGGAGGGCTTTCAAACAACAAAGTTTCGGTAACACGATAAAAGCAAGGCCGGTTGCGGAACAGGTGACATTAAGCTGGACTAATCTTGCCAATGCGGAGTACGACCATATCGAAATAAGCTATGATCCCGATCATGAAACGCCCATCCGGATTCCCAAGGGAGTGGAAAGCAAAACGCTGGCGAACCTGAGCAACGGTCTTGAACATACATTCACTGTAACGGCAGTTGATAACCAGGGTAACCGCAAGTCTTTGAAAGAGGTAGGTATATTCATTCCCGATTATGCCACTGCGCCGGAATCTGTTTTTGGCAGACCATCGGCAGGTCAGGTTACCCTGAACTGGCAGGAGGCTTACAATGCCCAGCTTGATTATATTGAAGTGGCGTACAGCCCCGAAGGTGAAAAACCGGTAATCATTTCCAAAGGCGTACAGACCAGGACTTTTTCCGGCCTTTCCGATGTTACCGATTACGAATTTACCGTGTATGCGGTGAATACCGCCGGACGCCGGCAGCCCATTAAAAATGTAAAATTATCATCTTCGGCCATACCGGTATTCTATGGGAAAGATCTGGAACAATTTGTGGTAACGGTTCAGCCTGTTGCCGGACAGGTTATATTTGAATGGGACGATCCCGGAATGGCAAACCTTAACCATATTGCCATTATTTATGAGCCGGGTGACAGTGATATGCCGGTAATAGTTGACAGGGGAATGAAAACCGCAACAGTGGTCGGCCTTTCTGACAGCAAAGAATACCGTTTCATGGTATATGGTGTTGACACGGAATACAACAACCGGGTTTTTACCGGGGTACAATTTTCAACCCCGCGATTACCCAGGCTTCGGGTAAGACCGGTTGCGGGAAGAGCGACGCTGGTGTGGAGTAATCCTGAAGACCCCAATCTTGACTATGTTAGACTTACATGCAGTCCGGGCAGGGAAACTCCGCTGCCGGTAACAAAAAGGGTGGAATCGTATACCTTCACTAATCTTTCTGATAATCAGGAATATGAATTCAAAATTTCGGCGGTGAATACCAAAGGAAATATTTATAGCGTAGCAAAGGCAAATGTCCTTGTTGCCAAACTGCCTGTTTTAACCGGAAAGCCCGTTAACACAAGTTTGTCGCTTGGCTGGATTGATCCTGAGGATGTAAAGATAGACCGTATTGAGATTGTTTCCTCCGGTGACGCACGGGTGCAGTCTGTCGCCAAAGGAATGGAAAGCTATACTTTTACCAATCTGGCAGATGATACCGAATACACCTTCACCATTTATGGGTTGGATGATGTCGGCAACAGGCATCCGGTAAAATCGGCAAGGATATTTGATCCCAGCACGGCTTTTGCTCTTGGTTTGGATTCAGCGTTCCAGACCGGCAAGGTTAACTCGCTTGCCTGGAGATCCGCCAACAATACTGCTTTTGGCAAGAGTACCGTATATGCCCTGTCATTTGGCGTCGCCTCAAACGGGACGTCCCGCTGGGTTGCCGGCGGCGGTGAAGGCAGAATGGCCTATTCTAACGATTACGGCGCCAACTGGATACAGGTGGGCGACAGTACCTTTGGCAGCTTTTCCATCAATGCTATTGGATACGGTAACGGCCGCTGGGTTGCCGGCGGCAGGAGCGGCAGAATAGCATGGTCAACAAACGCCACTGTCTGGAATTCGGTAAAAAGAACCCATTTTTCCAATAGTCAAGCCATTAATGCTATTGCCTTCGGTAACGGTAACTGGATAGCGGGAGGCAGTAATGGCATTATCATTTTGTCGGATGACGATGGCGCTACCTGGCGCGCTGTTTCTACCAATGTTTTTGGAAAGTCCGCAATAAATACCATTGTATTCCATGAAGGCCGCTGGATGGCCGGCGGCGCGGGAGGGAAAATTGCCTATTCCGATGATAACGGTCTTACCTGGACTGCCGTTGAAAACAGCACTTTTGGGAATTCTGCCATTAGTGTTATTATGTACGATCAGAATCGCTGGATGGCGGGCGGCTACGCCCAGAGTCTCGCGTGTTCCGATGATGGTATAACATGGCGGCCTCTGGCGCGGCCTTTCTATATACTGTGCATGGGTTTCAACGGATCTCGTTGGGTAGTCGGCGGTCAGGAAGGCAGAATGGCCTGGTCCGGCGACGGCGGCGAAAGCTGGGTAATGGATGAACAGGGCAATAATCTTTTTAGTAATAACTGGGTTCAGGCTGTCGCTTCCGGCAGGTCTTCCAGCGGCAGAAGACGCTGGCTTTCCGGCGGCCAAAGCGGAAAAATTATCTACGCGGACGAGCCGTAGAACGGGGCGCTATGCGATATGAGAAAGCAGGGAAGAATTTAACCACGGAGGACACGGAGAACACGGAGGAAGAGGACAGGGGCGGAACTACAGAATACCGCGTTATTAACGCATAAAGGCAGAAGTCCTGCTTTTGTTAGGGGGAAAAGTTCTCCCCCTCTATCATGGGTAACAGCATATACCGTGATAGGTAATATAATCAGCATAAGCCGCCTGAGAGAGGCCGGCGGGGCGGCAAAAAAATTTCCGGGAATTCTCTGCCGGAAGAGACCAGAGAGTAAAAGCAAAAACCATGTGTACAGTAATAGCCCAGCACTTAAATACGACATGATTTCATAGTATTACGATGTTCATGGTAATTTAAGTGCTGGGGGGCTCTGTAGGCAGATTCTCCCGGTTTTTTGCCCGCCCTGCGCGGCCTTCTCGGGCGGCTTGTTGCTTTATGTGGTAACTTGACAGAAAAGTAAATGCTATTGCCCTGTTTAGACCATTGCCATATATTGCTGTTTTCGATACAATGAACCCAGATTTAATGTTTGGAGTTTGATAGATGGCAATTCTCAGTACGGTACTTTTGGTTTTCTTTGTTATGGTGGCTATTCTGCTGGTATTACTGGTGCTTGTTCAAAATGAAGAAGGGGATAGTCTTGGGGGGATTTTTGCCGGGGGCAGCGGTTCCGCTTTTGGCTCCCGTTCGGGAAATGTGCTTACCAGAACCACAACGGTACTGGGGACGCTGTTTCTGGTTATCAGCCTGGGTTTGGCCCTGCTTAACCGGACACCCGGCGGCACGGGCGTTGAGGCGGCAGGCCGGGAGCTTTCCAGCGAAGCGGCGGCCAGCAACTGGCTGGAGGAAGAACTTAATCCGCAGATTGTCCCTGAGCCGCAAAACGAAATTATTTTAGATGATATTTTTGAAACCGAGGCAGCCGAGTAACGTTTGACGCAGCCGGGGAGGTATAGATGTTTTTGCAGGATGTGTTTTCGCCCAATTTCATCAAAGTTGATCTGGAGGCGGAAGACAAAGAAGAGGCTTTTGAGGAACTGGTAGATTACTTCTGTCAGGTGCATGAATCAAATGTGAGGGAAGAACTTCTGGCCGCCTTAAAGGAACGCGAAGCAAAAATGTCAACCGGTATCCAGAAAGGTATAGCGATACCCCACGGCAGTACCAACGCGGTCGATGCGGTATGCGGCGTGCTGGGTATCTCCCGCAAAGGGGTTGAGTACGATGCCCTTGACGGCAAGCCGGTGTACCTGTTGTTTATGCTTGTTGCGCCTCATGAAGATTCAGAGTCGCATTTGCGGGTTCTCAAACGCATGGCGGAACTTTTGCAGAATCCGGAATTCTATATTGAATTACAGGCGCAAAAGGACGCACAAGCCGCGTTCAGGGTAATCTGCAAATATGAAAATATACTGACAGCGTTGGATTAAAATTGGGTAAAAAATGGATAACGATGAGGTCTTGGGCCATCTGTTAAAAATTGAATCTGAGGCTGCCGCGTTGGTTAATGACGCCCAGGCGGAAGCGGACAAGCGGGTGCTTGAAGCGGAAAAGCAGAACCACGCCGCTTACGAGGAACGTTACCACACAGAAGGCGAAAGACTGGAAAATGAATTTCAGGCGTTAAAAGAAAAAATACGGCGGCAGTATCAGACAGAACTGGAATCCTACAGCAATAAAATTACTTCCCTTCATGTTGATGCGAACCGGTTTTCCGCCCTGCTGGACAGGTTTGTTACGGAGGAGGCATAATGCCGGTGCCGGCCCGCCGGGCGCTTGAAGAGAGGGGGGGCCAGCCTTCGCGGTTGCCGCTTTCGCGGACGCTTGCGCGGTCATCTTCCAAAACTTTTCAGGATACGGGAGAGCGGGCCTTTGCCTTTGCCAAAGCATGCGGCATTATCGGCAAGTCTTTTATCGGAAAACGAATCTCCCCGTTGGGAAAACTTCATTCATTGAGCGAACTGGACCGGCTGGTCTTTCCCGAAATTGCGCGGGAACTGCCGGGGCGGGAACTGTTAATCGATCTTGAAGGCCGGATTCTACAGAGGACAACGCGGCATATACTTGCCATACTCGATTCATTTTCCAGCCCGCCGGAATTGTTGATTCGCCAGCTTCGCGCCTGTGAATATACCGACCTGAAAACCTGTCTGCACTATATTTCCGCCGGCAAAACAAATCCGCCCGCGTTAAGCGACATTGGCCGTTTCAGAACCGTGCGCTTTAAGGCATATCCCGATCTTGCCGCAATGATCAGCGGCACTGAATTTGAATTTATTCTGTCAAAAGACCTTAAAGCCATGAAGTCGGCGGACTTCGATTTTACCCCGCTTGAGTCGGAACTCGACCTGCATTATTACACCCTGCTGCTCCAAAGCCTGCGCCGCCTTTCTTCTGCCGACAGCCTGCTTGTCCGGCGAATCCTTGCCGATGAAATTTCCCTGCGTAACTGCGTTTGGGCTTTGCGCCTGCGCACCTACTTTAAGAAAAAGCCTGATGAAGCGGCAAAGTATCTCATGGATCAAAAAATATCTTGCGATTTTACGGAAATCCCCGGGGCAATTCAGCCCAAAGATTCCGGCGGGGAAATTTCCCTCGCCACCGAAGCCCACGCGTCGCTGCAATTTTCTTTGGATACCCGTTCAGATTGGAAAAACTGGCGTTGGGAAAGTTTGCTCAACCACGAAAAAGCAGGTGGACACTGGATTGCCGACCCCCGCTATTTTCAAAATGCGGCATCTCATTACATTTACCGCATGTCTTTGCGCTGTTTCCGGCTTATGCCCTTTTCGATCAATTCAATTTTTTGCTACATCAAACTAAAACAATTTGAAGAAGACCTGCTCACCAGCATTACCGAAGGACTTGGTCTTGGAATGGCCGGCAAAGATGTATTTGATTTACTTGAGGCGCCGGTATGATACGTCCCCGCAAAATGAAGCGCGTACAGATGACGGTTCTCAAAAGCGATGTAAACACGGTTATTGAATATCTGGGACGTAACGGAATAATGCACTTTGGTGAAACTGATACCGTTACGGAAAGCGCCGCTGAAAATCCCGCCGATAACGCCGCCGGCAAGGCCGCTGATCGCATTAAAGGGCTTCTGGATAAACTGCGTACCGTCTGTGAATTTCTGGGAGTAGATTTGCCGGCTGAACCGGAAGCGGACAGCGCCCTGCCCGGCGAAACGGAAGAAGCTCTGGCAGAGAGGTTGTGCGCAGTCATTGATTCGCTGAAGGAACGGGAACTGGCGGTGCGGCAGGAAAAGCAGCGCATCGAGGAAACTTTTGGCGAAGCAAAGGCGTTTTCCAACCTCAACGCGCCTTTTGCGGATTTGGATCAGTTATCCTACCTTACCCTGCGGGTAGGCCGCCTCGACCCCAGAATCCATCCTGAGTTAAAAAAGCGGCTGGGAGAACGCGCGGCGATTATTCCCCTGGAAGGGGAAGGCGGCGGCGACCGGATACTTGCGGCAAGCTCGCGTAAAGGCCGCTTTGCCCTTGATTCGGAATTGAAAAATCTGTCGTTTGAGCCAATCACCATTCCCAAAGATTATCAGGGCGTACCCGTTGAATTGCTTGAAGGACTTGAAAAGCGGCTTGACAGCATTGCAAAAGACCTTGAAAAAATTATTGATGAAAAAACACGGATGCGCAATGAAAACCGCATAACGCTGTGCAAGCTCGGTTCTTCACTGCTCATGGCGCTTGCCGCCGAACAGTTAAAATCGCGGCTGGTATCTACATCCAGCATTTATATGCTTTCCGGCTGGATTCCTTCCGATACGATTTCAAAAGTCGCCGCCGACTTTACAAAAATTACCGGCGGCAGAACTGCCATTCGCATTTACGCCCCCGATGAAATTCCCGAAGTGCGGGATGGCGGTGAAAAAGTGCCGGTCTCCCTGAAGCATGGGGAATTTGTCCGGGGCTTTGAAGGGGTAGTTTCCTCTTACGGGACGCCGCTGTACGGTTCCATTGACCCGACGCCTTTGGTCGCTGTTTTTTTTACCGTGCTGTTTGGAATCATGTTTGGCGATTTGGGACAGGGCTTTGTGTTACTGCTAGCGGGACTGCTTACCGGAAAATACGGCCCCCGTGCGCTTGCAAAATTTAAAAATTTTTCTTCACCGTTGATTGCCGTGGGAATATCCTCAATGGTTATGGGTCTGCTTACCGGTGAAATCTTTACCACTGAAAGCCTGCTGGCAGCCCCCACCAGAATAATTACCACTGCGCTGACCGGCAATCCGATGGACAGAATCCTCACGATTATACCCCTGGCGGAAAAGGGCGGCAGCGTGAGAAAACTCTTTTACTTTTTCGGCTTTACCGTCGGCATCGGCGTTATCCTCAACTCGATGGGACTGCTTATCAATATTATTAATTGTTGTATAATGAAAAAGTACGAGAGGGCGTTTTTCGCAAAGACAGGGCTGGCGGGTTTACTGCTGTTCTGGTATGCGATATTTATCGCCCTGCGTTGTATTTTCGGCGGGCGTTTTGAGCGGTTTGATTTTGCCGGTCTTTTTATTCCCGTGGTTTGTATTTTTTTCGGCCCGCTCATCTGGCGTTGTATCACCCATGAACGGCCCATACTGGAACACGGCCTGATGGCGTTTATTATGGAAGGATTTGTTGAAATTATGGAAACCGCGTCCGGCTATATTTCCAACACCGTCAGTTTTCTCCGTGTCGGCGCGTTTGCCCTGTCCCATGCGATTTTGGCGTATATCGTGTTCCGTTTTACCGAGGAGCTTGCCAATAGCGGCAGTCCTGCGGGTTCAATCTCGGCCCTGATGGTGCTTGTTTTGGGGAACACGATTATTATTGTGCTGGAGGGAATGATTGTCGCAATTCAGGTAGTGCGCTTGCAATATTATGAATTTTTCAGCAAATTTTTTACCGAGACAGGTATTGAATTTTCGCCTTTCCGTTTCAGGAAGAGTGAAATAAAATAAAAGGAGTTTTTGATGAAACGTAAAGTGTTGGTGGTGTTTACGCTGCTGCTGGTTTTGGGTACGGTGGTATTTGCGCAGGAAGCCGCGTCTGCGGACGTGGAAACTGCCTCATCGCCTTCGGTATGGAAATATTTTGCCGCCGCTTTTGCGGTGGGAATTTCCTGTATTGCCGGCGGCATGGCGGTTGGGCGCATAGGAGCGGCGGCAATGGGCGCGATGAGCGAAAATGCCGAGCTTTCCGGAAAGGCTTTGCCTTACGCCGGTCTTGCCGAAGGTATCTGTCTGTGGGGCTTCCTCGTCGCCCTGCTTATATTGGTACTATAATTACTCCTAACGGAGTCCTCTGGTGGATTATTATTTTATCGGAGATCCGGAACTGGTAACGGCTTTCCGTTTTATCGGCATTGAAGGAACGGCGGTGCGGGACGCCGCGGAAGCCGTATCGGTATTCAGGCGGATTACCGAAGGCTGGGTCGAAGAAGCCGGCGCCGCTCTGCCCGACTCACTGCCAGAGGCGGAAGGCTGCCGGGTATTGATCCTCACCGAAGAAACAGCCGGCTGGCTGAATGAATTTCTGGTCAATTGGCAAATCTCAGGCCGCTACCCTCTGGTAGTGGAAATCCCCGGCATAATGGGAAGAATTGCCAACAGAAAGACTCTTGTAGACTCCATACGCGAAGCCATTGGAATTCATGTGTAGGTGTCAGCGGTTTGCAGTGATAGGTAGTTATGTGTAATTCTGGCTGAAATTTTGTTTGAAATTATATTGAAAAAAAAATGTATTTAAGATATTATTTTTTTATGATTTTACTTGGAGGAAATTAATGATAAATGTATCGAAAGGTTGGAATGAAAAACAAAAGAATTTAGGTATATTTTTACCGAATCAAAAAACGTTCATCAAAGGTATCAATTTATTGCTGGAAATGCATAGTTTATTGCATGATAAAAAAGTGTATAAAATTAGTTCAGAAACATTTTATGATAATTTATGGGAAAATATGAAAGAAGAAACTTGTAAAATAATCTCTAATAAAAAAACATCTATATTGTGGAATATTTGGCATATAACTCGAATAGAGGACATCATTTCCAATATACTAATTGGAAACAAAGAAACGATATTTAATAAAGAAATTCAAACAAAATTGGGTATAAAAGTTAAAGACACCGGAAATGCAATGGTATATTCTGAAATAGAAACATTTAATAAAAATGTAAACATAAAGGAATTAAAAGAATATAGAATTAAAGTAGGAAAATTAACACAAAAAATAATTATGGCTCTTGAATTTAGTGACATGAAAAGAAAAGTGGAAAAAGAACAACTTGAAAAAATAAAACAGAATGGAGGCGTAACAGATGATCCAAAATCAATCTGGTTATTAGATTTTTGGGGAAAGAAAAATATATTGGGTTTAATAATGATGCCAATAACACGGCATCAAATAGTTCATTTAAATGATTGTTTTAAAATAAAACAAAAATATAATAAATAAAAGTATAAAACAGCCCAAACTACATATAACAGGACTGTAACTGTACGCCGCCTTCGGCGGCTCCAGGGTTCCGTAAAACCGCAGCCGGGCTATCGCCCTTTATGCGGTTTTACTCCACCCACATTTGGGGCAGGGGTCGTTGCTCCGCATTGCCCTATTACCCGCCCCAAACGTCAGTTACAGCCGGAACGTTAGGCGCAATTATGCTTAAAATTGGTTATGAAATAATATAAATATTCGCAATAAGGTTTTTAAGTCCTTGACAAACATTATTGGAAATTATTAAAATAATAAAAAGGAAAAATGGGTATAAAAATGGAAAAAAAGGATATAAATATTCGATATGCCGGAAAAGATGATTATATATGGCTACTCGAACATGAGAAACATATTTCTGAAAAAATATTAAAAAGTAAAATAGATAATATGGAAAAATATGATCCGCAAAAAGTTGGCGCAGATGGAAGACCAAATATGTATGTGTACATGGTTCATAATGAAGATTTCTTTTTTTCTGTTCATTTATATAGCAATAATAAATTTACAAAAAAAATTGATAAATATTATTATAAAATGGAATTATCAAATTTAGATATAGATAATCATGAATATAAATTTTATACATATGAAACATTAAAAAATAATCCACAATATTTGGAATTGGTAAATAAAAAACTTAGAAGAAATGCTCTTTTCAGCGAATTAGAAGAGCAAAATAAATATAATTCAAAAAATTGAGAAAGGGCAAACGGCACATAACCAGGTTGTTGGACTTATAACTTCGCATAAAAACTGAGCGCTATTCTTCTTCACCCGTTTTACCTGGCCGGATTCTTCCCCGTCCGCCTTCGCTATGCATTTCCTATGTTTCTTGAAATTCTTAAATTTTACCCTTGACATTTTTCCTGATTTTGCCTATATTGGTTGTGAAATATTTCACAGGAGAAAAGGTGCCTGACACTATTTCGGAGCCGGCACGAGAGCGGCTGTTACAGCTTATGCGCCTGCTCGAAAATCACATTTTGGCGGGAAATACCGGGCCGGGTTACAAATCCGCGGTAACTTCCGCCCAGGTGGAGCATTTGACCGGCTGGCCGCGGGATACGATCCGCAAGGATATTTCCTGTCTGGGTATGGCCGCGGGTGGGGTGGAAGGCGGGTCGATAGGCGGCAACGCGGGGTATGAGCCGGAATTGCTGATTCCGCTCATAAAAAGGGCACTGGGGCTGGATCGCCGCAGGAAGTTTTGCGTGGTGGGGCTGGGGAGGCTGGGTTCGGCCTACCTCAATTTTGCGCCCCCGGAATTGGCTGAATTTGAGCTTGCCGCCGGATTTGACACCAATGTGAACCGCGTGGAGATTCTCAAGTCTCCCGCGCCGCTGTATCCGGTGTATAAAATGGCGGAAGTTATCAGCCGATTGGGGATTGAAATTGCCCTGCTCTGCGTTCCGGCTGAGGCGGCGCAGTCCGCCGCGGAAAAATGCGCCGCTGCGGGGATCAGGGGTATTCTGAATTATGCGCCGGTAGCGCTGGCTTTGCCGCCGGGAGTTACCGTGCGTAATGTGTATGTTGTTGATGAGCTGCGAAGCTTAACGATAAAAATTAAATGAGAAGGAGTTAGCATGAAAAGAGTGTACAATTTTTCTCCCGGGCCCTCGGCGCTGCCGTTGCCGGTTCTGGAAAAAGCTGCGGCGGAAATGTGCGATACCAACGGCACCGGTCAGTCGGTAATGGAGATGAGCCATCGTTCCAAAGATTTTAAGCCCATCATCGAAAAGACAGAATCCCTTCTGCGGGAATTAATGGGAATCCCGGCAAACTACAAGGTACTATTTTTGCAGGGCGGGGCATCGCTGCAGTTTTCCATGATTCCCCTGAATCTGGCGGCGGGCGAATCCGGTCCCGGCGAAAAAAAAGCGGTCTATGTCGAAACCGGCATCTGGGCGGAAAAAGCGGCGAAGGAAGCGGCAAAATTTGCCACGGTAGATGTGCGGGCAAGCAGTAAAGACAAGGCCTACACCTACATTCCCAATGCGCCCGCCGCGCAGCCGGGGGACGCTTATTATCACATAACGCTGAACAATACCATTGTCGGAACCAAGTGGGCGCAGATTCCCGATACGGGCGCTGTTCCGCTGGCGGCGGACGTTTCAAGCTGCATCCTTTCCGAGCCGCTTGATGTCGCCAAATTCGGCATACTGTACGCGGGCGCGCAGAAAAACCTGGGGCCGGCGGGAACCACGGTGGTGATAATCAGGGAAGACCTAATCGGCCATGCGCCGGACTGGGTTCCGGCAATGCTGCGTTACGACATCCACGCCGGGGAAGGCGCCATGTACAACACCCCGCCCTGCTACGGTATCTACATGATTAGCCTTGTGCTGGAATGGCTGAAAAAATTGGGAGGGGCAGGGGCAATAGCCGAACTCAACCGTGAAAAGGCCGGCCTTCTGTACCAGTACCTTGAAAACTCAAAGCTGTTTTATTCGCCGGTAGAAAAGCCCTTCCGCAGTTTGATGAACATTCCCTTCGTTATGCGTATAGAAGCTGCGGAAAAGCGGGCCGAACTTGAAAAACGCTTTGTCAAAGAAGCCGCCGCATCGGGCCTCGTGAACCTTGCCGGGCACCGCCTGGTTGGAGGTATGAGGGCCAGCATCTACAACGCCATGCCCATTGAAGGGGTAAAGGCGTTGATTCAGTTTATGGAACAATTTGAAAAAGGAGTAGTTCCATGACAATCAAGGATTGTTATGGAATTCCAATTGAAATTTTAAGGAGTAGTATAGTATGTTTCGCATTCAGACAATGAACAAAATTTCCCCGCTGGGGCTTGAACTCTTCCCACGGGATAAATACGAAGTGGCAAGCGAGATACCACATCCCGATGCAATCCTTGTACGCAGCGCGGACCTGCACGATATGGAAATTCCCTCTTCGGTGCTGGCCATTTCCAGGGCGGGAGCGGGGGTCAACAATATTCCCGTGTCAAAATGCAGCGACCGGGGGATTGTGGTTTTTAACAC
>JAITCL010000109.1 GCA_031283105.1 Treponema sp. | reverse complement strand
ATGATCATCAGCACGAGCATCACCATCCGCATGAACACAAACACGATCACGAACATCACCATGTTCATGAACATCATCAGCATAGAGGACTGTCTGATATAGAAGTTATATTATCTGATCTTAAAGTTTCCCGGAATGTAAAAAACCACTCTCTTGCAATTTACAAGCTGATAGCGGAAGCGGAAAGCCATGTTCACGGCGTGCCGGTCAATCAAATTCATTTTCATGAAGTTGGGAATTTGGACGCGATTGTTGATATAATTGGCGTTTGCCTGCTCATGGAAGAACTTGCCCCGGATAAAGTTATTGTTTCGCCTGTTCATGTTGGCAGCGGTTTTGTGCGCTGCGCTCACGGCGTCTTGCCTGTTCCCGCTCCCGCAACTGCCCGCATTTTAACGGGTGTTCCTTTTTATGGCGGGAAAATCAAAGGCGAGTTATGCACGCCCACCGGCGCGGCTATTTTAAAGTATTTCGCTGATGACTTTGGCTCCATGCCGGAAATGCGGGTAATAAAAACCGGATACGGCTTTGGGAAAAAAGATTTTGAAGCCGCTAACTGTGTCCGCGTTTTTATGGGAGAGGATGGCATAAGTGAGTATGGTCCAAACGGGTATGCAGTTGAACTGCGCTGTAACGTAGACGATATGACAGGCGAAGCTCTCGGCTTTGCGTGCCATACACTGCTGGAGGCCGGAGCGTATGATGTTTTTACCGTAGCGGCGGACATGAAAAAAGATCGCCCGGGAGTCCTGCTTACCTGTGTCTGTGATGAAGAAAAGGCGGATATGTTTGCTTCCCTAATGCTCAGGCACACCACGACCTTCGGCGTGAGGAAAGCGGTTCTCAGTCGCTATATGCTGGAGCGCGATAGTGAAACGAAGCAAACGCCGTTTGGAGAAGTGAGACTGAAAACCGGCAAAGGCTACGGCGTGATAAAATCCAAGCTGGAATATGAGGATGTCGCGGCGTTGGCGAAAAAGCACGGCTGTTCAATTGGAGAAATGGAACGCCGGATTTGGAATAATTTGAAAAGTCAGGAGAAGTAAGAATGACCATAGAACAAAAACATGAGAAACTAAAAAATTATTTGCGGGAATTGGGGAGCGTGGCAATTGCCTTTTCAAGTGGTGTGGACTCCACTTTTTTATTAAAAACCGCACATGATATTTTGGGAGACAAAGTTATCGCCGTTACCGCCCGTTCATGTTCTTTTCCTAAACGTGAACTGGATGAGACGGCAGATTTTTGCAAAAAAGAAAATATTGTTCATGTCATATTCGATTCTGAAGAACTTGAAATAGAAGGCTTTTCTAAAAATCCCGTAAACCGCTGTTATCTGTGCAAGAAAGAACTTTTTACTAAAATTGTAACTGTGGCAGAGGAATATGGAATTTCGCATATCGCCGAAGGTTCAAATACTGACGATGACGGCGATTACCGTCCCGGATTGACTGCGGTGGCTGAGTTAGGCATAAAAAGTCCCTTGCGTTACGCCGAACTCAACAAAGCGGAAATCCGCCAACTTTCCAAAGAAATGGGCTTACCCACATGGAACAAACAGTCATTTGCCTGCCTTTCCTCCCGCTTCCCCTACGGCGAAGAGATTAACCCCCGGCGGCTTGGCATGATTGACAAGGCGGAGCAGTTTTTACTGGACATGGGTTTCCGTCAGGTGCGTGTGCGTTACCACGGGAATCTTGCCCGCATAGAAACAGACGCGGACAGTTTTGCGCTGATGCTCTCGTCCGAGAAACGGGATAAAATCCACGCCGCATTAAAAGAAACCGGCTTTACATACATCGCGCTGGATTTGCTGGGTTATCGTACCGGAAGCATGAACGAAACACTGCAAATTAACGCGCCGGTACTTTCATGAGAGTGTATCTGCCGCAATAATAACAGCATTTGTCAAAATCGCGTATCTAATTATTTTATGTTGCCATTGGTATCTGTTTATATATAGTATTCGTTTGCGCCTGCGTCTTGGTAATTGTGTAAAATGTCCTGAATGGTAATACCGTCGAGGTATTTATTGATTATTTTTTCAAGCCCCTGCCATACCCATAATGTTTTGCAGTATTCTTTGCGATCACATTTGATTGGATCGTCCACCAGACACGAAACCGGAAACAGCCCTCCTTCGGTAATCCTTAAAATTTGACCAACCGTGTACTGATCCGGCTCTTTTGCCAGCATATACCCGCCCTTGTTACCGCGATTGGTACGCAAAATGTCAGGGCGGCTCAGCAAGGTAACGATCTGTTCAAGGTATTTCTTGGAAATACCTTGCCGTACGGAAATATCTTTTAAGGAAATAAACCCATCGTTTTTATGCTCAGCCAAATCTACCAGCATGCGGAGCGAATACCGCCCTTTTGTCGATATTTTCACAATTTTACCCGCCTAATACTTGATACCTTATTATGCCATAGGTTTACTATGTTTTCAAGTTTTTTGTTGGTGAGCCTGTATATCTAAGAATAAAAGCTGACCGAAAAGATTTCTTGCTTTATCGCAAAATTTGTTACTATAATTGAATATAAAAATTGATGTAGGGGAAAATTCCATCAGGAGGTTATTTCTATGAATATCCGTTTCAAAGTAACCGCTTTAGTATTGGGACTGTCCCTGGCTTCCTTTATCGGTTTCGGTATATTGGTCTTTAACGGCCTTCGTTTCCAGCAGATTTCCCGCGACCTCACCGGGGAATACAATGACGCGCTTGCCCGCGAATCCTTTTCTATGTTCAATGACTTTTTGAACGCTATACAGGCAAGTTCTGCCAATTCCCAAAATCTGGCTGAAACCTTCTATATGTTAAAAGACACCTTGAGCCGCCAGCAATTGGCCAGAATGATGGAAGCTGAGTACCACCGGGCATTTGCCCGTGAGATAAATCTTCTGGGGGGAGGAGCCTTTTTTGAACCTTATGCCTTTTACCCTGATATTTACGATTTCCATTACTTTGCCAGCAAGGAATTGACCGCCGCAGGCGTTCCTGAGGAAAAGGATGTGCGCTGGGTCGGCTATGATGTCCAAACCGATGAAGCCAGCGAATGGGCATGGGATGTGGACACTTATGAGGAAGGCTGGTATCTGAGCGCCCTGCCCAAAGGCTGGGATCGCGGCAGACCGCGCGAAAGCCGGTATCACTGGAGCGATCTGTATGTTGATACTTCGGTAGACGCGTTGATGGTTTCGGTGTGTATTCCGATTTACAGTCCGGCAAAGATCATTGTCGGCGTGGCAACCGTAGACATATCCCTATCGACTTTGCAGAAAATGATCACGTCATTTCATCTGCCCACCCCATCGACACAGATTGCCGGTTTTTCCGTTATTAACAACGCCACCTTTGCTATTTCAGGCAGCACAAAATTTGACATTGTAGATTATCCCGAAGGAAGCTGGCTTACCCGCTTGAACGGACTTGAACCCGGACACACCTTCAACAGCGCTTTTACAATGGACGGGAATGATTACAGCCTGACTGCTTTTGT
>JAITCL010000057.1 GCA_031283105.1 Treponema sp. | reverse complement strand
GGAAATCAACAGCATGATAGATGAGACTACAGCCAGTCTTAATAATACCGAAAAAAACATTGAATCGGGAACAAATACAATTTCTGATCTTCTTAATTTTGTTAATGATATTTCCAATTCTATAAAAGAGCTGATGAATGTGATACATACGATAGAAAGCGCCGCGACTACTTCATCTGAACATATTGAGGAACAAAATGAATCAGTAACAGAAATAAGCAATGTAGGCAATGAACTGTCTAAAATCGCCAAAGAACTGACGCATGAATTTGAAAAGGTATTCAAGGCAATTCAACACACCGATATGGGGTAAAATGCCCCATTTAGGGTAAATTTGGAAGGCAAAAAGTTCCAAATTAGAGCGAGCCTTCCGTTTGGGTAAAAAAATCGGCATCAGTCACTTCAGTGTTTCTATTCCGTATTAAAACCGATACGTTTGGTTGTTGGTTTTGGCTGCGCAATTAAGTTGTTCAGAGCAATAATAATATCATTTACACGCTTGTCGTTCTTTTCTATATAAAGCATGAGGAGTTTGCGAAGTTCTGCTATTTGTTCATTGGTATCTGATTTAGTAAGCACATAATGCCTTAACTGTACAAAGGTGCGCATTATCTGAATATTTGCTTTAATTGCAATTTCGCTGTTCAAAAGTCCTGAGAGCATTGCTATACCTTGTTCGGTAAACGCATAAGGTAAATATCTTGAACCGCCCCAACTTGAGGTGCCATTTTGGCACCTCAAGTTTGAAAGTTCGCTTTGTGTAAGTTGAAACATAAAGTCAACCGGAAAACGTTGCAGATTTCTTTTTGCTGTTCTTTTAAGATACTTCGTTTCCACCTGATACAATGAAGCAAGGTCGCTGTCAAGCATGACTTTTAACCCGCGAATTTCGTATATCATATTTTGAATGGTGAGTAAATTATTTGTCATAATTCTATTATATTATATTATATTCATCGGCGAATTCAAATGCATCTTCAAAACAGTGCCCGTTACATTTTTCGAACGCACCTACTCTTACTTTCATCCGTAACCATTCCCAGCGCCTAAATTCTTAGGTGCTGGGCGAAAGGTTTTGGTTCTTATCTCTTGTAAGTTACCAAGTCTTCTGTCTTTTTCCGGCTTGAGGCCGCGCTGACCGCATCGACTCCGCCCTGCACCTTTCCTACCCGCACCAGAGCCACCGCGCTGTAGCCGGAAGGAAGGCTTAACTCGGCTTTTAAGTTTTTGTTCAGGCTGTCCATGGGGCCGGTGTATATGCGGGAGCCGTAACCCAGAGCCTGGGCTGCCAGATAGATGCTTTCCACCGCCAAGGCGCAGTCAAGAATTTGAACGCCGTTGGTTTTGCCGTCTCCCGCGGCGGAAACAACAATAAGGACATTCCCCTCTACATTGTCAGAAACCATTTTCTTTGCCAAATTTTGGTTTTGCACCACGGTAAAATGCCAGGGCTGGAGATTTCGCGCGCTCGGTGCGCGGATTCCCGCCTGTATGATACGCTCAAGGTCGGCGGCGGGAATAGCGCCCGCCGTAAAATTCCGCGCCGCGTAATGATTGATAATTACACCGGCAGGGCCGCCGGCAGAACTGCCGCTGTTCTGCTGGGCGCACACCGTTTGCAGTCCGCCCAGAATCACCGCTAGGGACAAAACTGCCGTACAAAAAACGTTCTTCGACATAGCCGCTTTCATTCTTCACCTCTCTCCGCATAGTATTTGTATATAAACCGCCGTATTTTCTGCTGGGCGTTTTTTTCAAACGGTTCTTTACGCAGGGTAAAGTTGCTGATTTTCTTGTAACCGGGAAGGGTACGGTTTACTTCCTCAATCGTTTTTTTTATCAAACTTTTGATGTATTCATCATTATTTTCCAGTCCCTCATAATCCTGTTTAATCGCTTCAAAGTTGGGAACGACCACGGCAAATATCTCTTCGCCGCCGTAAACCGGTTCCTTGCGGCCTACCACCAGAACTTCGCTGATAAGCCGTGAATTGTTGAAGTGGGCTTCAACTTCTTCCGGGTAGATATTCTTGCCGCCGGAATTGACGATTAAATTTTTCTTGCGGCCTTTGATGTAGATGTAGCCGTCTTCGTCCCGGTAACCGAGGTCGCCGGTCAGTAAAAAGCCGTCTTCGTTTATCACCTCTTTGGTTGCTTCTTCGTTTTCAAAATAACCCAGCATCACCGACGGCGACTTCGCCGCAATTTCGCCGATGCCGTCCGGCCCCACATCAATAATTTTAACTTCGGTGTAACTTACCGGAAGACCGACCGACACATTCCGCTTGTGCCGGGGGGTGTTCACGCTGATGAGAGGGCTGTTCTCGCTCATGCCGTAACCGTGCACAATGTTAAAACCAAAGGAATCAAAAAAATCCGCCGTTTGGGGGCTGAGAGGCCCGCCGCCGGCAACCATAATCCGCAATGAGTGCATACCGGCTTTTTTACGGATAAAGCGGAATACCTTTTGCCCGAATTCAGGCCGGCCTTTTTTTGCCTCGGCCAAGGCGATTATTCTCAGCAGGTTCAAGGGGCCGCGGAGTATTCCCGGCAGCTTGCCATAGCCTGACTCAATGGCATCCATCACTTTGTCATACAGCAGAGGCACGGCGATAAGAAAGGTAACCCCCGCGTCTCTGATGTCGTCAATCACCACCTTGCCGACAATTTTTTCGGCAATCACTACCGGAATACCAAAAGAAACCGGCACGACAAATGAACAGACGGTGGGATAGGTGTGATGCAGGGGCAGCACATTCATAAAAATATCCTGGTCGTTAGGCTGCAGAATACGAATTGCCGCGCTGGCGTTGGCGATAATGTTTTTATGGGAAAGGGTGACGCCTTTGGCAAAACCGGTTGTCCCCGAAGTAAACACAATAGAGGCCGGATCGTTAAACGCAATACTGTCAGGCGGCGGCAGAACCTGCCCGCCGGCGTCCGCGCCAAACCGGTCAAATTCATGGACGGTTTCCGGCACGGTCGCTGCCGCACTGTCTTCATCGGGACTGATGCACACCGAAACCGGCAGCGTTATCCCCTTGCCGGGCAGCGACAGGGCAAAATCCCGTTTTCGGCCTGAATAAAAAAACGCTTTGGCTCTGGTTATTTTGATGATATTGAGACATTCCTGTTCGGACACGAGAAAATCCACCGGCACTATGCAGATTCCGGCAATCACCGTTCCCATCCACACCGCCATCCACTCAGGCCGGTTCTCGGCCCACAACACGACACGGTCGCCTTTAACCAGACCCGCCGCCAGCAGCCCCCGCGCCACCCTGCGGCACTCCTCGCCGTAGCGGGCAAAAGTCCAGCGGGTAAAATCCTGCCGCTTGCCGGAACGGTACAGAATCGCGTCTTTTTCGGCATAATCCTTCGAGGACTGTTCCAGTAATTGGGCAAAGTTCTGATGGGGAATGTCGGGAATAGTCGAAATATAATCACCAAAATCAAGCATATTATCCAATATAAAGGGTATTATACCGCAGGGCAAGCCCTGAGGGCGCACGGCCTTATTCTCCCTCGCCGTCTTCCTCTTTGGTTTCCGCGTGAGTCGGGGCGTCTACCGCGATGCGGATACGTTCAATGGAACGCGCTTTACCGTCCGCGCCGATGTCGATGTATACGCCCTGCACTTGCGGCTGATCCCATGCGTCTTTGGTCCAGTCGGGTATGCCGGAAAGATATTCCTGTATGCGGGATTCAATTTCGCAGCCGCCGACTGATTCGGCGGAACCGGTGCGGCCCGCGTCGCTGATAACGGCAGTTCCGCCGGGGAGTATGCCTTCATCGGCGGTTTGAACTTTGGTGTGGGAACCGATAATCGCGGAACAGCGGCCGTCGGCGGCAAAGAACAGGGTCTTTTTTTCGGCGCTTGCCTGCGCGTGAAAATCAATAATGACGTAGGGCGTTTCAAACCGGAGCCGTTCCAGCAGTACCGGCAGATGAACAAAAGGGCTGTTACTGTGCAATCTGCCGAAACCGTTCTGCCCCAGCAATACCGCTACGGCGATTTTTGCGCCGCCCGCTTTGTATATCCGCGAGCCGAAACCCGACGCGTCGGGGTTCAGGTTGTCGGGACGCAGGACATAGGGAAGTTTTTCAATATTTTCGGTAAGGTCTTTTTTGAAAAAGCAGCACTCGCCGGTGGTCAGAACATTGGCCCCCAGTTTGTGCAAATAGGCGGCGTGGTTGCGCCCCAGACCGCCTCCGCCGGTAGCGCCGTCCGCGCAGGCGATGAGAAAATCCCAGGGGTAGCGGCGCTTGAGTTCCGGCAATGCTTTTTTGAAAGCGTATACCCCGGCCTTGCCGACAATTTCGGCGACATACAAAATTTTCATAGATGCGTCGCCGGTCCGTGCCGCCCGCCCAGTCCGGAAAGGGCCCGTTCAAATTCGGCGGCGGCGCGGTAATCTCCCAGTTCCCGGCAAGCGTCCCTTAAATTATACAAGGCATCGTAATAATGCGGGGCAAAGCTGACCGCTTCCTCAAAACAACTGCGGGCATCTTCAAAATTTCCTTCGGTAAAACATAAGACACCCAGATTGTTCCACACTTTGGGATCATTGCCGTTATGTAACAGCGCGGTTTGATAACAGTCCCTGCACAGGTCAAATTCTTCCATTTCATAATAAATCAGACCCATAGAAAGCCATGCCTCGGCGATGCCGTTGTCGATACCGAGCGCCCGGTGAAAACTGTCAACCGCTTCTTCATAGTCTCCGGTGCGCTGCTGGGCAATTCCCAAATTAAGCCACAGCAGGGGATTTTCCGGCTCCATGATCAGCGCTTTGCGAAACAGGGGGATCGCATCGTTGGGACGATTCGCCTCGGTCAGAGCGATGCCGGAATCATTTAAGGAAGCCGCTGTTTCCATATCGCCTCGTTAGAGTCATTCAGAAATTTCAATTTCTGAATGACTTCCTTTTAATAATAGCAAAATACGCCGGACTTTAGTCCGTGTATTTTGCAAGACTTGTTTGAGAACCAACCGGGTTCTCAAACAAGTCACTCGTCTTTGGTCTTTAATACCGCAAGGAACGCGCTTTGGGGCAGTTCCACATCGCCGACCATTTTCATTCGTTTCTTGCCTTCCTTTTGTTTTTCCAGCAGTTTGCGTTTGCGGGTAATGTCGCCGCCGTAGCATTTTGCCAGTACGTCTTTACGCAGGGCGTTGACCGTTTCACGGGCGATGATCTGACTGCCTATGGCCCCCTGAATGGGAATCTTGAATTGCTGGCGGGGGATTTCTTCCCTTAAACGCTCGCAGACTTTGCGGGCGCGGTCATAGGCATTGTCCTTGAACACCAGTTGAGACAATGCGTCCACGGCTTTACCGTTGAGGAGTATATCCATTTTGGCAAGTTCCGTCGCTTTATAATCGGTAATGTCGTAATCAAATGACGCATAACCACGGCTGATGCTTTTCAGCCGGTCATAAAAATCAAACAGCACTTCCGACAGGGGCATATCGTAGATCATCTCGACACGTTTTTCGTCAAGGTAGGTCATGTTGGTTTGTACGCCGCGTTTTTCAAGACACAGGGTCATAATGTTGCCCAAAAAAGTCGTGGGAGTGATAATTGAAGCGCGAATGTACGGCTCCTCGGCCCCTTCAATGCGGCCTTCTTCGGGGTATTCCATGGGATTGTCAATCATGATTTCCCCTTCGCCGCCGCGCAGTTTGAGTTTGTATTTGACCGAAGGCGCGGTAAAAATCACCGACTGGTCAAATTCCCGCTCAAGCCGTTCCTGTATCACCTCAAGATGCAGCAGCCCCAAAAAGCCGCAGCGAAAACCAAAGCCCAAAGCAGCCGAAGAATCTTTTTCATATACCAGTGATGCGTCATTGAGTTTCAGTTTTTCCATGCTGGAACGCAGTTCTTCGTAATCGTTGGAATCAACCGGATAAATCGAGGAAAAGACCACCGGCTTTACCTCACGGAAACCGGGCAGGGGCTGTGTGCAGGGATTTTCCGCGCCGGTTACCGTGTCGCCGACCCGCACGTCGCTGACAGTTTTAATGCCGGCGATAATATAGCCGACATCGCCGGCGGACAGTTCATCAGTTTCAACTAACGCCAGCTTGAATACGCCGGCGGCCTCAACCTCGTATACTGATTTGTTTGACATAAAGGAAATTTTCATTCCTTTTTTGATTCTTCCGTCAAAGAGCCGCAGATGCACCACCACTCCCCGGTAGGGATCGTAGTGGCAGTCAAAAATCAAGGCCCGCAGCGGAGAAGCGGGATCGCCGGAAGGCGGCGGTATTCGCTGCACAATGGCTTCAAAAAGCTCATCAACCCCCGTGCCCTGCCGCGCCGAAACCAGCAGGGCGCTTTCCGCATCCAGCCCCAGGTCTTTATCAATCTGCTTTTTAACGCCGGGTATATCCGCCGCCTGCATGTCAATTTTATTGATAAGCGGTACTATCTCAAGGTTGTGCTCCAGAGCAAGGTACATATTGGACAGGGTCTGCGCCTGCACCCCCTGAGTGGCGTCCACCAGCAGCAGCGCCCCCTCGCAGGAATTAATCGCCCGGCTTACCTCGTAACTAAAATCAACGTGCCCCGGCGTATCAACCAAATTGAGGACATAATCAAAGCCGTCCGCCGCGGTATAGGGAATCGTCACCGCCTGGCTTTTTATCGTGATGCCCCGTTCCCGCTCAATATCCATATTGTCGAGTATCTGATCCTGAAAATTGCGGTCATCAACGAGTTTCGCCTTTTGGATAAGCCGGTCGGCCAGCGTTGATTTGCCGTGGTCAATGTGGGCGATAATGCAAAAGTTGCGGATAAACCGTGTTTCAGCCATTAGAAAAACTATAACGGCAATGGGGAAAAACGGCAAGTATGCGTTAGTTGGGCTTTCGCATTCGTTCTTTCATATTTTCCAGCCGGTTCAACGCCTCATAAAGAGTTTCTTTTTTCTTGGCAAAGTGAAATCGTATCAAACTATTCACATCTTCTCTGAAAAAACTGGAACCGGGTACCGCGCCCACGCCGACCCTTTCGGCTAATTTCTCACAAAAATCAAGGTCGCTTTCATATCCATATTCGGATATATCAAGCATTACATAGTAAGCGCCTTCCGGCGAGGTGTGCTGTATACCGAGATCGTCCAGCCCCTTCAGGAACAATTGCCGCCTTTCGGTATATTCCCGCAAGAGGTTGTCGTAATAGGCGGCGGGGAAACGCAGTCCGACTACCGCCGCCTCCTGCAGGGGAGCCGCCGCGCCCACCGTTAAAAAATCGTGTACCTTTTTTGCCACTTCTGTGATTTCTTCCGGCGCGATGATGTAGCCCAGCCGCCAGCCGGTAATCGAATAGGTTTTGGAAAGGGAGCTGCAGGAAATAGTCCGATCAAACATATTCGGCAGGGATGCGATATAGGTATGGGTGTGAGGCGCGTACACGATATGTTCATATACTTCGTCGGTGATGATATACGCGTCATACTTTTGCGCAAGCTCCGCGATCACGGTTAATTCGCCGCGGGTAAATACCTTTCCGCAGGGATTGGAAGGATTGCACAGTATCAGCGCTTTGGGACGCTGCTTAAAAGCGGCTTCCAATTCATTCACGTCAAATGCGAATAAAGGCGGACGCAGCGGCACATAGATTGGCTGCGCCCCGGACAGAATCGTATCCGCGCCGTAGTTTTCATAAAACGGTGAGAATACAATCGCCTTGTCGCCGGGATTTACAACCGTCATCATGGCGGCCATCATCGCTTCGGTACTGCCGCAGGTCACTACGATTTCGCGTTCCGGGTCAATGCGTCTACCCATCAATATCGACTGTTTGTCTGAAAGAGCTTCGCGGAAATTTTGAGCGCCCCAGGTGATGGAATACTGATGCGGCCCCGTATGCGCTATTGCGGCCAGCCGGTCTAACATTTCCCTGGGCGGGTCAAAATCGGGGAAGCCCTGCGAAAGGTTTACCGCTCCGTGTTTGAGCGATATGCGGGTCATGCGGCGAATGACTGAATCGGTAAACCCCGCCGTTCTGTCAGATAACTGATGCCTCATCGGTAAAAATTAAAAATACCGCTTGAGCAGACCTTTGAAACCGGCGCAGTGGCGGGCTTCATCACGCGCCATTTCGTGGACAGCGTCGTGGATGGCATCCAGCCCTTTTTCCTTCGCTCTTTTGGCAATGTCGGTCTTTCCGGCGCAGGCTCCGAATTCGGCTTCAATCCGCAACTCAAGATTTTTCTTCGTGCTGTCCGTAATAACTTCGCCGAGCATTTCCGCAAAGAGTGATGCATGATCCGCTTCTTCATGGGCATAGCGTTTGTAGGCTTCTGAAATTTCGGGGTAACCCTCGCGTTCGGCGACACGCGCCATTGCCAGATACATTCCCACTTCATGACATTCGCCGTTAAAGTGCGCCTGTAAATCTTTTACAATGTCCACGTCTACGTTCTTTGCAACGCCGACTATATGCTCGGAAGCATAAGCGCCGCCTTCAACCTTTTCTTTAAATTTTTCCGCCGGGGCTTTGCACGTGGGGCATTGCGCCGGAGGCTGATCGCCTGTATGTACATATCCGCAAACTGAACAAACCCATTTCTTCATAGTATTCTCCTTGTAAATTAGTATAAACCTTTTTAAGGCGCTGTCAATGCCGCCATCGTAATATAATTGTAAGGCTGATTGAAGTGCGGCAAAAAGAAAATATCCAGCAATTTCAATTTGTCTATCGTCAGTTTTTCTTCAATCGCCAGAGAGAACATGTGGATGCCCATTGAGATGTCCTGATATGACGCCATTTGCGCTCCCAGAATCCGGCGGGTGTTTTTATCGTACACAATGCGTATTTTTACCTTGTGGTTGTTCTCTTTTATAAACGGGGGTTTTTGAAAATCTTCAAACTGGGTAAAGACCGGATTAAAACCCGCTTTTTCCGCGGCCTTTGTGTTCAGGCCGGTACTGACCATTTTGTAGTTATAAATGCAGATTCCGTTGGAGCCTTGCACGCCTGCAGATTCAATTTCCGTACCGCATACATTGTGACCCGCAACCACACCGGAACGCACCGCGTTAGTTGCAAGGGCGATATAGGCGCTGTCTTCGATTGCGTTGTAAAACACCGACGCGCAGTCGCCGACGGCGTACACGTCTTTCTTGCTTGTTTCCTGCTTTTTATTCACCTTGTACGCGCCGTTTGGTAGGGTTTCAAGACTTTCCTTTGCCAGCGCGGAATTGGGTTTGAAGCCTATCGCCATAATCACCGCGTCAACAGGGTATTTGCCCTTGTCGGTGACAATGCCCTTTACCGTATCGCCGCCTTCAATTTCCTTAACCAGTTCGTTAAAGTGCAGTTTGATTTCGTTATCTGACAATACTTTATCCATATCGCGGGTAAACCAGTCGTCGTAATAGGTTGAAAGGCTGGTATCCGCCGCTTCAAAGAGCAG
>JAITCL010000114.1 GCA_031283105.1 Treponema sp. | reverse complement strand
GAGGATAATATCCGAAACGCGATGGAAGAGCAGGGTCAGGGAAGTAGGCAGATACTCGACGGCGTAAGCAATGTAAACGAAATTACCCGGCAGGTAAAGGGCGGCAGCGAGGAAATGCTTGTAGGCAGCAAGGAAGTGATGAATGAAAGCCAAAACCTTGAAAAGATGACACAGGAAATAACCGGCGGCATGAACGAGATGGCTTCCGGCGCGGATCAGGTGAATATCGCGGTACATCATGTGAACGAAATAAGCAGCAAGAACCGCGAGGCCATTGACACTTTAATGCGGGAAGTTGCGCGGTTTAAGGTGGCGTGAAAACCCACAACAAATTTCTTGTGCTGTTCAATCAACGGGGGAAGGGTAGCGCCGACCCCCGCCTCATAGGCAAAATTGCCAAAAAATGATACTATCTTTTTTATGGAAGCAATGAAACGAACTATTGACTGCGGCTGTTTGAGGAAAGCCGATGCGGGCCGGACGGTTATTTTGAACGGCTGGGTTCACCGCAAGCGCGATCACGGCGGTATTTTTTTTATCAATATGCGGGATCGTTATGGCATTACCCAGGTGACGGTTGATACTACGGTGGGCGGTCAGGCAGGTCTTGCCGATATATGCGCGGAACTGCGCAATGAATTCTGCATCGCCGTTGAGGGAACGGTACGCTCCCGTCCTGGCGACATGGTAAACCCCGCGATGACCACTGGCGAAGTTGAAGTATTGGCGTCAAAAATAACGATTTTGAACCGTTGCGAGGTGCTGCCGTTTCAGATTGACGAGGAAACAACTGCCAACGAGGAACTTCGCCTGAAGTACCGTTACCTCGATCTCCGTTCCGCGGCAATGCAAAACCGTATCCGCCTGCGCAGTGAGGTGACATTCGCCGTGCGCGAGTGGATGACAGCTAATGGTTTTTATGAAATTGAAACTCCCACCTTTATCCGTTCAACGCCGGAAGGGGCGCGGGATTATCTGGTGCCTTCGCGGCTGTATCCGGGAAAATTTTACGCACTGCCCCAGTCGCCCCAACTGTACAAACAGCTTTTGATGGTGTCCGGTTTTGACAAATATTTTCAGATTGCCCGCTGTTACCGCGATGAGGATGCGCGGGGCGACCGCCAGCCGGAATTTACCCAAATCGACATTGAAATGTCTTTTGTGAGCAGAGACGACATTCTTGCCATGACTGAAGGGATGCTTGTCCACGTATTCAAAAAAACCATCGGCATTGACCTGCCGCCGCATTTCCGCCGCCTGACCCATGAAGAAGCAATGGAACGCTATGGTTCAGATAAACCCGATCTGCGTTTCGATATGCCCCTACAGAATTTTGCCCCCTATGTTGAGGCGGGCGGCTTTCAGGCGTTTAAGGACGCCCTTGCCCAGGGCGAAACCGAACGGCAAACGGCGGCGGCAAAAGGCGTTACCATTGCGGGCGGCGGAGTAAAGGCGCTGGTGGTAAAAGGCAAAGCGGACTATTCCCGCAAACAAATTGAAGAACTGGAATCCCACGCAAAAATTTACAAAGCCCGCGGCATGGCGTGGATGAAAGTTACCGAAAACGCAGGTCTGGAAGGCGGCGTTGCCAAATTCTTTACTGAAAACGCAGCCCAAATTATCAGCGGGTTAGGCGCAACGCCGGGCGACCTTATTCTCATCGTGGCGGATTCCCGGCGAAACGTTGCCAATACCGCCCTGGGCGCGGTGCGTTCCAAACTGGGCAAGGACTTGAATCTGTGCGATACCAGTCGCTTTGAATTTGTGTGGATTGTTGATTTTCCCCTGTTTGAATTTAACGAGGAAGAAAACCGCTGGGAGGCGGCGCATCATCTGTTCAGTTGGCCGCAGGAACAATACCACGCAACACTGGAAAGCGACCCCGGCGCGGTAAAGGGCGATCTGTACGATCTGGTGTTAAACGGCTATGAACTTGCCTCCGGTTCCATTCGTATCCATGATCCGGTTTTACAGCAGCGGATTTTCAGCATTGCCGGTTTTGATCCTGCCGAAGCGGAAAAACGATTCGGCTTTTTAACCGGCGCATTTAAATTCGGCGCTCCGCCTCACGGCGGCATTGCGCCGGGGCTGGACCGGCTGGTTATGCTCATGGCCGGACAGACCTCAATAAAAGAAGTTATTACTTTTCCGAAAAATTCATTTGCCGAGGGCCTGATGGACGACAGCCCCGGCGAAATCGACCAAAAGCAGCTTGATGAATTGCGAATAACGATACGGAAGGAAAAATAACGCATTGCGGGAATACCTTGAACTTCTGCGGGCCTTTATCGTAATCGGCGCGACAACTTTTGGCGGCGGTTATGCGATAGTGCCGGCGCTTGAACGTGAGTTAATCAAAAAACGCGGCTGGATTACCCTGGACGAAGTGCTGGACTTTTACACCATCGCCCAAATCACGCCGGGGGTTATAGCCGTCAACATTGCCACCTTTGCCGGCTGCAAGCGCAAGGGTATTCTGGGCGGCGCTGTCGCCACTATCGGTCTGGTGCTGCCCGGCGTCTGCCTCATGCTGCTTGTTTCGCTGTTTGTCAAACGTTTTGCCGAATATCCCCTGGTACAGCACGCCCTGTCCGGCATACGCCTCGCCGTCTGCGCCCTTATCTTTGACACATCGCTCAAACTTTTCAAGGGTTTTTTCAAAAATTACCGGGCAATCATTATCAGCGTCATCGCCTTTGTTCTGTCCGCAGTGTTCAGTGTATCGCCGGTGTATATTATTTTGGGCGCGGGGCTTGCGGGCTTTCTGCTGTTTTCACCGGTGAAGCCATGAACCTTTTTCTGCTGTACCTTGAATTTTTCAAAATAGGAATCTTTGCCGTGGGCGGCGGCCTTGCCACGCTGCCATTTTTGTTTCTCATGGCGCATGACCGTTATTCGTTTATACGGCAAAGCGGCTGGCTCAGCACGGAACAGGTCGGCAATTTTCTCGCCATCGCCCAATGTTCGCCGGGAGCCATCGGGGTCAATGTCACCGCACAAACAGGCTTTCAATACGGCGGCATCGCCGGCGGCATCCTGGCAGTACTGGGGTTGATAAGCCCCGCCTTTATAGTCATTGCCATTGTCACCAGAGCTTTACAATCGCTTAAAGAAAATAAAATCGCCACATCGGTATTTTCCGGCCTTCGTCCCGCCGCCACGGGGCTGCTCTGCGCCGCGGGCTGGGGCGTGTGGCGGCTTGTCCTGTTCAACGGTGATGGCGCTGCATGGCGTGAATGTATCCGCTGGCGCGATGGTCTGGTCTGTGCGGCCATCTATTTGCTTATCGTTAAATTCAGGGGGCACCCGGTAATCTATGTCGCTGTAGGCGCCGCCGCCGGAATGTTGCTACGCCTCTAACAAATGTTCAGCCAGCAGTTTTTTCTTGTCTTCCGGAATGAGGGTTGAATGTTCCGCGTTGAAATCATAGTGAACTATTACCGCGTTACCCTTAACGCACAGCCTCTCCTGCTGCCACGCCTCATGGTACACGGTAAATGACTTGGCGCCGATACGGGCTATCCACGTTTTTATTTCCACTTCGTACTGAAAATACAGTTGGCCCACATAATCATAATCGGCATGAGCAAGAATCAGCGGGAAAGTCTCGCGCTTTAATTCCAGCGCAGAGTCAAAAATTTGAAACAGCGGATTCCGCGCCGTTTCAAACCAAATTACCGGAACGGCATTGTTAATATGCCCCAGCACATCCAGATCGCCAAAACGGGGGCTTACAGTTATTGTGAACATAGCTTAATTATAGCCAAAACGCAGAATTATGTAACACCCCCGCCTTCGGGTTATGAGAATATCCTGTTATATGCTGTACCGCCGTATATCATTATTAAAACATTTTCCTACCTTTTTATATTATGGTTTTCCGATACATAATTAAATAATAAAACAAACAAAAACACTATTATTGTAAAAACTTCAAAAATTGATACCATAATAATTTTTATTGCAAAAACATTTAATGAATCAAATGATTTGTCTTCATTTACAGGAAACATAAAATTACCTATTATTTCTGTTCCCATTAATTTACTTAATAAATAAGAAATAATTACACTTAATATTATTGAAAATACTATAATTAATATTTTATTTTCACCATTTTTAATAATATTTGCAATTATAATTCCATTTATAATACCCAATATAACAGCAATAAAAAAATCACAATTAGCAAAAATATTAATTAATATCCATATTGCAAATACTAAAAATATATTTATAATAGCCACAAACAGTGATTTTTTCAGGGAATCTAAAAATATTTCTTTTTTAATATTTATTGATAAAGAACTCATTTTCTTAGTTTAACTTAATTAAACTATTATGTCAATATGTTGATAATTAATAATTATGCAGATTTAGCTCGCATTTCGCTTAACATTTCGGGCAGGTAATAAAGGGTAAACCCCTTCGGTTCCTCATTCGCTCAGGTCTCCCGTCCGTGCAAGCACGACCGCGACCTCGCTCCGTTCGTCAATAAAAAGGCTTGCGGTTTTATTGGTTTATAGTTACCATTTAAGGGTGATTACGCCCCGTGCCTGACAGTAAATTTACCCCACGCTACTTCGCCATCACCACGCCGGGCAGGGGGCGGAATGCTCTGAAAGACAGGTGCTTGAAGGGGTGAATGTCCAGAGCGTTGGGAAACCAACCGCCCAGTTCGCTGATGTCCACTATGTTAATGGCAGGGCTGTAGGAAATGGGAAGTACCGAGCCGCGTTCAAGAAGCAGTTTTTCAGCGTCGGCAAGAGTCGCCCAGCGAGTTTGGCCTTCTTCAAGCATGGATTTTTCTATTAATGTTTCATAATCTTCATCATTGTGATGGGCATCATTGAGGTTGGAATCTCTGCGCCACATTTGCAAAAAGGTATAGGGATCGGCAAAATCGCCAATCCATGTAGAAAAACCGACCGTGTAGTCATCGGTTTTCAGCATCTGAAAATAGCGGTTGTGGGGAACCACTTCTACCCGCACCGAAACTCCCAGTTTTTCTTTCCAGACATTTGCCATAAGGCCGCCGATACGGGCTGCTTCCGGCGAAGGGGTAATGCGTATCACCAGATCGGGCAGACCGGCGCCCTGGGGAAAACCGGCCTGGGCAAGCAGATCGGCCGCTTCTTCAGTATCGGTGTCGTAAAGCCCTTCAATTTTGGGATAGCCGGGCAGCGGGTAAATCAATGTTTTGGCGGGAAGAAAATGTCCGGCGCGAATCTCTTCCCAGGGCAGCGCCAGAACAAGGGCGCGGCGGATGCGGTAATCGTTCCAGGGCTTTTCTCCCGAGCGGATAAAATAGTAATGCGTGGCAAACATGGCGTTGACCTGGATGCCGCTCCGGTCGGTCAGCGTATCAAAATTCACCTCGCCGGAAATCCAGCGGGCCTCGCCTGAGTTCCAGAGGCTGGTTGCCTCATCGCCGCTTTCGGTGTATTTAAGGGTAATCTTGTTTAAAGAAACCGCAGATGCATCCCAATAGGCATTGGTTTTAGCCAGGACAATTTTGTTCTCGTTCATTTCGGTAATGTAAAACGGGCCGTTGGAAAGCGGGGGCTTAACCGACCAATCCTTGTTGTTAATCATGGATGGATGAATGGGGCTGAACGAATGATGACAAAGCATATACGGAAAAAAAGACGCGGGGGCGTTCAGTTTGACCACCAGCGTTTTTACCCCTGACGCAATAATGCCTACGTTTTCATCGTTATGCGTCATTCCGGTACGGTATTCTCTCGCCCCTTCAATAATATCAAACAGGCTTGAGTAGGGAGCATTGTTCTGCGGCGACAGTATGGAAAGCCATGCGGCGCGAAAATCTTCCGCCCTTACCGGATCTCCATTCCAGAATTTTGCCTCTTGTCTTATGGTAAAAGTCCACTGCTTTTTATCTTCTGAAAGCTCCCATTTCTCCGCCGCGGCGAGGATAGGTTCCATGGTAAAAGGATGGTATGAAAAAAGCCCCTCATAGATCGCGGTGAATAATTGCGCCTCGCTTGCCACATACGATTTGCGGAAATCCAGTTCCACTTCGCCTTTGGAAAAGGTAACGGTAAGCTGGTCGCGGGCCTGTACACGGGGGCGGCTTTCGGCAAATTCCGGCCCGCCCGAAAAATCAGAAGGGTCTGTTTCAGCCTGCCCGGATATTGATTTTGCGGACATACAGCCGGAAAAAATTATCATGCAAAAAAGGATACAGTATACCAATTTTTTGGGAGCTTCCCGGCATTGATCCATAATCTGGCAGGCTCCTCAGGTATTGGGATTAATACCCAATTTTTTCATCTGTTCTTCTTCTTCTTTTTGTGCGCTGTATTCATGCCGAATCTGGTTTGCCTTGATAAAACAATTTTTGATGGAAGCCAATTCTGGTTTAATTCCTTTTATCTGGTCGCGTTCTTCCCTCGGTACGCTGGCCTTAAAATATTCATCAAGAGATGTCAATGTCCGGTGGAGAGATTGCAAATCTTTAATGGCACGTTCAAGATACTCCAATACCTGTTCCTCGGTCATGGCCTTTAGTTTTGCCATAAACGGCCCCTGTCCGCTCATTCCCGTATAAATTTTTATTTTTCTGTCCAGGTCAATACGAAACTGGCCAAAGTTGAGATGCTCATGTGTTTCTATTCCCTTTGCCTGGTCAAAGAATTGCAGTTCGTAAACTACCTCATCGGGATCGGCATTGGTCATTGCCCGAAGCAACAGCCTTAATTTTTCCCAAAGTCCTTTCTTCCGGTTTTCCAGAATTGTCTCGTTCGTATCGACCTTCTGGATGACTTCAGTCATCACGGACGAAGCGGCTCCAATAGCCTGAATCCCGTTCAGCAAAACATCCTTGTACGATGTTTTTTGTTTGGCGGCCTTTGGTTTTTCTTCGGTCACTTTCAGCGAATTAAGAACAGCCTCTCTCATGGCCGGGCCGTCTTTGGAATAATCTTCCCTGATGAGTTCTTCGATAAATTCCTGATAAAACGGCGTACCGGGCATTGAAGCGTTCACTTTTTTTCTGATATTGACGGGGTTTGCTTCCGAGGCCTGCATACCAACAGTCGCGCTGCGGACATTGAGCTTGTAGTCTTCTTTATAATACCCGGTAATATTCCGTAAAATCCCCATAATTGAAGAAGTGCATTTGGGAAGTCTGGTAAGGGATTCACCAATGATACTCAGCGTTAAAGAATCCCCTCCTGATTTGGCGTTGTTGGTAAGCTCAGCGACCGCTTTGGTATTGGGTGATTTGGAATCCGGCGTAAGATTTACCCAGTCTACATAACGCACCAGGCCCACAATCTTCCGTATCCGTTCAAGATTTAAAAAGTCAATCCCAAATTGGTAAAAATTGACCAGAAAGTCAAGTTGACTGTCATAACTGGCCAGTCTGAGTGAAACCTGTTCCAGCCGTTTTGCCTCATTAAAGGGGCCGACTTCGGGGACTTCAAGCTCGCTAATCTTGGTTTCCTGCTTATAGGGGTCCTCGTGTATCAGCTTTTTCTTGAGAAACATGTTGTAAAGAACCGAATACGATATCTGAAAGATACGCAGTTCTTCCTTGAGCTTGACAAGTTCCGACTTTTCAAGCCAATCCTTCCGCGCCAGAAGCGCCTGCATGAGAGTATCGGTATAATTGGACGTAGCAGCATCAGCCATTACCTTAATTATGCAATAAAAAAAGTAAAAAAGCAAGGCAAGCTGCCGGAAAATCAGGGTTTCTGCATTTACTTACCGCATAAACCAGCCGGAGGAGGCGGGCGGGCAAGCAGGGAGCTATGCGTGGTATGAAAAGGGAAGAATTTAACCACGGAGGACACGGAGAACACGGAGAGGGAAAGAAAAGGGAAAGGGGAACAAACAATGCGCCCCCCTCTGCCTGCCCTCTACCATCACAGGGCAACAGTATGTACTCTGTTACATTGGTTATAGCCGAAATAAGGCGGCAAAGGAGGACAGTGCGGGGTTGCCAAAATATTATGGGGTTCTTCGACAGAGCAGACCAGGGAACAAAAGCAAAAACTAGGTGTACAGTATAAGCCGCACGGCACGGAAAACAAGAGGACACGCTGATAATGGAATTACCCATAGTTTTCAATGATGCAAAAAAGCCGTGCGGGGGCTGCGTAGTTGAATTCCCCCATCTGTTTTGGCAGCCCCGGCGCTGTCTCCTTTGCCGATTTACGTACTATTTGTGTGTATATAAAAGTAAATGCTGTTGCCCTGCTCACCCCTACAGCGTTATTGAGCGGCTTACCTTAATCGGGAAAACTCCAAACAGCCGATCCAGCGGAGAATCGGGTTTTAGGGAAGAACCGCTGATACGATTGTAAATTTCTATCAGGGCTTCCAGGTCTTTGGGGTCATTTGACCAGATTGCCGAAGAATAGGCGGGACGGAAAAGTCCCTTTTCGGCAAGTTCCTTCGTGGAAAGCGAGCCGTAGCGTCTTTTTGCCTGACCGTCTATAACCGCCGCAGGGCCATCGTAGCCGATGGTAAAGATAAAATCTTCCCGTGAAAGCATGGCAGCCTACGAAACCGGGGAAAACGAATCTTTCCCTGCGCCGCAGGCGGGACAAACCCAATCCGCCTGAATATTCTCAAATGCCGTTCCCGGCTGTATGCCGCCGTCAGGATCGCCGGCCGCCGGATCATACACATAACCGCACATATCACAGACATATTTTTTCATGCCATATCCCTTCTGTTTTTAAGTCTTGTCAGCCCCTGGTTTCCCCCCGTGTGCCTGGAGTCAAGAAAAATAAACATCCGGGTAAGTCCCGTCAACAGTACCAGCAGAACCCACCAGTCACGGGCAAATTGGGCAAAGGAGAAGGCAACCAGATCCAGCGCAAAAAACAGCATGACAGTTCCCAGAATGGCAAAACCCGTGGCCAGAACGATGTAGGTGGCCCTGAATACTCCATAGCGGCGCCAACCGGCAGGGAGAAGGGCTGTTCCGGTAAAAATCGGAAGCAGACACCATGCCTGCGGAAATCCCATGCGGATAACGTATATGGCATTAAGGAAAAAAAATAACCCTGTCTGGAGGAACAAAACCGCAAGAAACAGGTACAATGAACGCCGGCGGAGCTTTATGGCAAGAATAACGCAACCAATGCCGAAAATAATTAAGAGGAAAGAAGCCACTATTGATATTTGCACATATAGATTATACTACCATTACAGGATTTTTTCAATGAATAAAATGAATAAGGTGAAGATTATTCTGCCGCTCATTGCCTTTACCGCGTTTGTAGGCGTCTGCGGGAAAATGTTGTACAGCCCCCATGCGGCCAAAATCAACCAGTATTATATCACCGGTTCCCGCGAAAACAGGGAACATTTGCGGGAATTATTTACGCTGCTTGTCAGGGAAGACAATCTCCCTGAAAGTACCTTTGCGGTGATACGGGAAATAGCCAACAATTTTGCCAGAGCGAAGGAATACGGCAGATTGATCCATTTCCTCGGCAGACGGACAATCAACTTTCCCCATGATCCCTACAATAGTTACTATTTATTAATGGTTGCCTACGCCTATATGCAGCAGGATTCGCTGCCGGTGGCGGCGCAGTATTTTGATTTAATTGTAAAAAACTACCCCGACCTGACCGTTAACGGTGAATCGATACATTTTGCCTGCCTTAATCAATTGATTGATTTGACCAAATATCCGGTGCAGCGGGTGTGGTATTATCAGGAATTAATTTCGCGTTTTTCAGACAGGATAGACCTGGGGATAACCTGGTTTATGCTTGCCCAAACCTATGAGCGCATTGGCGAATGGAACAGCGCAATACAGGCCTATACCCGTTATCTGCCCTACGCCGGAACGATGATTCCCGGTTTTCCCAATGCGGAAGAATACGCCCGGCAGCAGGTTGATTTTAATAATTCCCACAAGGACTGGACGTATGAAAGCCTCCCCGCCCTGCTGAGTGCTGTGGAGTCCGCTCTGGATGCCGGCAACTCCCGCCAGCTTGGACGCTGCCAGGCCAAGGTCAATTTTTTTGCCCATTCCTGGGGGCAGGGTGAACTTGACAATTCCGCCATAGCCGACTTTAGCCTGTCTGACTTTATGCGGGGTAACCGTATTTATTACGCGGGCCAGCTTGACGCTTCATCCAATTCTACTGAAGCCTACCTGCGGACATGGGGCTGGTCGCAGTATCTTTCTACCTGGTATCTCTACTTTAGAAAAATTTATTTTCCCTCCGATCCGGAGATTCATGGCCGTTGGGAATGGGCCGGTATATATTATGGAGAGAAGATTTAGAGTAGGGAGTAGGGAATAGGGAATGGAAAGTAAGAAAAGACGATTAACAAAATATTTTTGCGTATTGTTGTTTGCGGGTGCGGCAGCCGGGCTGTGGGCGCAAAGCGGCGCAGATACAATACCTCAACCGGTGTCGTATAACCGCCCCCTGCGAAATATTAGACCCGATTCCCACTCCCCACTTTCTACTCCCCACTCCCCACTCCCCACTCCCCACTCTTGACTCCCGAATCCCTTAATCAACCGCTTACCATTTTTTATATTGAGAAATATTCAAGCGCCGGTGGCATTGCGTGGATTAATTCGATTATCAAAAACGGAAGCATATATCTTCCCTATGTAAGGGAGGAAATTATTCAGCGCGGCCTGCCGCCGGAATTGGCATATTTGCCGTTTATTGAATCGGGGTATCTGGGTACGGCTCGCAGTAAATCCGGCGCAACGGGCCTGTGGCAATTTATGATGAACAGTATCTCGCCTTTCAGTATGAAGGTAAATGATTTAATTGACGAGCGCCGCGACTTCCGCAAGTCAACCGTTGCCGCCCTGCAAAAACTCACGGAAAATTACCGTACCCTGGGGGATTGGAATCTGGCGCTGGCGGCATACAATGCCGGACTGGGCGCGGTAAGCCGGGCAGTCAAAAAAACAAACACCCGCGACTACTGGCTTCTCTGTAATAAAAAAGAATTTAAACAGGAAACAATTTATTATGTGCCGAAATTTCTGGCGGTGTCGTATATTCTTTCCCGTCCCCGCCAGTTCGGCGTGGATTATTGGCCTGAAACGGTTGAATGGACAACCATTAAACCGGGGAAACAGGTATCGCTCGATGTTATTGCGCGGGAAACGGGCATAGACCGGAGTCTGCTCCACCGCCTGAATCCGGAGTTGCTGTACGGCATTACCCCGCCGGATAAAAACTATGAACTGAAAATTCCGCCGGCGCATACAGAGACGGTTGCCGGCCTTTTTGAACGGGAAGATACCGTACTGCTGCGGTATTACCGTTATCAGATACAGTACGGCGATACCCTGTCCGCCCTGAGCCGTCATTACGGCGTTTCCATTGACATGATTGAACAGTACAACCCCGGCATTGCGCGCCGTTTCCTTAAAATCGGTGAAACCGTCCTTATTCCCGCTTTCAAAGAGACTGCGCCGTATACCAGTGCGCCGCCCGCAGGCGGAACAAATGCCGCAGCGCAGGGGCAGGGCAGCGGCGATTTTAAGGGAACCCACCTGGTCAGCAAGGGCGATACCCTGTGGTCGCTGGCAATCCGTTACCATGTCGATCCCCAGGTTTTGGCCGGGGAAAACAATATGGAATTAAATCAAATTCTATCCATAGGAAAAGTCCTAAAAGTACCGATAATAGAAAAGGAGAGTTGGGAACAGTGAGAAATAAGAATTTAACGAGGCAGCTAACATATTGTTTACTATTGTGCGCCGTTTTTAACGCCGTATCGGTGTTTGCTCAGGAAAAAATTGCCATAAACGGGGCGCTTGAATGGGACAAACAGGAGATAAACGCGGTTGTCTCCCTGGATATGGCGTCCTCCGGCCTCAAACTGCCCAACGGCAGAATGCAGGGCGAGGCGCTCATTGCCTCTGAATACATCAGGTTGATTCGCCCCGCTATTTTAAATATACAGGTTGATTCATCTTCGACTGTTGCGGATCTGGTCAGGCGGGGGGAGTGGAGTTTCCTTGATGTGGAGAATCTTGCCCTGCAAGTCCGCGCCGTACCGCCCGCGCTTTCCCCGGATTTAAGCAGCCTTTTGGCATTTTACACTTTGGCCATTAACGACATCAGTGCCGCCCTTATCCGCCACCAGCGCCCCTCTGAAGTTCCGGTGACGCTGACCCCTGTTTCCGCTCCGGCCTATACGGGGATTGTTATTATTGCCGCTGAAAATTTGCCGGTGTACGGCACGAGAAGCGCCGCCCTGCTGCGCCCCTGCCTGTTCCCCAAAATATGGGATACGGAAATGAAGTTGGTTTTTGAGCGAAATATGCTGAATCCCCGCGCCGGCGCTATGGTTCGTTATTTTTCGATGCGGGATATTTTTGCCGGAGGACCGTCGGGACTTTCCCGCGAAATTGCCGCCGTTGTCGGCAGCCGCCCCCTGCGGATTTTCGCCCACAGCATATTCGGCATACAACCCACCGACCCCATCATCGGCAGGGAAGACGTTCTACAGATAATCTCCAACAGGGAAAACCGCAGTCTGCTCCGCGAGGGCCGCGTCGCCATTATCATTGACGATACATTACTGGTAAGCCCGCTGCCCGGCGATGAGAAAAAGTAAAGAAAGAATTTTACCACGGAGGAAGATGGAAAAAGTTCTCCTATTCCTCACCGCCTCCTTGCCCTTTTCCTACTTTACTTTTGGTTAAAATTCCCATATTGTCAATGTATGGGACAATACGGAAAACTGGTAGAACGTATTTTATCAGGCCGACAAGATGCATCAATACCATTTTCCGAAGCTGTATCATTAATACAAAGGCTTGGATTTTCAATGCGTATAAAAGGAAGCCATCATATATTTTCTCGGGAAGGCATAGACGAAATAATAAATTTGCAGCCCAATGGTTCAAACATCAAAGCATATCAGGTCAAACAGATAAGAGATCTCATGGTAAAATATCAATTAGGGGTAGAAAATGAATAAATACGAAATCATCATTTATTGGAGCGAAATTGACAATGCGTACATCGCAGAAGTACCTGAACTTGCAGGATGTATGGCGGATGGCAAAACATACTCTGAAGCCCTGGAAAATGCAGAAATAATTATCAATGAATGGATAGAAACCGCAGAGTCTCTTGGCCGCGAAGTACCGGAACCTCACGGTAAATTAATGTATGCGTAGTATTGAAACACCTAACGGTTTGTGATATTATGCGCTATGCGGCTGATTGCGCCCCCACGGGGGCTAAAACTGCGCCAGGCACTTTTTAGCCCTGCTATGATAAAACATTTTTGTTTGTTTTTTGTTTTCACAATAATTATTAACAATATATATCCTGATGAAATTGATGAATATTTGAATGTTGCCGATATTTACATAAATGAAAACAGGTATCTGGAAGCGCAAGCAAGCGTTCTGGAAGCGATAAAGAAAAAACCTGACGATGCAAGATTATATTTGTATTTAGGGGTCATTCATTACAATTTGGATAATATTAACACATCATTAAAGTATTTTTCTCAAGCTATAGAAAAAGACGCCGCTTATGCCGAAGCGTATGCAAAAAGAGGATATGTATATTTTGCATTGAAAGATGATGAAAAAGCGCTTGTAAATTATAATTTGGCAATCCATTATGCCCCTGAAAATGACCTATATTATGCAGAGAGAGCAATGGTTCATGCATTTATGGGAAATTTTACCAATGCGCACTCGGATTATAACAAGGCAATTGAAATTAACCCGTTAGACCCTGAAAATTTTCACCAGCGGGGTATATTTTTTTTTGGAATGCGGCGATTTGAGGATGCGCTCAATGATTATAACGAAGCAATACGGCTCAATAAGGATAATATCAATTTTTTTAACAGCAGGGGAGCGGCATATCTTGCATTGGGAAAACATAAAGAAGCGCTGGATGATTTAAATAATGCGGTACAATTGGATAATAATAATTTTGACGCTTGTTTTGGCAGGGGCCTTGTATACGTTGTAATGAAAAAATACAATGAAGCTATGGCAGATTTTACTGCCGCGATAATGATAAATCCCAACAGTAAAAAAGCATATCAAAACCGCGCTATTATTTATCAACAACTTGCGAAAATGACCGATAATCAAATGCAAAAAAATGATTATTTACAAAAAGCAAGAGAAGATTCAAAAATTGCTGAGAGATTGAATAACTGAGAAATAGAGGGCCACGCCCGGTGTCTGACAGGCCCTGCGGAGTGACTCAAAAAGAATATAACCACGGAGTTACACGGAGGAAGAGAAATGAGGCAAAAACGGTGTCACGCACCGAGTGCGGCCCAATCTCGCTCCGTTCGTCAATAAATCTCAATATCAAAAATTTTAATGGTAGAATTTCCCGCTCCCCCCGGAGACACATTATTCCTCCCAAAATGGAAACCCATTATACTGTTTTTATTAAACGCGACCCTTTTTCCCCAACTTGGCTGTTTCAGTTGAGCATAAGGAATATCTATTTCAACAACTCTGTCTTTTGCGGTCGCTATCGCCGCCCGATGATAAGGTTTAGTACTATCCGCATATGTTTCCTTCGTAGGAAGTAATAATTGCCAGCTTTTTCCATCGCCTAACACCTTAAACCGTATGCCGGAGCTTCTCGTTAGTCTTTGTATAATGGCTTCATTGTAGGTCATCACTTCCGCCCAGTTTGAATCGCCGCGCGAAAGATTTTGATCTACATTCAGCACTTCCCTTTCCCGACCGTCTATGATTTCCCTGTTTATGGTCAATCGTACCATTGATTTAGGGTCAAAATTAGGTTCCCATCCGGTAGTTGCCAATATAAGATAATCCGCATTAGAGGGACTTGTATTAACGTTAGTCGTAGTCCGGGGAGTATTGGTAGTTACAACATTTGTCGGGCCGGCATATGCGGTTCCGGTCAACGCCGCCAGACGGCTGTCCTGCGCTACATCAACATTCTGCATTCCCAGTATCTGGGCGGTCTCCACCGATATTGCCCTGATACGCAACCGGTACGCGTTTCCGATTGCCGTTATTGCGCCGGAAATTATTGTCTGCGCCCCCAGTTTCTTGCCGATGGATTGCACCGTTTCATCGCTGACCTCCCCCGATAACTGGAAGTCCATTTCCTTGCGAATACTCTCCAGTTATATGCCATACCGCCTGAATATATTGAAAAATAATTTGAATATATAGTTGACAAGTATAAATTTATACATTAGAATTCAAATAACAATTTCATAAGAGGTTCAAAATGAATTATGATTTAATACAGACAATCACAGGTATTGTAGGATTAGTAGCGATAGGATTACTAGCGTGGCAAATAAAAATTAATTCAAAATGGGAAAAAATAAAATTTTCGATAGATAGAATTGATCGATCATTTTTGCAGAAAAATTTAAAAATTATAAGTGAACTTGGAATTGAGTTTAATGATGATATGATGAGTGATGATGAATATAATAAAATAATAAATGAAGAAAATTCTGGAACTTTAAATAGGATACAGGACATTTTGGATATGCTTGAGCGTTTTTCAGCAGTATATAATATGAAAATATTAAATAAACATTTTGCATATAATTCATATAGTGAATCTATAATATTTTATTATTCAAAATTTAAAAGAATAATAAATTTTTATCAAAATAAATATGACCCCTTTTATTATGAAAATTTAGAAAAATGTGCAAATAGTTTTTTAAAGTTAAAACAAAATAAGCTAAAAAGTGTTGATAAGGATATTAAAAAGTTTAATAAATTTAAGCAAAAAACTGCCAAAAAGTTGGAAAAATTTCAAGCATATATAAAAGATAATAGTATCTCTATAAATAGCCCCTGAGAATTGTCTCAATAATTATATATGATATAAAATTTATTGGTGTACGGCGGTACGTCATATAACAGGTCTGTAACTGTACGCCGCCTTTCGGCGGCTAGGCTACACAAAACACCAGTCGGGCTTTCAGCCCTTTGTGGTGTTTTGTTCCGCCACATTTGGGGCGGGGGTTACGTACCAAAGGTACGATGCTGCGCAACGCCCTATTGACGAACGGAGCGAGGTCGCGGACGTGCTTGTACGGACATGACCGAGCGAGTGAGGAAACGAAGGGTTTTACCCTTTATTACCTGCCCCAAACGTCAGTTGCAGCCGAAACGTTTGCCGATGCCGTGTTTGACGGCGCTGAACAATTGGCTGACAAGGAGAATGCCCAGCATAAAAACGCACAGCATTTCCATTGATATATTGGCAATGGTATAGTCCATTTTATGAATTTATCTGAAGCGGGCGGCCATTTCAGGAAGACATCCACAGAAGATACAGGAAACTTGACCTTGCCAATCATCCGCTATTAAGAGTATACTGGCACATGAGTAAAGACCTTTCTTATGTGCTGGTGACGCCGTATACTATCGCCAAAAGCAGAACCGGCGGGGTTCTTTCCCGGCTGATGACGCGGACAGACCTTGAACTGGTAGGGGCGCAGATGTTTACCCCGGACGAAACTTTTGCCAGGGAATATGCGCAGAGCCTGCGAAAACGTTCGCCGCAAAACCAGATAATGCTTTTGGCAGATTATGTTGAACAAAAAATTACCCCTTCCGGCGGAAGGCCCCACCGGACTTTGTTGTTGTTGTTCAGAGGGGAAAATCCCTGCGAAAAACTTTTGACTATTTGCGGTCACATTTATACCCAGCATGTGGAGGTTGACGCGCTATCCGGGGAAACTATCCGGGACACCTATGCCGACATGGTTTGTTCACCGGATAATCCCGAAGAGGTAAGCTATTTTGAACCTGCGGTATTGACCCCTCGCCATCAGAACGAGGCAAACCAGGACTTGCTTCTTATGGCAAATTTTTTGGAAGGAAAGGGAAACATCGTGCAAAATGTCACCTATCCTGACCCTTCGGTCATTGAACAAACTTTGGTGATAATAAAACCCGACAACTGGACGCACAATTCATCCCGTCCCGGCGCCATTATTGATATGTTTTCGCGCACCGGACTGCGGATTATCGGAATCAAAATTCACCGTTTTTCACTTGCCCAGGCTATGGATTTTTACAGCCCGGTGGAAGCAGTGCTTAAAGAAAAACTTGCCCCCGGCTACGGCCTGAAGGCAAAAGAATTACTGGAAAAAGAATTTCAGTTTACGCTCAGTGCGGAATCCGCAAAAACTCTTACGGAAACTTTCGGCATTGACTGCGCCCGTGACCAGTTTGCCCAGATTGTTCAATTTATGTCCGGCAAGCGGCCTCCTGTTAATGGTGCGCCACTGGTGGAAGAACCGGCCAAACCCGGCGATGTTATAAGCATGATACTTATCTATGAAGGCGAAAACGCCATAAAAAAAATCCGCGACGTGCTTGGCCCGACCGATCCCCTTAAAGCGCCGGATGGTACAGTACGCCGGGAATTCGGTTCAAGTATCATGGTCAATACCGCCCACGCCTCGGACTCGGTAGAGAGTTATAACCGGGAAAAGGATATTGTCAAAACCAACGAGAATTCATTGGGATCAATAATTAAGGGATACTTGAGTTAGCGCAAGGGTTGTTATAACCGGCGGCGCTACTTCACCTTGTCTATAATTTCCGCGACAATTTTGTCGGCATCCGCATATGAAACCTGGCAGGTTCCCACCTGATGATGCCCGCCGCCGCCGTAGTGGAGCATCAAACTGCCGACATCTACGGTGGCGCCGCGGTTGATGATGCTGTAACCAACGGTGACGGCGACATTGGTTTTACCGCGTCCGTCAACAACCCACACCGAAATATTTTGATCGGGAAACAAAGTGTAAATAAGGAATCGGTTCCCCGCGTAGATCGTATCCACGCCGCGAAAATCAATGACCACGGCATTGCCTTCGATTTTGGCGTATTTTTTTACCATGTCACGGAACAAATCCGCCTGCTCTTTATACACCTCTATCCGTTCCTTAACATCGGGCATGGCAAGAATTTCATCAATGCCCTTTTCAACACAGGCGCGGGCAAGTTCCTTCATCAGATCATAGTTGCTGATGGTAAAATTGCGGAAGCGGCCAAGTCCGGTTCGGGGATCCATGATAAAACCAAGCAGAACCCATCCGTGGGGATGAAGAACTTCTTCGGCGATAAGGTCACCCGAATCCACCTTGTCTACATAATGAACCATTTCCGAAAAACGCCCCAGCTTTTCATCGCCGCCGTAGTAATCGTATACCACGCGGGCGCAGCTTGGGGCTTTGCGGGACACGCCTTCAAAATAGGTGCCCGGCCCCAGCCTTTCGCTTTCACTGGAGTGATGATCGAACCAGAGCTTGCAGCCCCTGATATAGGGAATATTGGCGAGAATGTCGTTGTCACTCGCTTCAATCAGGCCGTCCTGAATATCCTTGGGATGGACAAATTTCCATTCATCAATAAGACCCATGTGCAGCAGAAGCGCCCCACAGGCCAATCCGTCAAAATCCGATCTGGTTAATAGTCTCATTTTTCCACCTTCTTCTGCCATTTTACACTTTTCTTCTTTTTTGTGCTACCGGTCTCTGACCTTTTTTCTCTTAATTCATTATAATGGAGAAAATGAAAAATATGAGAATCAGAAATTTTTTGGCGGCAGGATTAATAGCCCTGTTATTGTGCGCCTGTTCCGGCCTTCCCAATGCCGGTTCAGCCGTTTGGGGAAACCTCGGCCATCCATCGGATCAGGTTCCCTTTATGGAAAAGGTCAGAACCGGAACCCTGCCCAGCGGCCTGCGGTATTTTATTCTGGAAAACGCCATGCCCGAAAACCGGGCCTATCTTACGCTGGCGGTTAATGCCGGTTCCGTGCTTGAAAACGACGATGAGCAGGGTCTTGCCCATTTTGTAGAGCACATGGCGTTTAACGGCACAGCCCGTTTTCCTGAAGCGGAACTGGTAAATTATTTGCGCTCGCTGGGTATGCGTTTTGGACCGGAGGTAAACGCTTACACTTCTTTTGATAAAACCGTGTACGGTATCGAAGTGCCGGTGGAAAGCGGCAAAGACGGGATACGGCGTATTCCTGCAACGGCGCTTGCCGTTATTGACGACTGGACGCGGGCTGTTACTTTTGACCCGTCAAGCATGGATAATGAACGGCTGGTTATTTTGGAAGAGTACCGCTCGCGGCTGGGAGCATGGGACAGGATACGGCGGGAATGGCTGCCGGTACTGTTCCGCGGTTCGCCCTATGCCCGGCGTATGCCCATTGGTCTGCCGGAAATAATTGAGAGCGCGCCGGTTGCGCGGTTGAAAGACTTTTACCACAAGTGGTATCAGGCCGACAATATGGCGTTGATACTTGTGGGTGATTTTGACGGGGCGGCGCTTGAGGCTTCGTTAGGCGATCATTTTGCAATTCAGAAACCCGCTTCCCCCACTCAGCGGCCATTGTACGATTTGCTCCCTCCCCAAAAAAATGTTGAAACTCTTATCCTTACCGATCCTGAATTGACCAATACGAATATTTATCTCTACTTCAAACGCGGTCATGAAGCGCCGCGGGGCGATCTGTCGTATTACCGCAGTGAAGTGATTGATGTTCTTATTGACCGTATGTTGAGTTTCCGTTTTGAAGATGCGCTGACTAAACCGGAGACTCCCTATATGTACGCCGGCGCGGGAACTGCCCGTTATGGGACATCTTCACGCTTTTATGTGATGGTTGCCCAGGCTAAAACCGGCGCAGTTGAGGCGAGCCTTACGGAACTGCTGCGGGAAAAAGAAGCAATATTCCGCTACGGTTTTTCCAATGCGACATTGGCAAACTCGGTGAATGCCTTGCTTGCCGATACACGGCAGATGGTACAGGAAAAAGACCGGCAGGAATCAGGCAAATATGTGGACGCGTTGACCAACTATTATCTTGAAGGGGGTAATCTGGCTGATTTAGAATGGGAACTGGAAGCGCTGCAGCAACTGCTGCCCCGTATTAAAGCCAAAGACATTAACGCCGCCATAAAGGATTATTTTGCCGGTGATGATGTGCAGGTGTTTATTTTTGCCCCCGATGCGGAACAGGCAAACTTGCCCAGCGAGGAACGCATCAGGCAGATAGTAAGCGAAAGCGGCAAGCTGAAAGCAGCCCAGCCCAAATACAAAAATGTAAAGGGCGATCTTGTGTCAAGAATTCCGGCTAAAGGTTCGGTGCTTTCGGAGTCTGTTGATGAAGAAACCGGCGCTGTCTTGTGGGAGTTGAATAACGGAGCGCGGGTTATTCTGAAATCAACCAAAAATAAAAATGATGAAATTGTTGTACAGGCAATGGCGCGGGGCGGAACCAGCAGCACCGCGCCGGAAGACGACATATCCGCAAGCCTCGCCGTTGAAATGGCGCAGGTTTCCGGTCTGGGACCCTGGCCGCGTTCTGACCTGTCGCGGAAACTTTACGGAAAGCAGGTTTCTCTTTCGTATTCGGTTGACGGCTATTACCGGAACTTTCGGGGTTCCTCCACATCGGGCGATCTCAAAACGTTATTCGAAATGCTGTACCTGAGTTTCACCGATCCCCGTATCAATCCCGTTGCGGTACAGGCGATGATGGATCAGTACAAGACCTCACTCGCCCTCAGGGGCGAAGACCCGAAAGCGGTTTTCTACGATGAGATAAACAGGACGATCTACAGCGGACATCCGCGTTTTAAGCCTCTGGAACTGGCGGACATTCCCAAAGCAAACATTGACGCGGCGCTGGCTTTTATCCGCAAGGGTCTGAACCCCGCCGATTATACTTTTGTCTTTACAGGGAATCTGGATTTAAAAAAGGTGAGGGAATATATCGAAAGCTATCTTGCGTCGATTCCCAGGAGGGAAAGCTGGAATACCTGGACGGATCTTAACGTTACTCGCCCGGGAAAAGTTGAAAAAATCGTTTACAAGGGTAAAGAAGAACAAAGCACGGTTTACATGGCATGGTTTTCCAAAGCCCCATTCAGCGATGAACTTAGCGCGGCATCCCAGGTGTTAAACGAATATATTGACATAAAACTTGATAATGAAATCCGTGAAAAACTCGGAGGCGTCTATTCGATTTCCTCCGGCGTGTCTGTCTCGCCGGTTCCGCATGGCGAGCTTGTGATGCAGGTATACTTTGCTTGCGATCCAAAGCGGGTAGGGGAACTCCAAACCGCCGTTATCGCGCTATTGAACCAGATAGCGGACGGAGCCATAGACCGCGACACTTTTACGAAAGCCGTGGAAGCCCCCAAGAAAGAGTGGGAAGTCTCGATTCAGAGCAACGCCTACATCGCCCAAAGCTACGCCAACTCGTCGGTGCTGCTGAACCTTCCCCTGTCGCGGCTTGACAGGCGGCCAAAATTGTACGATGCCGTCACCCAGGCTGACATTCAGAGAGTATGCACGCAACTTTTGTCAAGCGATAGCAACGGCCCGGCGCGGGTAGTGCTAATGCCGGACCAAATAACAAATAACAAATAACAGAGAACAAAGAGCGAGGTTAGCAAGCGGGGCGTGTTGGTAAAAAGCGCAGATTACGAACAATAACTTTGTTATTTGTTAACT
>JAITCL010000058.1 GCA_031283105.1 Treponema sp. | reverse complement strand
GCCCAAGCCGCGGGCTTTGCTGTTTTGCTGGCGGTTTTGATTGCCGCCTGTTCCGGCCTTCCCAATGCCGGTTCCGCCGCCTGGGGAAACCTGGGTCATCCATCGGATCAGGTTCCCTTTATGGAAAATGTCAGAACAGGAACCCTGCCCAGCGGTCTGCGGTATTTTATTCTTGAGAATTCCATGCCCGAAAACCGGGCCTATCTGACGCTGGCTGTGAAAGCCGGGTCCGTGCTTGAAAAAGACGACGAGCGGGGGCTTGCCCATTTTGTTGAACACATGGCGTTTAACGGTACGGAGCGCTTTCCTGAATCGAAACTGGTAAATTACCTTCGCTCGCTGGGGATGCGTTTTGGTCCCGAGGTAAACGCCTACACTTCTTTTGACCAAACCGTGTACGGCATTGAAGTCCCGGTGGAAAACGACAGCGAGGGTACAAGGCGGATTCCCGAAACCGCGCTTGCCGTTATTGACGACTGGACGCGGGCGGTTACTTTTTCCCCTTCGGATGTTGACGATGAACGGCCTGTAATAATGGAAGAATACCGTATGCGGCTTGGCGCGTGGGAAAGGCTTAGGCAGAAATGGCTGCCTGTGCTGTTCAGGGGATCGCCTTATGCCGACCGTATGCCCATCGGATTGCCGGAGATTATTGAAGGAGCGCCGGCGTCCCGGCTGGAGGGTTTTTACAAAAAGTGGTATCAGGCGGATAACATGGCCCTGATCTTCGTGGGCGATTTTGACGGGGCGGCGCTTGAGGCCTCGTTAGCCGATCATTTCAGGATACAGCAGCCCGCCGCGCCGGCAGACCGGCCTCTTTACGATCTGCCCATTCCCCAAAAGGGAAATATAGAAACCCTTATCCTTACCGACCCTGAATTGACCAATACAAATATTTATCTGTACTTCAAACGCGGTCATGAAGCGCCGCGGGGCGATCTGTCATTTTTCCGTAGTGAAGTTATTGATATTCTTATCGACCGTATGTTGACTTTCCGTTTTGAAGACGCGCTGACCAAACCGCAAACCCCCTATGTGTACGCGGGAGCCGGCAGCGCCCGTTATGGGGCTTCTTCGCGCTTTTATGTGATGGTGGCGCAGGCTAAAACCGGCGCCGCCGAGGCGAGCCTTGTGGAACTGCTGCGGGAAAAAGAAGCGATACTCCGCTACGGTTTTTCCAATGAGACATTGGCAAACTCAGTGAATGCCTTGCTTTCCGATACACGGCGGCTGGTACAGGAAAAAGACCGGCAGGAATCAAACCAATATGTGAGCGCGCTGACAAGATATTATCTTGAAGGTGGGAATCTGGCTGGTATAGAATGGGAACTGGAAGCGCTGCAGCAACTGCTGCCCCGTATTAAAGCCAGAGACATTAACGCCGCCATAAAGGATTATTTTGCCGGTGATGATGTGCAGGTGTTTATTTTTGCTCCGGACGCGGAACAGGCAAACCTGCCCGGTGAGGAACGCATCAGGCAGATAGTAAGCGAAAGCGGCAAGCTGAAAGCCGCCCAGCCCAAATACAGAAATGTAAGGGGCAATCTTGTGTCAAGAATTCCGGCTAAAGGTTCGGTGATTGCGGAAGCGGCGGATGTGGAAACCGGCTCTGTCTTGTGGGAACTAAATAACGGAGCGAGAGTTATTCTTAAATCAACCAAAAATAAAAATGACGAAATTGTTGTACAGGCAATGGCGCGGGGCGGAACCAGCAGCGCCGCGCCGGAAGATGATGTGTCCACCAGCCTTGCCGTTGAGATGATGCAGGTTTCCGGTTTGGGGCCCTGGCCGCGTTCTGACCTGTCGCGGAAACTTTACGGAAAGCAGGTTTCGCTTTCCTATTCGATTTCCGGCTATTACCGGGGTTTCCGTGGTTCTTCAACTTCGGGCGATCTTAAAACGTTATTCGAAATGTTATACCTGAGTTTCACCGATAACCGGATTGATCCCGTCGCGGTTCAGGCGATGATGGATCAGTATGCGACATCTCTCGCCCTGCGGAATGAAAATCCCGGAACGGTTTTTTCCGATGAAATTAACCGGACAATCTACAGCGGCCACCCCCGCTTTAAGCCGCTGGAATTGGCAGACCTGCCCAAAGCAAACATTGATGCGGCGCTGGCTTTTATCCGCAAGGGAACGAATCCCGCCGATTATACCTTTATTTTTACGGGAAATCTGGAAATCAAAACGATGAGGGATTATATCGAAACCTACATTGCGTCGATTCCCCGCAGGGAAAGCTGGAACACCTGGACAGACCTTAATATTACCCGTCCGGGAAAAGTTGAAAATATTGTTTACAAGGGAAAAGAAGACCAAAGTATGGTATACATGGTATGGTTTTCCAAGGCCGCCTTTAGCGAAGAATTAAGCGTTACCGCCCAGGTGTTAGGTGAATATCTTGAAATTAAAATGACCGAAGAAATACGCGAAAAACTTGGCGGGGTTTATTCTATTTCCGTCAATGTGCCGGTTTCGCCGGTTCCCCAGGGAGAACTTTCGATGCAGGTGTATTTTGCCTGCGATCCCAAACGGGTGCAGGAACTCAGCGCCGCGGTTATCAATTTGTTGAATCAAACGGCGGGCAGCGGCATCAACCGGGACATTTTTAATAAAGCCGTGGAAGCCCTGAAAAAAGAATGGGAAACCTCAATGCAGAGCAATGCCTACATCGCCCAGAGTTATGCCAATTCTTCAGTACTGTTGAATCTGCCCCTGTCGCGGCTCAACAAACGGCCTCAATATTTCAGCGCCGTGACTCCGGCGGACATTCAGAAAATCTGCGCCCAGCTTATGCAAAGTCACGGCCCCGCGCAAGTGGTATTATTGCCGGATCAATAGAGTTTGTAAAAGCCAATACTTTACTATTTAGTCCGAAGAATCTCACACAAAGAGCACAAAGAAAGAGAAGAACACAAAGGGGGAAAGAGGGAAGAAATTTACCACGGAGGACACGGAGAACACGGAGGAAAAAGGGGAAGGGGGTTGTCCGTTATCCCATCGTCCTGTCTTGCGCTCAGATTACGAACAAAAACCCCTTATTTCCCTTTGTGTCTTTGTGTGAAATCCTTTGGGTAAAGCCCAACAGTAAAGTTTTAGTCTTTACAGGCTAATAGTCGCTTCTCACAATCCGTGCGCCCAGGGCGGCAAGGCGGTCTACCAGATGTTCGTAGCCGCGTTCAATTTGGTAGACATTGCGTATAATGCTTTTCCCGTCGGCGCAGAGAGCGGCAATGAGCATCGCCATACCGGCGCGGACATCGGGGCTGATAAGTTCCGAGCCGTGAAGTTTTGAAGGGCCGGAAACAACCGCCCGGTGGGGATCGCATAACACAATCCGCGCCCCCATTGCGATAAGTTTGTCTACAAAAAACATTCGCGACTCAAACATTTTTTCGTGGATTAACACCGTTCCCTTTACCTGAGTGGCTACCACGGTGATGATACTGGTCAGATCGGGGGGAAAGCCCGGCCAGGGCGCATCATCAATTTTGGGAATCATGCCGCCCAAATCGCAGTTGACTTCCCTCATCTGATTCCGGGGGACGTGGATAACCGTTCCTTCATGCGCCCAGGAAATGCCCAGTTTGCCAAAGGCGATTTTGGCGGGGCGCATATCCTGCGGGCGCGTTCCTTCGATGTGCAAGTCCCCGCCGGTAGCGGCGGCAAGTCCGATAAAAGAACCTACCTCCATAAAATCCGCGCCTATGGTAAATTCACAGCCGGCCAATTTTTTAACGCCGGTGATAACAAGAATGTTTGAGCCTATGCCTTCAATCTGCGCCCCCATCGAAACGAGCATCTGGCAGAGGTCCTGCACATGCGGTTCGCCGGCGGCATTGGTCAGGATTGTCTTCCCCTCTGCCAGCGCCGCCGCCATGATTGCGTTTTCCGTACCGGTAACCGACGCTTCATCAAGAAAAATGTCAGCCCCGGTCAGCGACTTTGCGCTAAAGGTAAAAGCATCGCCGGTTTTTACTTTTGCCCCCAATTCGGTAAGGGCGAGGAAATGGGTGTCCAGCCGCCGCCTGCCGATGATGTCCCCGCCGGGTGGAGGCAGCACCACTTTACCGGTGCGGGCAAGCAGCGGGCCGGCAAACAGAATCGAAGCCCGTATCTTTTTTGCCAGTTCAACAGGTATCACGGAGCTGGTGATATTACCCAGTTGCAGCCGGTAGGTATTGGCCCCCGAAGATTCCACCGACCCCCCCAGGGCAGTGTATATTTCAAGCATCACATGAACATCTTCAATTTCGGGGATATTTTTCAACTCAACCGGCTCATCGGTCAGCAGCGCCGCCGCTATGCAGGGCAGGGCGGCATTCTTGTTGCCGCTTGCCTTTACCGTGCCGTCCAGCGGAACGCCGCCGTCGATAAGGTACTCACTCATAATGATGAATCTAATGGCAGAGTATGGATATGTCAATGGAGCTTCGCTTTCAAGATACGATGTCAGTTACTTTATTCAAAAAAGCAACTGACACCGTTGCTAATTCTTAAAACCCCGTTGAATACGCCATTTTGCCCATTCCGCCCCCTACGACAAACTTGTTGCCGCCATAGGCGATTGTGTTGATGCCGTAGTTACCGTTGAATGTGTCTCCGCCAAGTACGGTATCCCCTGCGGCTGTCCATGTTACGCCGTCAGGCGAAGTCGCTATATTGCCGTCACCGTCCCCTGCGACAAACTTGTCGTTGCCCCAGGCGATTGCGTAGATGGCGCTTGTGAATGTGCTGTTTCCTACGGCTGTCCAGGTTTCGCCGTTAGATGAATACGCCATTTTGCCGCCACCGCCCCCTGCGACAAACTTGTTGCCGCCATAGGCGATTGCTTCGACGTTGCTTGTGAATGTGCTGTCCGCTACGGCTGTCCATGTTGTGCCGTCAGGTGAAGTCGCCATTTTGCCGCCCTCATATCCCGTGGCGACAAATTTGCCGTTGCCCCAGGCGATTGCTTCGATGCCGGTTGTGCCGAATGTGGTGGTAGTTACGGCTGTCCATGTTTCGCCGTCAGGCGAAGTCGCCATTTTGCCGCCATTGCCCACGGCGACAAACTTGCCGTTGCCCCAGGCGATTGCGTTGATGCCGATTGTGAATGTGGTGCTCGTTACGGCTGTCCAGCTTACGCCGTCAGACGAATACGCCATTTTGCCCTGCAAGCCCCCTGCGACAAACTTGTTGCTGCCATTATAGGCGATTGCGAAGATGTTGGTTGTGCCGAATGTGCTGTTCGGTACGGCCGTCCATGTTACGCCGTCAGGCGAAGTCGCCATTTTGCCGCTATGGCCTACCGCTACAAACCTGTTGCTGCCATTATAGGCGATGTCCATGATGGTGCTGTTGCCGAACGTGCTGTTCGCTACGGCTGTCCAGTTGCCAGCGCCTGTGCCACCTGTGCCGGGTTTGGAGCCGCCGCTTTTGGTGAAGGTGTCGTCAAATATATTCAGAGTATTGCCGCTCACCGTCCCAATTACTGTTGCATATAATTCAGGCATAATGGGAGCTACATATTCATTATACGCTGCTTCTGCTTGTGACTGGGTTGCTCCTAGAATAGTCAAATAGTAATTAATTATTGCCGTCCGAAACGCTTGTTGTGTATACCATTGGGTTGGTGAAAGTCCCATCTCCTGTAAATCGGTTTCTCTTATTATGAAGGCCCCAGTAAATTGAGTAATAGTCATTGATATATTACTTCCACTGACGGAATATGTCCCTTTAAAACATTCAACATTATCCTCCAATGTTGTAAAAGCGCCGTTACTCAGAACTATTTTGTCTTCACCTTCGGAATTCCATGTCCCATTAAGGGGGTCTGACTCGTCTCCGCCGCCGCCATCGCCGCAAGAAAACCCGATTACCGCGATAAGGGTGATAATTCCGATTAGTTTGAATCTGTTTTTCATAAAAAACTCCTTTGGATATGTAAACCGCCAAGCGGCTTGTTTCCTAAAAAGATCGTAAAACCAGCCTTTTTATGGTTTTTATTCAGTATATTTTTGTAAAAACCACTAAGGCACTACAAAAATATCACAAAACATGGGCTTTATAAGCAATGATATTGTACCTATCGGACATTTGTCAAGTGGGTATAAGCACATATTATTGCTTTATTGGCAAAGGCGAATGAAAAAATGGATAATATTAGGGAAATTCTGTCGAAAAATCTCAGGGAAAACCGTCAAAGGCTTAATATATCCCAACCGAAACTTGCGGAATTGGCGAATTTGTCCACCCATTATATTGCCTCAATTGAAACTTCACGGAAATTTCCTACTCCTGATGTGCTTGAAAGGCTGGCGGAAGCATTAGGTATTGAAACCCATGAACTTTTTTCGGTTTCCTATTCTGCTAAAAAGGAACTGGAAAATTTACGGAATGATATTATTTGCGAAGTTAAAGCGCTGAATGAAACGCTTGCTGATGATATTACAGAGGAAATAAAATCTATTAAATATATCTTTTTGGAAGAAAAAAAGAAAAGATAAATAAGCGGTAATTTGGGGACTTTTTTTGCAAGCGGGGAAGCGTCAAAAACTGGGAAAAGTTATAAAATGTACCCTTGAAACACGTCTATTTTTCCATTATATACTTAAATAATGGCGACACTAGCTCACGCGGATAGAGCAGCTGCCTTCTAAGCAGCAGGTAGGGGGTTCGAGTCCCTCGTGTCGCAATATGCACACCTATAAAACCAGCGGAGTCTGTTCCAGCGAAATTCATTTTGAACTGCGTGACGGTAAAGTGTATTCGGTTTCTTTTGAGGGCGGCTGTAACGGCAACCTGAAAGCGGTCGGCATACTTACCCAGGGAATGGATACCGGTGAACTGGTTAAAAAACTCAAAGGGCTGCGCTGCGGCCACAGAAAAACCTCCTGCGCCGACCAACTGGCAACAGCCGTTGTCCAGGCTTCAACCGGGGCTGCTGAAAAACTCCCATGAGGCTGCTCTTTCACTGTTGCTGCGGCCCCTGCGCAACAGCCTGCGTTGAAAGCCTCTCCGGCGAAGGCATCACGCCAACGCTGTTCTGGTACAATCCCAACATTCATCCCTTAACTGAATACCAAAACCGCCGCGATGCCCTGTCCGCATTTGCCGCCGCCGGAAATCTTGAACTGGAAATGATTGATGAGTATAGCCTGGAATCATTTTTAAGCGGCATTGGCAGCGCAACAGAAGCGCCGGAACGCTGTTCAGTATGCTATCGTATGCGTCTGGAGCGAACCGCGGCTTATGCGGCGGAAAAAGGTTTTGACGCTTTCAGCGCCAGCCTGCTTATCAGCCCTTACCAAAAACACGATGTAATCCGCAGTCTGGGTGAAGAATTGGCGGCTCGTTACGGCGTGGAATTTATCTACCGGGACTTTCGGCCCCTGTTCAAGCGTAGCCGGATACTGGCGCGTTCCCTCGGCCTGTATATGCAAAAATATTGCGGCTGTATGTTCAGTGAAAAAGAAGTTTCTCAAAAAGAACGGCATCACATTGAATTGGAAGATGTGAATCCGCTGTTTCAACGGCTTGCCCTGCTGACCGGCGTGGAGGCTCTGAAAAAACTGGCGCACACCAGCGTACTGGTTGCCGGCGTTGGAGGGGTGGGAAGCTGGTGCGCCGAGGCTCTGGTTCGTTCCGGCGTGGGTAAAATAACTATCGTGGATTTTGACACGGTGGATATTACCAACGTTAACCGTCAGTTGCAGGCCACCAGCCGGACATTGGGCTGCGTTAAGGTTGAAGTTTTACAACAGCGTTTACAGGAAATAAATCCTGATTGCGAAGTAACCGCACGGAGAAAAATTTTTTCGCGGGAAAACGCCGCCGAATTTGGCATTGAAAAAATGGACTATGTAATCGACGCCATTGACAGTTTGGAATGTAAACTTGATTTAATAGAAACAAGCTGCGCCGCTGGTGTACAATTTTTTTCATCAATGGGCATGGCAAAAAAAATGGATCCAACCCGTATCAGAACCGCCGGCATTTGGGAAACTCAGGGTTGCCCTCTGGCGCGGCTGGTACGGCAGGGCTTACGCAAGCGGGGCTTTAGCGGCGATTTTACCACCGTGTACAGCGATGAACGGCTTGAGGAGACCGGCGGCGGCAAGGGTTCCGCCGTTACCGTTACCGCCGCGGCGGGCATGGTGTTGGCAAGCCTGGTACTGCGTGACATTACAGGGCACCGATGAGCGGCAGATTTATACGCCGGGCAAACGCGGCAAGCATAGTGCAAAAATTAACGGTAAAGGCGGTTATGGAACGAGAGCTGATCCGCGAAGGCGACCGCATCCTTATCGCCGCATCGGGCGGCAAAGATTCAACCGTACTGGCATGGGCGCTTGCCTCGATACGGCCCGCGCTAAAAATAAATTATGAACTTGCCGCCCTGCACATCTCTACCGATTTTTGCGCCTGCTGCAAAAAGTCAATCCTCGCCCGGCGGCTCGACGAATGGGGCATTCCTTTTACCGATCTCTTTGTGCCGGTTGTCGGCAGGCTCAAGGAAGGGGAAAAAATGAACTGTTACTGGTGTTCCACCCAGCGGCGCACCGAACTGTTGAAATTCGCCATTGAAAATAATTTTAACAAAATCGCCCTGGGGCATCATTTGGACGACATTATCGAAACTTTTTTTATGAATATGTGCGCCAAAGGCGAAATAAGCGCCATGCCCATCTTGCTCAAATACCGCAAATATCCGGTCAGCCTTATCCGCCCGCTGGCCTACCTTGAGGAAAGGCAGATTATTGAATGCGCCGCCGCGCAAAATATTCTCAATGCGGCCTGTACCTGTCCCTACGGCGTTAATTCCAAACGCCGCGACATACGGCAGCGCATTGCGGCGCTTACCGGCGGCTCAGGCGCGGTCAAGCGGCGTATACTCAAGGCCTTGTCTTCAGGAGAGCGGGATCTGTTGATAGAATAATTAAGGCGTTTTCAACACTTCCATTAAAGCGGTGTTTATGTATAACGTTTCTTTTCCTACCCGCAGATGTGACAAAATTTTTATGGCTTCCAGTTCCTTTAAATATTTTGACGCGGTTTTCCGGTTTACATTTAATTTGTTTACCAAAAAATCAATTTTTGAATAAGGATTTTCAAATATCAGCTCTACCAGTTCTTTTGAATATACACGGGGGCATTTTATCCTTGTTTTTTCCAGAGTCGATTCCAGAAGGTCTTTTATGGTTTGAATCTTTTTCAGGGTTTGTTTTGATGTTTCTTCTATACCGTTCAAAATATACAGTATCCAGGGTTCATACATTTGTTTTTTTCTGACTTCCTGCAATAAGGTATAATAATCATTTTTATTTTTTATAATATACGAACTGAGATACAAAATCGGAGTGTCCAGATAATTTTTTAATAACAGGTATAAAATATTCAGAATTCTGCCGGTACGCCCGTTACCGTCATAAAAGGGATGTATAGACTCAAATTGATAATGCAATACCGCCATTTTCCAGAGACTGTTTTCATCATTGTTGAAATACCGGCAGAAGTTATCAAGCAGATCCCGAATCTCCTGGTAATCCTGCGGGGGTATATACACGACCTCGCGGGTAGTATCATTGACCAGTGATGTTCCCGGCAGACGGCGGATGCCGGCGTTATTTTCTACAACGGTTTCCTGAATATTTTTTATATCGCTGATCCGTATCAACTGCCGTTTTCTGACAGTATTATAACCTATATAAATTGCTTCCCGGTAATTGATTACTTCTTTTACCGCAGGATCGTAAGTGTAAGGAGGCATCGTCAGATTTTTGTAGATTTCATCCTGAGTAGTAACAATATTTTCAATAGCGGAGCTTTCTTTGGCTTCCTGCAGGGCAATGGCGCTAATCAGTATATTTTTGTTGGGAATAACAGGGGCAAAACCTTTCAGTTCCGCCAGAGCTTGCCGGGCTTCGGCTTCTTTCCGCAAAACCGCTCTGGTTTCGATTTTAGACGGATCAAACGGCAAAAGTGATAATTTTTCCCCTTTATTCGCAGTGGGGTTTAATACCCCGCCCTTCAGGGCGGTTGATTTCTGGTAACGCTTAGAATACATGGTAGTAAACCCCACAGTTAAATAATTTCCTTGCAGAACGAACCTCGTCG
>JAITCL010000138.1 GCA_031283105.1 Treponema sp. | reverse complement strand
CCCCCCCCCCCCCCCCCCCCAATCTTTTTGGCGTAATTGTATTGGGAGGTAAAGCTAATCTCAAAACACTGCGTTTGGTTTTGGGGATAGGTAACCGCTTCTATCAGGTCGCCATTGGTCAGACAGAGCAGGTCGCCGGATTCAATGTCATGGGGAACCCCGTTAATGGTATAGCAGGCGCTTCCCTTTATGATGTAGGTAATATCATAATCGTTGACGGTATGCGGCAGTATACGCCACCCCGGATTGCGCTTGCGAAAAACATGGCCGGTAATATGGGGTACAAAATCAGCCAGTCCCGCCTCGGTGCGCGTACCTGCGGGTATGGCGGGGTATGGTTGTTTTGGCAAAGGCGAACCGGGAGACCGATCCGTTTCTCCGTACCGAAGATTCGAGGTTACCCCCTTTGTTTCGTTACGAATGCCTCGCGCATTGGCAGGCGCATAGCGTGTGGAGGTATGTACTCTTCGCATATAGACCCTATTGTATGCTTATAAGGGAGCATGGACAATGTATATACTGTACAATCATGTATAAAACATACATTTATGGCGTAAAAGCAACAGAAAAGCGGTATATCCCAACAATGTGCTTTATGCTAGTATAGAATCATGGGCGACAGTTTTAACGATCCCCAAAAAGATAAAAACAAGGGCGGGGGGCCGCAATTTCCTTTTGGCGGCCCTAAATTGCCCGATTTTAAGCCCTTTAGCGGATGGAAGTCTTCCATCATTTACATTGTGGTGCTTATTATCGGGATGAGCCTGTTTAATTTTGTATTTCTCAGTAAGGTGAACCCTCCGATTGATTTTTCCGAGTTTAAGACCAGAATTGCGACGGGTGAAATAAAGCGGATTGAACTGACCGATTCTTATTTTACGGGGTATACCACGCTTACTCCCCGCAAGGAAACAGGCCGCACTTCATTCCGCAGCCCCTATATGCCGCCTGTGGAACCGGTATACCGTACGGTTCCCATTAATGACCCGGAGCTTATTAAGTTGATGGACGAAAAAGGGGTGGCCTATTACGCGGTTCCCCGTGAAGGGAACGTTATTCTCAACCTGATTTTTAGCTGGGTGCTGCCCATTGCGTTTTTCCTGCTGATTTGGCGTTTTTTGATGAAGCGGCTGGGCAATATAGGCGGCAATGTGCTGTCTGTTGGGCAAAACCGCGCGGTGATTGTGGCGGAAGGGGACATTGCCACCCGGTTTAACGATGTTGCCGGAGTGGATGAGGCAAAAGAAGAACTGGTAGAGGTGGTGGATTTTCTGAAAAATCCCCGTAAATACACCGATATTGGCGGCAAGATTCCCAAGGGCGTACTGCTGGTGGGGCCGCCGGGAACGGGCAAAACCCTGCTGGCCCGCGCGGTGGCCGGAGAGGCGGGCGTTGTATTTTTCCGTATGAGCGGGGCGGATTTTGTTGAGATGTTTGTCGGCGTCGGCGCGGCCCGTGTGCGGGATTTATTCAAACAGGCGCGGGACAAGGCGCCCTGCATCATCTTTATTGATGAGTTAGACGCAATCGGCAAAAGCCGCATCAACAATATTGCCGGGGGCAATGATGAGCGTGAGCAGACATTAAACCAGCTTTTGGTTGAGATGGACGGCTTTGACGCCACCAGCGGCCTTATCATTCTGGCGGCGACCAACCGGCCTGATGTGCTGGATCCGGCCCTGTTGCGGCCCGGACGCTTTGACCGGCAGGTGCTGGTTGACCGGCCTGATTTGAAAGGCCGCGAGGCGATTTTGAACATTCATTCCAGGCCGGTCAAACTTGACCCATCGGTGGATTTATCGGCGGTTGCCCGCAGCACTTCCGGTTTTGCCGGGGCCGACCTTGCCAATATTGTCAACGAGGCGGCGCTGCTTGCCGTCCGCGCCGGCAGGACGCTGGTTTCGCAGCAGGATTTTTCCGAAGCCATTGAAAAAACCGTTGCCGGCTTGCAGAAAAAAACGCGGATTATTTCGCCGGAGGAGCGGCGTATTGTCGCCTTCCACGAAACCGGCCATGCCATGATTGCCGCCTTTACCCCGGGTTCCGATCCGGTGCAAAAAATCTCCATCGTGCCGAGGGGCTTCGGCGCGTTGGGCTATACCCTGCAAATGCCCGTGGAAGACCGCTACCTGATGACCGAGGAAGAACTGCTGGGCAAGATTGACGTGTTGATGGGGGGACGCGCCGCCGAAGACCTGGTTTTTGGCAAAATTTCCACCGGCGCGGCCAATGACCTGACCAAAGCCACCGACATTGCCCGCCGCATGATTACCGACTACGGCATGAGCAGCCGTTTCCGCCATATTGCCCTTACCCAGCGCGGCGCGGGCATGATGGGCGGCGGCCACCAGCCCCCGGAACCAATGTTCCACCGCGAATACTCCGAGGCGACCCAACAGTACATTGACGAGGAAATCGCCCGCATGGTGGAACAGCGTTACTCATCGGCAAAAGAAAAACTCGGCAAAAGCCGCCCCCTGCTCGACAAAATCGCCGGCCTGCTGCTGGACAAAGAAACCCTTGACGAAAAGGAATTTAAGGCGCTGATGACAGAAACCGCCGCGTAACAGGGCAACAGCGTTTACCCTGTTACATTGTTATAGCCGGAATAAGGCGGCACAGGGGGGCAGTGCGGGGTTGCCAAAATATTATGGGGTTCTTCGACGGAGCAGACCAGGGAGTAAAAGCAAAAACTAAGTGTACAGTAAGAGCCCAGCACTTAAATACGACATGATTTCAAGTATTACGATGTGCATGATTATTTAAGTGCTGGGGGGCTGCGTAGTTGAGTTCCCCCATCTGTTTTGGCAGCCCCGGCGCTGTCCCCTGTGCCGGTTTACACACTATGTGCGTATATGAAAAAAGTAAATGCTGTTGCCCTGGCCGCGTAATTTTTATAAGCGTTTCATATCTGTGTCGTACAACCGGGTTACTTTTCTCCCGGAAGATACTGTTCAGTCAGTTCCTTGACAACTTTTTGAAGTGAATCGTTAAAGTCGTTCACATAAATAAGCATCTTGTTATTCGACATATTTTCAGGCAGAAAAAATTGATGTGGCTCAGCGTTAAGCGCAACTGAAAGTTTTGCAAGGGTTTTGACGGAGACGCCCTTTTTGCAATTTTCAATATCATTAATAAAATTGTGGGTAAGTCCCGCGTTAAGCGCAAGACCCAACTGAGAAATGTTTTGCAGTGACCTGAGCCGCTTCAGGTTTTTGCTGACCAAAAGGCGTACATAGCTTTCATTCATATCTTCTTTCATAATGGTACTGATAATTTTCGTTGTTTTTATGGTTTGCACAAACAATTATAGGTGACAATGTTGTCGCTGGAAGTTTTTTTTGTGTTTTTTTTTCAAAAAATGTTTTTTTTGTACGATGAATTGAGCGGAAAAAGAGTTTGCGGGAATACTCCGGGGAGGCTGTTCACGATCCTCAAAATCTACTATTATCATAAAAGTTAACGGTTATGGAATTTAAAGAATTTAATCTGCACCCTGATTTACAACGGGGAATTGCCGAAGCCGGATATGTTACCTGTATGCCTGTTCAGGAACAGGTATTGACCCATGCCTTTGGCGGACAGGATTTGTACGTGCAGTCCCAAACCGGCACGGGAAAAACAGCGGCGTTTCTCACGGTTATTTTTCAACGGCTGCTTGCCGAAGACCTTTTAGCGGGGAAAAAGGCCCTTATTATGGCCCCTACCAGGGAACTGGCTGTCCAGATTGAGGAAGAGGCAAATCTGCTGGGCAGATACCTTCCCATCAAGGTTGGCAGTTTTTACGGCGGAGTGGGCTATACCCAGCAGGAAAAATTGCTGCGGGAAAATGTTCAAATAATGGTGGGAACGCCGGGCCGGGTGCTGGATCTGAACAAATCGGGACGGATGAACCTGATGGACATTGCCTTTCTGATTCTGGACGAGGCAGACCGTATGTTCGATATGGGTTTTTATCCCGATTTGCGCAAGCTGATCAGAGTGGTGCCACCCGCCGACCGCCGCCAGACCATGCTGTTCAGCGCGACGCTTAACGCATGGGTAAAAAATCTTGCATGGGAATACACCCGTACGCCCTTTGAAATTGAGATTAAGCCGGAACTGGTAACGGTTGAAGAAATCGACCAGATTCTCTACCACGTTCCTTCCGAAGAAAAGATGAAACTGCTTCTGGGAATTTTTGAGCGGGAGCAGCCTGAAAGCGCGATTATCTTCTGCAATACCAAACGTTATACGGAAATTATTGCCAAGCGGCTGCGGCTCAACGGCTACGACTGCGAATTCATCATCGGCGATTTGCCCCAGTCCCGGCGGCTCAAGGTTATCAATGATGTGAAGGCGGGAAAAACCAAAATTCTGGTGGCAACCGATGTCGCGGCGCGGGGTCTGGATATTGAAGGCCTGGCTATGGTGGTAAATTATGATCTGCCCAACGAGGCGGAAAATTATGTGCACCGCATCGGGCGCACGGCGCGGGCGGGCAAAACCGGCAGGGCTGTCACTCTGGCAAGCGAACAGGACGTGTACGAACTGCCCGCCATTGAACGCTATATCGGCAAAAAGATTCCTTCGGAAATTGCCGCGCCGGAACTACACGCCGGGGACAAAAGCGCCGGACAGCAGATTCATACCGAGTTTTACGAGGATCGCGGCGCAGGGCGTCATCCGCACATTGCGCATAATAGCGGCGCAAAAGCCGCCCGATTCGGGGCCGGTTCCCGCCGGACTGAAATCCGCGGCGAGGGCGGCGGCAAAAGCCACGGCATAGGCCGGGGGCCGCGTCCGCACGGTAAGGCCGGCGGCAGACCGCAGGAAACCCGTCAGCAAGGCCGGGGGCACAGCCCCGCTTTCAAGGGCGATACAGCCCGTGACGGCGCAAAAGGCGGCAGCAGCCGTCAAATTCAACCGCACGACCATCGGCAGGATACACAAAACCTCTCCGGCATGAGTTTTGAAGAACGAATGGCTTTGTATAAACAGAAGTACGATTCCGGGACGCATACCTCTAACCGGCGCAACAAACAGGCGGACAGAACCAATTCCGGCACAACGCCGCCCCCGCCGCAAAAGCAGCACAACGTCAGCCCCCCGCACAAACAGCCGGAATCCGCCGCCCCCGCCCAAAAAGGCGTTTTTTCCCGCTTATTGGGAGTTTTCAAGAAAAATTGAAATTTTGAAAAAGTTCAAATAAATTTCTTTTTTGACTAAAGCAAAATGCAGAATTGCACCCTATTATCAGTATGAGCGACATGAGTTATTCTGATTGCTCTGCTGAAATGCAGGCAAAATACCGGGGAAAAAGGCGAAAAACCCGCACAAACCCCCTTGATCTGTTTCCCGAACAGCGGCCCCGCGAGCGTCTGATAAGCAAGGGGCCGGCGGCTCTTTCCGATACGGAGCTTCTGGCGGTGCTGTTGAACACGGGAATCAAGGGGAAAAACGTGTCTGAGCTGGCGGAAGACCTCCTCGGTTTGCTTGACCGGAGCAGGGAAATTCCCCCCATACAGGAAATTTCAAAACTTTCCGGCATGGGCAGTTCCAAGGCTTGCGCCGTAGCGGCCATGCTGGAATTGGGCCGGCGGCGCTGGGGTGCTGCCGGTTCCATTATCAAACGTCCCGAGGAAATTTTTTCCCTGGTACGGCACAATGCCGACCGGAAACAGGAACGTTTTATCAGCCTGTCCCTGAACGGCGCGCATGAAGTAATGGCTGTCCGGGTGGTGACTATCGGCCTGGTAAACCGGACTATTGTCCACCCCCGCGAGGTTTTTGCCGATCTTATCCAGGATCGCGCCGCCGCTTTTATTGTTGCGCATAACCACCCTTCGGGCCGGCTTTCCCCCTCTTCCGAGGACGATGAAATTACCCTCCGGCTTCTCAAGGCGGCGGAAATTTTGGGACTGCATTTTCTTGACCATATTATTTTTTCAGAAACCGCCTGGTGGAGCTACCGTCAAAACGGCCGGCTCAAAAAACTTACCAAAGGAATCACCATAATCGCTGAATAAATCGGTAGTTACTTAATGTTTCGTTTTATGCTACAGTGAACCCATGAGCGACAAGTTGAGGATACTTATCCCCAAAGGCCGGATATTTGACGGCGTGGCCCGCCTGTTTGCCGAAGCGGGCTTCCCCGTTGCCCTCGCCGACCGTACCTACCGGCCCTCGCTGGGCGTAGACTGGATTGACGCGAAAATCATGAAGCCGCAGAATGTCGGCGAACTTCTCGAACTGGGCAGCCACGACGCGGGTTTTACCGGCATTGACTGGATACAGGAAAGCGGCGCCGATGTGGAAGAAGTCATTGATCTTGGCCTGGACAAGGTAAAGATAGTAGCGGCGGTTCCCCAGTCTCTTGACGATAAAACGCTCCGTTCCCAAAAACTCGTAGTGGCTACCGAATATATGAATCTTGCAAAACGCTGGCTCGATGCCGGCGCTTATCAATACCGGATTCTCCGCACCTACGGCGCGACGGAAGTTTTTCCCCCCGACGACGCCGACATGGTTATCGACAATACGTCGTCGGGCCAGACCCTGCGGGACAACGGCCTCAAAATCATCGACACGCTGCTGGAATCATCCACCCGTTTTGTCGCTTCCCATGCCGCCCTTGCCGACCCGGAAAAACGAAACCGCATTGAGGAGCTTGCCATGTTGTTTCAGGCGGTTCTTAACGGCCGCGGCCGCGTAATGTTGGAAATGAACATTCCCGAAGACTGTTTTGACGCGGTAGTCAACGGCCTGCCGGCCATGCGCAGTCCTACCATTTCCCCGCTTTTTGGCGATGGGGGCTTTGCGGTAAAAATTGCCGTACAGCGGCATGAAGTTCCCGGCATCATTCCCCACTTGAAAAAGTTGGGCGCTCTTGATATTGTAGAGTATGACCTGCGGAAAGCGGTGTTATAGGTTGTATAGGGGAAATTTACTAGGGGAATTCTCTGATTGATGAGGAGAAGTAAAATAATGAGGGGTTGACAAAAATTTGTTTTTTTTATGTTTTTGGTACTTGCATTTTTTTGCGCCCTATGATATAATGACCGAAAAGCCCAGAGGTCACAAAAAGTCTGGGAAAACAAATCATTTGGAGGAAAAGAGTATGAAAAAATTTCTTCTCATTACGGGGATAGCCCTTCTCGTGTTAAGCGGCTGTCCAAAGAAAGAAGGGGCCCAGCCCCGTGGGACAGCGGGTGGTAAATTGGTAATTTGGTCATTTACTGATGAATTGGCAAATATGACCAACAATCCAACTTGGGGTTTCAAGGTAACCCATCCTGGGATAGATGTTGAGTATTCCCAGACCCCCTCGGACCAGTTCCAGGCTAAAATAGACCCGGTTCTGGCTACTGGTCAGGGAGTTCCTGATATTATTGCCCTGGAATCCGCATTTGTTCGCAAATACGTTGAATCCGGCCTTCTTTTGGACGTTTCTGACATTTATGAATCCAAAAAGGGCAGTCTTCTTGCCTATCCGGCGGAAATTGGAACTTATAATGGTAAAGTATATGGGTTGTCATGGCAGGCATGTCCCGGCGCTATGTTCTATCGCCGCAGTCTTGCAAAGAAATACTTTGGTACTGATGATCCCAGAACCGTACAGACCTATTTTACCAACTTCAACAAGTTCCTTGAGACCGCAAAAGACCTTAAGGATAAATCCGGCGGTTCCTGCGTGGTAGTATCCGCTCTGAGCGATCTGTTCAATTCATTCATGTCAGCCCGGAAGGATCCCTGGATCGTGAATGGTAAACTGGTTATTGATCCGGTCATGGAACAGTATCTGGACATCTGCAAAACCCTGCACGACAACCGCTGGGAAGGCCGTGTTGGTCAATGGTCAGAAGGCTGGTTTGCCGGTATGAAAGGTGAACTTAAGGATGAAGCCGGAAAACCGGTGGAAGTATTCTCCTACTTCCTCCCCACCTGGGGTCTCCACTATGTACTCAAGACCAATGCCCCCGATACGTCGGGCGACTGGGCAATGATCCCCGGCCCCTCTTCCTACCGCTGGGGCGGCACCTGGGTTGGCGCCTATAAAGGCACCAAGAACGTTGCTGCGGCTAAAGAATTTATCCGTTATGTAGCCACCGATGAAGCTTTCCTTGAAGCATGGGCGAAGGATACCGGAGACATGGTGAATAACCTCACCGTAGTCAACAAGATTAAAGACAGCTACAGCGAGCCCTTCCTGGGTGGACAGAATCACTATGCTGAATTTGCCGAAATGGCCAAAGCCGTTAACGGCAAACTGCTTCAGGGAAGTGATGAAGCCATTGAAAGCTACTTTGGTGAAGCGATGGCCGCTTTCGTAAACGGCGAAAAAACCAAAGCCAAAGCTCTGGCTGATTTCAGGGCGCAGGCGGAAGCTCAATTTGCACGGTAGGTAGCGGAGTAGATTATTAGAGGCTAATTCAACAAAGGGGCGCGGGTTTTTATTATCCGCGCCCTTTTTACAGGAGGAACTGGTGAGTAAAAAAGTCAAGGAATCTGGAAGTAAACCACCGCAAATTGAAAAAAAGGTTAAAGAACCTAAAGCTAAACCACAAGTTGAAAAGAAGGTTAAAGAACCTAAGGCTAAACCACAAGTTGAAAAGAAGGTTAAAGAGCCTAAAGTTAAACCACAAGTTGAAAAAAAGGTTGAAGAACCTAAAGCTAAACCACAAATAGAAAAGAAGATCAAAGAACCTGAAAGTAAACCACAAATTATTAATAAGAAGAAAATTGTTGGCCATGAGACCATGACTAACCGCTGGGGGTATGTTTTTGTTGCGCCCTTTGTAATAGTGTTCTGTGTATTTAACTTATGGCCTACAGTGTACACGTTCCTCCTGAGTTTTACTGATCTTGCGGGTTTTAAGACTGTTTTCACTTTTATCGGTCCTAACAATTTTGTCAGACTGATTCACGACGCGTATTTCTGGGGCGCCCTGGGAAATACCTTCATTATCTGGACTATTAACTTTATCCCCCAGTTGGGGCTTGCTTTATTACTTTCCATCTGGCTTTCCGATGTCCGGCTCAACCTGGCCGGCAAGGGTCTGTTCCGGGCGATTGTTTATATGCCCAACCTGTTGACTGCCGTATCGGTAGCCTTGCTCTTCCGCAGTGTTTTCGGCTACAACGCGCATGTCACCGCCCCGGCGAATCAATTTCTGCGTTCTCTGGGCATTCAAGATACGATTATCCTTAACGGCGAGGCTGTTAAAGAAGCCTATAACTTTTTCCGTAGCGTAGCGTTTTCACGGGGTTTGGTAGCCTTTATCCAGTGGTGGATGTGGTATGGCTATACGATGATTATACTCATGGCGGGTATTACGACGATTTCCCCGTCGCTGTATGAATCTGCGGTAATTGACGGCGCCAATAGCCGCCAAACCACTTGGTACATAACCTTGCCCCTGCTCCGCCCCATAATGCTCTACATTCTGGTTACTTCGGCGATTGGCGGTATGCAGATGTTTGACATTCCCTTCCTGCTTACCGATATGCTGGGCGCTCCCGATTTCAAGATTCGGACTACAACGGTGTATCAATACAATATAGCCTTTAGCAGGGGCGCAAACGATTACGCGTATGCCGCCGCCATTTCTATAGGTATATTCTTTGTTACCATTGTCCTGGCTCTTTTAATATTCTTCTTCCTGCAAGACCGCAGTGAACTCAAAAAACAGAAAGGAGGCAAATGATGGCATCAACCAGCGACAGTTTTTTTGGCAGACATTATTTTATTCACATTGCTATGATTTTGCTGGGTGTTATTGCGATAGTGCCGATTTATTTGCTGCTGGTTAATGCTACCCGTTCTACCGAGCAGATTAATTCGGGATTATCCCTGATTCCCGGCGGCAACGCCATGTTCAACTGGAAGATTTTAACCGGACGGGGTTTTCAGATTTGGCAGGGCTTTGGCAATAGCTCTTTTCTTTCCATCAGCACTACGGCATTAAGCGTTTACTTTTCGGCGATGACCGCCTACGGTTTGCATGTCTACCGGTTTAAGGGGAGAAAGCTGCTGTGGACGATTATTCTTGTCATAATAATGTTGCCTAGTGCGCTTTCTATTATTGGTTTCTTTCAGTTCATATCCCGGCTGAAACTCCGTGACAGTTATATTCCCCTGATTATTCCGGGTATTGCCGCCGCGGGAACGGTATTGTTTCTCCGGCAGTACATGATGTCCGCCATTTCCGTTGAGCTTATTGACGCGGCGCGGATTGAGGGAGCCAATGAGTACCGGATATTCAATATTATTATTCTGCCGATTATACTTCCCGCGCTTGCGGCGCAGTCGATTTTTACTTTTGTAGGTTCGTGGAATAACTTTATTACGCCGTTTATACTGCTTTCCAGCGAGAGAAAATATACTTTGCCCATGCTTGTTCAGTCTCTGCGGGGTAATATTTACCGCGCAGAATATGGCGCGATTTATCTGGGGATTGCTATTTCACTGATACCGATTATGGTATTTTATGCTTTCATGTCGCGGTTTATCATTTCCGGTATTACCATGGGCGGTCTGAAAGAATAGTTGCATTGCCGCAGTCTTCTGCAGACTGCGGCTTTTTTCAGGAATCTTATGCCGCGTATAGCTGAAATTGCCAGAAAAACAAAAGAAACCGATATAAAAATAAAATTAAACCTTGACGGAAAAGGTACGGCAAACCTTGTTTACCCCATCGGCTTTATGGCCCACATGCTCAATACCTTTGCCCGCCACGGTTTGTTTGATCTGGAAATTACCGCATCGGGCGATCTTGAAGTTGATCAGCATCATCTGGTAGAGGATACCGGTATTGTTTTGGGCCAATGCTTTGCACAGGCGTTAGGTGAAAAAAGGGGAATCAGGCGCAACGGAAGTTGTCTTTTTCCTATGGACGAAACCCTTGCCCGCGCCGCCGTGGATATTTCAGGCCGCCCTTTTCTGTACTTTGACGGACAACTTTCAGAGTCGCCATTAATTTCAACGAATGAAGGCGGCCTTGAATATAAGTTTCAGACCGGTGTAATCGAAGATTTTTGGCAGGGCTTTGCCGGCGCGGCAGGCTGTAATGTGCATTTGGAAATTTTGCGGGGCAGAAGTGATCATCACAAAATAGAGGCTTTATTCAAGGCGGCGGCGCGTTCCCTCCGCTCTGCTTGTGAAATTGACGAACGCGCTAAAGATTTAATTCCCTCAACCAAAGGTTCTCTACCGGGATTTGACGCGCCGAGTGTGCTGGTATGATAGGCGTGATTGATTACGGCGCGGGAAATCTCGGCTCGGTGATGAATGCCCTTAAACGGCTTTCGATTCCGGCGCGTTTTGCCGCCGGGCCGGAAGAAATTTCCGTTTCATCTTCACCTTTTGAAAAAATAATTTTCCCCGGCGATGGCCACTTTGCAACGGCAATGACTTCTCTTACACAGTCAGGTTATGCGCAAGCGTTATGCGAATGGATACAGGCGGACAAGCCCTTTTTGGGAATCTGTATTGGCTTGCAGTTGCTGTTTGATAATTCTGAAGAGGCCCCACCTGTTGACGGAAAAAAGATAAATGGCCTTTCAGTGATTACCGGAACGGTACGCCGCTTTCCCGGGCGTAAAATTCCCCAAATCGGCTGGAATCAGACTGAGGCGCGTCCCCATTCAATGCTGTTTAAGGGTATTCCTGCCGATAGTTTTTTTTATTATATACATTCATACTATGCCGACCCGGCGGACGATTCAGTATGCGCCGCCGAAGCGGAATATTATTTGCGCTACTGCAGCGCGGTGGAACGGGGCGCGTTGGCGGCGCTGCAATTTCACCCGGAAAAATCCGGCGCGGCAGGTCTTGCCCTTTTACGCAATTGGGCGGAGAATTAAAAAATGCAGGCCAAGCGAATAATCCCCTGTCTTGATGTTGACGACGGCAGGGTAGTGAAGGGCGTTAAATTCAAGGGCATTCAGGATGCCGGAGACCCGGCGGAATTGGCGCGCCGCTACAACGAAGACGGCGCGGACGAGTTGACATTTCTTGACATTGGCGCTTCCTACAAAAGCCGCGCGACATTGTTGGACGTGGTGCGTACAGTAGCCGCCGAAGTTTTTATCCCTCTGTGCGTAGGCGGCGGCATACGCGCCATTGACGATATGCGCGACGCGATGAACGCGGGGGCGGACAAAGTTTCGGTCTGTACCTCCGCCCTGAACCGCCCCGAACTGTTACGCGAAATGGCAAACGCCTACGGCAGCCAGTGTGTGGTATTGTCAATTGACGCTAAGAGGGCAGGGGAGGGCTTGCGCTGGAACGCCTTCTCCCACGGCGGCAGAACCGACACGGGAATTGACGCGATTGAATGGGCGGTTCGCGCGGTAGAACTTGGCGCCGGCGAAATCCTTCTCAACTCAATCGACGCTGACGGCACGGGTAGCGGCTACGATCTGGAATTAACACGTCGCATCCTGAACGCTGTGCCTGTTCCGGTAATCACCTCAAGCGGCGCAGGTACGCTGGATCAAATAGCGGAAGTTTTACTTGACACTTCCTCGCCTGAAATGCCGCAAGGGCTTGCGTCTGACGAAGCTCCTGGAGCGGACGCCGCGCTGGTAGCGTCTCTTTTGCACTTTGGGAAAACCACGATAGGGGAGATTAAGAAGCGCGCAGAGGCAAAGGGCGTCTGCGTCAGGTGGTAAAGGACACGGCATTAATTTTCCCCTTTGTGATACAATGGCTGTAAGAAGGCTATGCACCTTAAAGAAGTAAAAGGCATACTCAGCGCGCAAAACGGCATGAACATTTCCCGCGGATGTACGCATGGCTGCGTTTACTGCGACTCGCGGAGCAAATGTTACCGTATTGAACACGATTTTGAGGATGTGGAAATAAAGTCAAATGCCCCGATGCTATTGGACGCGGCGCTTGCAAAAAAACGAAACAAGTGCATGATTGGCACAGGCGCGATGAGCGATCCGTATCTCCCTATTCCTGAAAGTCTTGCCAATACAAGAGCTTGTCTTGAGAGCATCGACAAACATGGTTTCGGGCTTGCAATTCAAACCAAGTCTGATCTTATTCTGCGCGATTTGTATTTACTTGTCAGTATAAATCAAAAAGCAAAATGCATTGTTCAAATTACCATGACAACGCACGATGAAAATCTTTGCAAAATTATCGAGCCAAATGTATGCGGTACGCGCCGGCGTTTTGAAACGCTGCGCATTTTACGCGACAACGGCATACAAACCGTGGTCTGGCTCTGCCCGTTCCTGCCGTATATAAACGATACCGAAGAAAATCTGCGGGGTTTACTTGATTACTGTATCGAATCGGGCGTTCACGGTATTATATGTTTTGGCATTGGTCTTACCCTGCGAGAAGGAAACCGCGAGTATTTATATTCAAAGCTCGACCGGCATTTTCCCGGATTGAAAAACGAGTATCAAAAAAAGTACGGATTTAATTACGTTGTAACCAGTGATAATAATGAAACATTGATGAAACTGGTATACGCAGTCTGCAAAAAGCACAATATCGTCTGCAATAACGATGCGGTGTTTAGTTATATGCGCAATTTTAACGATACTAAAGGCGCACAGGTGGAACTGTTCTAGCCGGAAAAGACAAAAGAGTCAATGAATTAACACGAATTACACTGTCAACGGTTCCACGCTAAACTCTACCGGCCCGCCGTTTTTGGGATCTGCGAAAAAAAGTCCCGTTGCGCGGAGGGCAAGGAAACCGCTCCCATCCGCTTTGCCGTACAGAGGATCGTTCAAAACAGGGAAGCCAATCCACGCAAGGTGGCAGCGTATCTGGTGCCTGAAACCGCGCCTTAGCCTTACGGGGAAAAGATACAATTCTTCATGGCTGCCAAGTTGTTTTTTTGCAACGCCAATAACTTCTGTTTTGTAAAAAGCGCCCATGTCTTTGGCGGTTTCCTTCCCTTTTATTTTTTCTTTTG
>JAITCL010000052.1 GCA_031283105.1 Treponema sp. | reverse complement strand
AACAGCGATGTATTTGAATTGGATGAAAGGCCAGGACATTATGATTTATCGCATGGAATTAACCCAAATCTTGAAAAAGTAATGGGATACTCACAACTTGAAATCTATGTGCCAATTAAGCTACGAAAGAAATAATTGGAAAAATTATTCAGAATAAAATCAAAAATTACTGCGCCTAACAGGACTGTAACTGTACGCCGCCTTCGGCGGCTAGGCTACACAAAACCGTGTTCGGGCTACGCCCTCTGCACGGTTTTGTTCCGCCACATTTTTTTGCGCCCGTAAAAATGCTTCGCATTTTCCTTATCGGGCGCAAAAAAACGTCAGTTACAGCCGGAACGTTAGGCAACATTGCCCCTTGCATTATTTTGAAAAATATATGAGAATGAAATATAAGGAGTAAAAAATGTATAGGAAAATTATTTTTGTTGATTTGGAAAATGTTCAAAAAATAGATGACAATATTATATCAAATCATACAAAAATATTTGTTATGGTTGGAAAAGGGCAGGAAAAATTGGCTATGGATTTATTAGCGGAAAAGTTTAATAAAGTTGATGCAATGGAATTAATTAAAGTAAATGGAATTGGACAAAATGCCCTTGATTTTTTTATAGCATTTTATTTGGGTAAATGTTATAATGAATTAGAAAATTCTGAAATTGTAATTTGCACAAAAGATGGTGGATATGAGCCATTAAAAAATCATTTGTTGGACAAAAACATAAACATCATAAGAATAAGTAAGGATTCAAATAAAAAAGAGAAAACACAGAAAAAAGTAGAATTGAAAAGTATTGATGATATTGAAGAGAAATTCAATGATGTTTGTGAGCATTTTGATCCAAAAAATAAACACCCTAGACCAAGAAGTTTAAAGACATTAAGGCAATATTTTGGAAAAGACTTAAAGAAAAATAATTATAGTAAAAATGATACAGAAAAAATAATTAAATTAATGATTGATAAAAAAATTATAGAAATTACTGATAAACAAAAAGAGAAAATAAAATGGTTAATATAAAACAAGGGGCAACGTCGCCTAACAGGACTGTAACTGTACTCCGCTAAAGCGGCTAGGCTACGAAAAACCGCAGTCGAGCTAACGCCCTTTGTGCGGTTTTTCTCCGCCACATTTTTTTGCCTTTATGTGCTGAATAATGCAGTGTGTCAGGCGGGCAGGCAGGCGGGGCAGGTAGCGCAAAAGTATCAATCGCCTAACGCGGCGGCTCCGGCGGCGATTTCTGACATTTCCTGGGTAATGCCCGCCTGCCGCGCGCGGTTGTAACTCATTTGCAGTGAGGTAAGCATTTCCTCGGCGCTTTTGGAAGCCTCGTCCATTGCGGACATACGGGCGCTCTGCTCGCTGACATAGGCCTCTACCATGCAGCCGTACAGGATGCCCCTGATGTACCGGGGAACCAGCGCGTCAAAAACCGCCCTTTCCGTGGGCAGAAATTCAAACTGTAATTCTACCCGCTTCATGTTTCCCGTCTCAAAAAGTTCCGCCTGAATTTTTTCCGCGCTTAAAGGGAATATTTGCTGTTCGGTGGGCAGGAGCCTGACCGCGCTGTACATGTGGGTATATATCACATGGACTTCGTCAAATGCCCCCCACAGAAACTGTGAAACAATATATTCGGCGATTTCTTCGGCATGGTCAACGGTGGGTATTTGAGAATGAAAAGAAAAATTTTCCAAAATGACGTAAGGCGAATGTGCGAAATAACGGTAACCGACCGCGCCGATAAGAATCAGCACGGGATTTTTTACTTTTGCGCACAGGGCGCTTGCCTGCCGGAAAACATTGGCGTTGTAACCGCCGGCCAGCCCCTTGTCGCTGGTGATGACGATAACGGCAGTCTGCGCTTGCCGCGCCGGGTCAGGCTTGCGGAAAAAATCACTGTGTACCCTGCTGGCGCGGGAAAGAATGTCAAACATTGACTTTTGAATCCGGTTAAAATACGGTTCGGTATCCTGCAGCATACGCCGGCCTTTACGCAGTTTTGCCGTGGAGATCAGGTTCATCGCTTTGGTAACCTGCAATGTCTGCCTGATTGCCCGCATCCGCAGGCGCACGTCCCGTAAATTTGCCACGCTAGGCTCCGTCCGCCAAAGATGATTTAAACTTTTCTATGGCAGCCCGCAGTTCAGTTTCCTGTTCCGCCGAAAATGTGCCGGTTTCCCCAATGCTCCGCATCAAATCCGTGTGGTTATGCTTGAGGTATTCAAGGTAGGCACTGATACAATGGGCGATTTTTTCCACCGCCACGTCCATCAGGTATCCGTTAATGGCCAGAAAGAGAATGGCGGCCTGCTGTTCCAGCGGGTACGGTGAATACTGCGCCTGTTTCAGCGTTTCCATCAACCGTTCCCCCTGGGCAAGTTTGTCGCGGGTGGCCTTGTCCAAATCACTGCCGAATTGGGCAAAGGCGGCCATTTCGCGGTACTGGGCAAGGTCGAGCCGCAGGCGGCCTGAAATACTGCGGATGGCCTTTGTCTGGGCTGAACCGCCGACCCTGCTGACCGAAAGCCCCACGTCAATGGCGGGGCGGAAACCTGAATTAAACAATTCCGAATCAAGAAAGACTTGACCGTCGGTAATGGAAATAACATTGGTGGGAATGTACGATGAAATGTCGCCGGCCTGGGTTTCAACAATGGGCAGCGCGGTGATTGAACCGCCGCCTTTCTCTTTTGAAAGTTTTGCCGCCCGTTCCAGCAGCCGCGAATGAAGGTAGAATACGTCGCCGGGAAAAGCCTCGCGCCCGGGAGGGCGGCGCAACAGCAGGCTGATGGTGCGGTAGGCCACGGCGTGTTTGGAAAGATCGTCATACACGACCAACACATCTTTTCCCTGATGCATAAAATGTTCCGCCATCGCAACCGCGGCATAGGGGGCTATGTATTGCAGGGCCGCCGAATCCGATGCGGAGGACAGCACCACAAAGGTATAATCCATCGCCCCGTGTTCTTCAAGTTTTCTGACAATCGCCGCCACCGATGATGACTTTTGCCCGATTGCGCAGTACACGCAAAAAACGTCTTTCCCTTTTTGATTAATAATAGTGTCAATGGCAATGGCGGTCTTGCCGGTCTGCCGGTCGCCGATAATCAACTCCCGCTGGCCGCGCCCGATGGGGATCATGGCGTCAATGGAAATAATGCCGGTCTGCAAGGGAGTATTCACGCTGCCCCGGTCTATGACCGACGCGGCGGGAGATTCCAGGGGAAGGTATTCCTCCGCGGTAACCGGCCCTTTACCGTCCACCGGTACGCCCAGGGGATTTACCACCCGTCCCAACAGGGTGGAGCCTGAAGGAACCGACACCACCTTGCCGGTTCCCTTTACTTCCTCGCCGTCTTTAACCTGCGATTCCCCGGAAAGCAGCACACAGCCCACCTGTTCTTCTTCCAGGTTGAGGACAATGCCCGTCGCGCCGCAGGCAAATTCTACCAGCTCGCCGTATATGGCCTTATCCAGTCCGTACACCGTGGCGACTGAATCGCCCACCTGCACCACAAAGCCCGCATTGCCGGAAGATGCTTTGCCTTCCCAATGTTCTATTTTTTCCTGCAAGACCCTGGTCAGGTCGCTAAAATTTACCATCTATAGAGCCGCCTCCAGATCAGCCTGCATCGTATCCATCTGCCCTTTGACGCTTGCGTCAACATACAACCCGCCGGCCCGCAGCCGGTAACCGCCCAGTAAAGCGGGAACCATGCGCGTCTTCATTTTAATGTTTGCCGCCCCGGTTCGTTGCACAATGCGCCGCATCAGTTCCTGTTCAAAAACGCTGTCCAAAGGTGTAGCCGATTCAATGGTAACCGCCAGCGTTCCGGTGTGTTTATCAATCCGTTCTTCGATTTTCTGCAGAATCATATCAATATATTTGAATTGATTCCGCGCAACCAACAGGGTGATAAACCGGATGGCGTATTCAATAGTAACATCCGTGCCAACGCCGGCGGCGCTTTCCCGCAGCAGTTGTTCAAGCCGCCGCGCGGCGGAATAACCGAATAATGCGCCGGAAATGGTTTTGACCGGCTGAACCAGCGCTTTCAGACAGGCCAGGCCTTCCGCGGCATGTTCACCGAGTACGGTGACAAAAACGGCAGCCCAGCGATTCGCGCGCATCATGAGTCCTCCGTAACACCTAAATGTTTATAATACATTTTTCTTCCTCTCGCAGAAGCGCTTGGAGGTATCCAATAAGTAAGAATTAACCACGGAGAACACGGAGTACCACGGAGTTTTGATACGACAAACTTTCCTCCTCCGTGTAACTCCGTGACCTCCGTGGTGAAAAATTCTTTTGTGCATCACGGGTTATTTCCTTTCTGCGCGGCAAGTTCATCCAGCAGCATCGCCGCATAGCGGCGGTTATCATCACCGGAAATTTCCCGCTGCAGCAGACGGGCAGAAGCCGTCATCACCAGCGCGGCGGCCTCAATTTTGAAACGGGCAAAGGCCGCCTGCCGTTCCGCATCAACCTGCTTGTGGGCGGCTGCGGTCAACGCTTCCGCCGCCGCCTTACCGTCGGCAACAATCTGGCGGGCTTGCGCTTCGGCGTTTTTGCGGGCGGCTTTTATAATTGCGTCTGCCTCGGCCCCGGCGTTTTTCAGTTGGTCTTCATACTGGGCAAGCAGCGTCTGCGAATAGGTACGGTTTTTTTCCGCCTGATCAATGGTATCCTGAACCCGCTTTGCCCTGTCCGCCATGAATTTTGTCACCGGCTTGAACAATATCACCCGCAAAATAAAAAAGAGAACGGCGATGTTGATAATGGTGATAATAAAAGTGACGGAAAAATCAAGCATTATGCGCTACCCCAGTTTGGAGATCAACAGAATCGCTATAACCAGCCCGTATATGGCCGTCGATTCCGCCAGCGCCGCGCCGACAAAAAACATCGGCGTAATTTTGCCGCTTGCCTCAGGCTGGCGGGCTATCGCCTGTACCAAGCCCGATGTGGCAATCCCAATGCCGATACCCGCCCCAATGCCGGTCAGCACCGCAATACCCGCGCCGACTGCAATTAACATTTCCATAAATTACCTCCTTAATAACATCTTAATTGAAGATGTCCAATGTTTAAATTTTACCACTTGCCTGCTGTAGGCAGGCAGAACACACAAACCAGCACGAACTTTTACTCCATATCTTATTGTTGTTCGTGTTGGTTGGTGTTGGTTCGTGGTTTATTATTCTTTACTGGACACCTCCAACTCGCTATTCCTCATTAATTTTTACCGCCTCTGAAATATACAGACTGGTTAAAAATACAAAAATCGCCGCCTGAATCATCCCGTCAAAAAAATCAAAGTACAGCGAAAAGATCATGGGAAGCGCAATGGGAAAAATTCCTCCAATCAGGGACATCAATACATAGCCGCCCAGCATATTGCCAAACAGCCGGAGCGCCAGCGAAATCAGCCGCGTGCCGTATTCCATAATATTGAAGGGCAGCATCATGGGAAGGGGATGCAACAGGCGTTTGAACCAGCCGCCGCAGCCCCGCGCCGTAAAACCGCAAACCAGTACCAGCGTAATCGAAATCACCGCCAGCGCCGCCGTTACATTGATGTCCCGGGTGGGGGGCCGTATCTCAAAAGGCGGGATAAACTCATAACCCAAAAGTTTCAACGGCAGCGGTGATACCGCCGGGACAATATTGCCCAGGAGCAGAAAAAGAAACAGCGAACCCATATAGGGGCCCAAAAACTTCGCAAAACGGCCAAACTGTTGGCGGGCAAAATTGTCAAGAAATTCGACCGCCGTCTCCACAATCACCTGCGGCCCCGCAGGAATTGTCTTGAGCCGGCGGGTAATGACAATAGAAATAGTGATAAGCGCCAGCATAACCGCCCAGGAGACAATGACCGTTTCGGTAATGGGAATGGTATGGTTCAGCAAGGTCAGGGTAAAAATAGTCCTTATTTCCAGCGCTTCCATAGTTTCCTGCCGTTCTTGGTATATTGTATCATTTGAAACCAAAACAGGCAAGATATGAAAGCCGGCGGCGGTATAGGGGATTTTCCCTATGGTGACTGTCACCCAGTTGTTTTTATGCTCGCCGCGTACAGTGAATTGAGCAGGCCCAAAAATGCCGAAAGGCTGAACAACAACTCGATGCCGAAGAATTTCCAGATGAAGCCGCCCAGCAGGGCGATAACAATACTGATCACATGGTTAATCGAAATGCCGGTGGAAAGGGTCGCGGTTATCTCTTCCTGATTTTCGGCAATGTCCTGTACATAGACATTGCTTGCCATGCTGGCGACGGAAATTATCGCGTCAAAAATGTAATTAATACAGACAACGTAAAAGGCGACGTGTTGGGGAAAGATACGGTGGGAAAAACCGTAGAGAAAACAGACGATGATAAGGATAAGGGTATCGCCGACCATAACGGCTTTGTAACCAACGCGGTCTATCAGTTTTCCGATAAGGGGGCTGGCAAAAAAGCTACAGGCGGCGCTTATGGCAAGCAGGAGTGAAATAACCGCAGTAGTAGCGCCGTAATTCAGAATCAGCACATAGGGGGCGAAGGTGATAAATACCTGTTTGCGGGCGCCGTAAAAAATTTCCAGCATATAAAACGTGGAAAATTTCCGGGCAAAATAAAAACGGCGGCGCTTGACTTTCAGGCCGCTGTCCCGCATTGCCGCGGCGACGAGAAACGCGCCCAACCCCAGAAAAGCGGCGGCGGCAAACATAATTCTGAACTGGGCAAATTTGGCGAGGCCAAGGCGGGAAAGGATAAAAAACGCCGCAGCGACAATCAGGTAGCCGACAATATTGCCGCCATGCCCCAGAGCGCCGGTAAATCCCAGAGACGCGCCGCCCCTGTCCTCCCGCGCCAGATTCAGCGAAAGGGAAGAACGTACCGGCATGATAATATGTTCCCCGCTCGAGTACAGTACCATCAGGAAAATGACGACTGCTTTGCCCGCTGTTTGGGGGAAAAAATTAAGGGGCATAAGCCCCGCGATGGTAAAACCCGCCAGCGCCGCCATCATCAGGGCAATGCCTATTTTGAAAATGCGGTTTTCGGAAAAACGGTACATCCACGCGAGGAACAGCACCAGCAGCAGGCCCGGCAGTTCGCGGAAAAATTCCGTCACCCCCCGCCCAAAAGCGTCAATGTGAACAATCTCCGCGAGAAAATTATCCTGCACTCCCTTGTACAAACCGGCGGCGATGCCGGAAAGCGCCAGAGCGCACAGGAAGCCGCCTATTTTAACTTCAGAACGGTATATGCGGTTAAGAGCGGCGGGGCGACGTACGGCCATGATTACAGGCCGCCGCCGGCGGTACTCCGTAATTTGCGCAGTTCAAAGAGTATCAGCGCGCCGGTAACAAAAAACGAAAAAACATCGGCAACCGGAGCGGCATAGACCACCCCCCACAAGCCCCACAAGCGGCCAAAAATCAGTATGCAGGGAATCAGGGCGAGGCATTGACGCAACAAGGAAAGAAAAATCGAGGTTTTGGGACGGCCGGTAACCACAAAGAGATTCGATGAAACAATTTGAAAGCCCGCCAAGGGCAGCATTAACATCATAATCCGCATGGCGCGGGGGGCAAAGTTCATCAGTGCGGCGCTGCCCTCAGGCGCGAATACTTTTACCAGTTGAACGGAAAACAACGCGACTACGGCAAACCCGGTGACGCAGATCACCGTAGCGGCGGCAATGGCCCCCAGATAGGCGCGCAGTACGCGCTTGAACTGCCGCGCCCCGTAATTGTAACCGAGTATCGGCTGCGCCCCCTGATTAATCCCGAAAACCGGCATAAGAATCAGCATGAGAATAGAACCGTTGATGTTCATTCCCGAAAGGGCGATGTCGCCGCCGTTGTTAACGCCTAACGTAGCCGAGCCGTACCAGCCCGCGCTGGTATTGCATAAAAGCTGTACGCCGGACATGATAAACTGCAGCAGAAACTGGGCGGAGCCAAACGCCATAATCTGTCTGACAATAGCGAAAGAGGGCTTGAATGTCTTTGGCCTGAATTTAATTACCGCCTTTTTTCCCAGACTGAAACTCAGTATCCATATCATGGAAACTGCCTGCGAAATAATCGTCGCCCAGGCGGCGCCTTCAACGCCCCAGTGAAAAATAAAAATGAAAATCGGGTCAAGAATCGTGTTAAGCCCCGCGCCCATAATCATGCTGATCATGGTGACGGTGGGGAAACCCTGCGCCCGCGTGCAGTGGGAAAAGCCAAAACCTATCTGGGCAAACACCGTTCCGTACAGGATAATCCGCAAATAGTTGCGGGCGTAGTTCAGGGCCTCGCTGCCGTCCTGCGCCCCCAGCAGGGAGAGCAGCGGCTCAATAAAAATCAGTCCCAGGGCGGTCATTAAAAGGCCGGTTCCCAGCAGCAGGAAAAAACAGTGGTTCAGGGCGTTTTCCGCTTCCGGTTTGCGTTTCTGACCCAGGCGCATGGAAATCATATTTGCCGCGCCGATGCCGAACAGCATGGCAAAGGCCAGCGAAATCGTCATTAAAGGCAGTACCAGCGAAAGGCCGCCCAAGGCAATCTCGTTCACCCCCTGCCCGACAAAAATGCGGTCAACCACATTGTACAAAGCATTAACCACCATTCCGGTTATGGCGGGAATGGAAAAACGGAGGAGGAGTTTGCTGACCGGTTCGGTTCCCAAACGGCTTGCAGCATCAGGTGCTTCAGACATGATTATAGTTTTACATTTTTAATGTTTCTTGTAAAGGCAGGGAAGAATTTAACCACGGAGGACACGGAGGGGAGGACAGGGGTGGAATAGGGCTGCCCTCTATGATGGTACGGGCTGGCCGGAGGGGGTGGACGGGTAGCGGAAATATTTGGAATTCTCCGCCGGAGCAGACCAGGGAAAAAAAGCAAAAACCAGGTGTACAGTAACAGCGTCCGGCACACAAAGTATGAGGACAGCACTGATTTACAGAAATGAAAAACACTTGCTTATAGAAAAAAAGGCCGGACGGGGCTGCACAGGCGGATTCTACAAGCATTTCCGCTCGCCCGTAGCACCCCCTCCGGTTCGTTTGTATTATCATAAAGTGAATACCGTTGTCTTCATGAATCAGATTGCCGAATATCAATTTTTACGTTATGTATACAGTATGCTTATTGGGCTGACCGGAACGTATTGCGCCGGAAAAAACCATGTCGCGGCCATTTTGGAACAGCGGGGGCTTGCGGCGCTGGATGTGGACAAGTTGGGATACATCGCCATTGAAAATAAAAAAGCGGCTATTGTCGCCCGTTTTGGCGCGGACATACAAAATCAGGACGGAACGATTAACCGGCGGCGGCTGGGGAAAAAGGTTTTTGGAAGGGAAGGGGAGTTGTTCGCGCTGGAGGCCATTGTTCATCCTGAGGCAAACCGTTTAACGCTGGAGTGGATTGCCGCCCGCAACGGGAACAATTGCGTTATCAATGCCGCCCTGCTCCATAAATCCGCCGTTTTCGGCGAGTTGAATGGCATTATAGTGGTCTGCGCCCCCCTGCTTATCCGGCTGATACGGGCAAAACGGCGGGATAAACTCCCCTGGGCTAGTCTTTTAAGGCGATTTTCGAGCCAGAAACAATTTTTCGCTCAATATTTAGCGAAAAATGCCGATATATACAGGGTAGAGAACCCAGGAATCGGAAAATCAGGATTTCTGCCGGGTTCCCGCCGCGCGACAAGGCTGGAATGCCGGATAGATGCAATTCTGTCAAAACTGGGGCCAAACACAACCGTATAGGGAGGGTTTTGACAACCATGGAAAAGAAAAAATTATTACTGGTAGCCGTAGCAGTCGGTATAGTTCTGTTGATAATCATCGGGATTCCCCTGTTGATGATTGCCCCCCGGCAAAGATCCGCGTCGCCGCTCCAGTCATCATTACCCAATATCGAACGGGATTGGGCTACGGTAGTTGAACCTGCCGGCGTTCAGCGGACTCAGTCTCCCTCCGCCAGGACAGCCGCGGAACCGCAGTCCTATGAAGTTACTTTTTCAGAACCGGTGGAAGCTCCCCATATTACCACTCTGACGGTGCCGGTACCCGAAACCGCCGCGGTTCCTGATACTCCGGTAACATCGGCGCGCAAGCCCTCAACGGTTAAACTTACGACGGCTCAACCCGCCGCGCTGGACAATCCGCCCGCCGCCAAAGCGGTGACGGTTGCGGTAAAAGCCGCACCGGCTCCTCAAGCGGCGGCAAAATCACCTGCGGCAAATTCAAACAAAGCGCATAATAACTACTGGGTTCAAACGGGCGCGTTCAGCACCAAGATACGCGCCGAAGGGGCCAAGGAATCACTGGCTTCCAAAGGCATAGCCTCGATTATTGATAACCGCGACATTGACGGCAAAACATGGTACCGTGTGCGGGTTGGCCCGTACATATCGGAAACCGAGGCAAACTACTGGCTTGCCCTGGTAAAATCCATTGACGGTTTTGCCGAAAGCCAGATACGCCTGACCCAGGCAGTACAGTAAAGGCGGCTGTCCGAAAAGTTAGTTAACTTTTTCGGACACTGGAATAAATGCTTGACGAAAAGCGCTATATAGGGTAATCTTGTATGCAAGAGGACAGGGCGATTATGAAAATCGAAGATATTAAAATAGAAGATACGGCGGATGCAAATTATATTATCAGAAAATTTTTTAATAATGACTTTAATAATATAAAAATGACCCAGTTGGAACAGCTTGTACTGACTGTTTATGCTATGGGTAAAAATAACGGCGTATCAGCCAATTTTGAGTCTGACCAAAAAGCCCCTGCAAAAGTAAACCCCTTTAAGATTAATGACAGGGTAAAACTCCTTGAAGACGTTGAAATAGGCCATAGCGGTGAATTTATTAATAAGGATGCCGTAGGTACGGTAACTCTTTTCAAAGGAGATACCATAACCGTTTTATTTGAAGCGGGGGAAGACGGAGAAATGATAGAAATCAACGTCTTGCCTGATAAATTAGAAAAAGTTAGTTAACAGGATTGTTCGGAAATTTCAGTTATATAAATATTCCTCACTAAATGAAAAATCAGGATATTTACACCAGGGGCATATATGCCAATGTAGGCTGACCCTCTTGAGACAATTCCTGCATTTCTTGGTTTCTAAAGTATCTTTTCTTTTTCTGTAATCATCGTAAAAAAGATATTCCTGCAATTGATGATACAGCGCTCTTAACTTCAACATAACGAACTCCTCTTATGAAAAATATATTGAAGGCGGGGCGTGTTTATATCACCTTTTGGGTTGACTTTGGGTTGATTTGAGGTTGATTTACCGGTGTTTGGAAGTGTATCCGTGAAAAAGAGATGAGAGGGCGGCAATACCGGAAACGCCGGTAGTTTGATAAATATGTATTAAATGGGTTTTTACCGTACTGACGGAAATATTCAGGGTGGCGGAGAGTTGCTTGTGTCTGACATTACCCGCAAGTACCGTTTCGATAACTTCTAATTCACGCCTGCTCAAAAGTTGAATGAACGGCGTGTATTTATCAACTTTTGCAACCGTTAATGGGCTTTCGTTTTCTTTTATATCGGCTGTCAAATTATCTTTGGCCAATCGGGTATACAGATAAAATAAAAACAGCAGTAATCCCAAAAGAAATGTCCCCAAAAGAGCCAAAGATAAAGAATATATGGGCATTATCATTGCTATATCATCCCAAAACACGAGAACCATCAAGGGGAACAAAATAAACAGCAGGTTGAAAACCGCATAAAGTTTAACAGGCGGCTTTAATCTGGCTTCACGCAGCCAACGCGCGGCGAAAAGGCAGCATACAGTTATAAGAATGCCGTTTAAAACAATACCGCTGTAATATAATTGCGGGAATTGCAAGAATGCTTCCAAGATATTTTCCGTGTTAGTTAAAGGGAAAACTACGGCGGAAATAAAATAAGTAGCAGGTATGTTCGCCAAATGAATGGCGCTAAAAGCAAATGTGGCGGAAATAAGCGCCCTTAAACGGTTATTGCCCAACAGAACGCAGACAAGAAGGAAAAGCGCTTGATGAATAATGGTAATATCAATGAGTGAGGCTGTATTAGCCTGCCGGTAGATATAAAGTTCCTGCCATAATATACAAAGCGGCTGGCCCAGTACGGATACCGCCAAAAGCGCGACAGACCGCCAACGAGCCTCTGGTTTGTTGAGTTTGTAAAAAAGAAAATAAAATCCTATAGAGGCGATTAGCCCCAGGAATAGATTTATAATGGCCTTAACTCCTTTATACGCCATTAAAATGGAGTATAAAAAAAGTCTATACTATATATTAAGATATTTAGTTTATTTTGTCAATATTACTTAAATATTCCTTATTCCATAACTGACATTCTATATATTTTTTCTCCATTATTTCCAAATATATTTCCAGTTTCCCATCATATTCTTCGACTAATTTATATACCTCTTCCATAAAAATAGGGTCTTTTCTTATACTATTATAATCATCGTTAAATGTTGTCATACTATCACCTATTGTAAAACTGATATGTTTGGAATTTATTAATGAAAGGTGTAATTTTATGACTTTGCCTTTATCAAAAAAAAAAATAAAAAAATCACTTTGTTCTAAAACAAAATAAATGGGATGTTCGATTTTTGCTTCTCCTCCAGATTTTGCAGACCATTCATACAGCCATTTCTCCGCCTTTATTCTTCTTGGGTAATAATTATTAAAATCCTTAAATCTTCCAAAAGAAGTTCCATTAATTAGTCCAAACTGATAAGCTATTTGAAATGCTTCGTTTTCCGGTAACTCTGTAATACTACGCAATGGTAAACATTTTGAATGATAGTAATAAACTATATTTAAATCAGGCATTACTTCTTATTTCTTCATTTCATATACAGTCATTTTTTACCAT